>NZ_JBVIVP010000005.1:52443-510681 GCF_055595445.1 Streptomyces sp. NPDC040432 | reverse complement strand
GGCGGCATCATCCGCCACGGCGCCAAGCTGCTGTACGCGTACTGCAACGCCACCGTCCCGCGGATCTCGCTGATCCTGCGCAAGGCGTACGGCGGCGCGTACATCGTCATGGACTCCCAGTCCATCGGCGCGGACCTGACCTACGCCTGGCCCACCAACGAGATCGCGGTGATGGGCGCCGACGGCGCCGCCAACGTCATCTTCCGCAAGCAGATCGCGGACGCCGAGGACCCCGAGGCGATGCGCGCGCGCATGGTCAAGGAGTACAAGGCCGAGCTGATGCACCCGTACTACGCGGCCGAGCGCGGCCTCGTGGACGACGTCATCGATCCCGCCGAGACCCGCGAGGTCCTCGCGAGCGCCCTCGCGATGCTCCGCACCAAGCACGCCGACCTGCCGTCGCGCAAGCACGGCAATCCGCCGCAGTAGAACACCGCACGCCCGGGAGCCGCCCGGCGTCCCCTCACCCGCGCCCGGGCCCACCAACGGGGCACCGGGCAGCAGTACCCGGAAAGGCACGGACCGCACCATGACCGCCCAGCCCAACGGACCGACCCCGCCGCTGGCACCGACCGAGACCGACCGGACGCTGCACTTCGCCGGTCAGGCCACGTTCGGCCGCATCCCCCGCATCGACCAGGTGGAGAAGGCGGACATCGCCGTCGTCGGAGTCCCGTTCGACGGCGGTGTCACCTACCGTCCCGGAGCCCGCTTCGGCGGCAACGCCATCCGCGAGGCCTCCCGAACGCTGCGCCCCTACAACCCGGCGCAGGACGTCTACCCGTTCCACTACAGCCAGGTCGCCGACGCGGGCGACATCAGCGCCAATCCGTTCAACACGAGCGAGGCGGTGGAGACCATCGAGGCCGCCGCCGACGAGCTCCTCTCCGGCGGCGCCCGGCTGATGACGCTGGGTGGTGACCACACGATCGCGCTGCCGCTGCTGCGTTCCGTCGCCAAGAAGCACGGGCCGGTGGCGGTGCTGCACTTCGACGCCCACCTGGACACCTGGGACGACTACTTCGGCCAGCAGTACACCCACGGAATGCCCTTCCGTCGGGCCGTCGAGGAGGGCGTCATCGACACCTCCGCCCTCTGCCACGTCGGCACGCGCGGCCCGATCTACGGCAAGAAGGACCTCGATGACGACGCCAAGCTCGGCTTCGGCATCGTGACCTCGGCGGACGTGATGAGGCGCGGGGTCGACGAGATAGCCCAGCAACTGCGCGAGCGGGTCGGTGACCGACCCCTGTACATCTCCATCGACATCGACGTCCTGGACCCCGCGCACGCCCCGGGAACCGGCACCCCGGAGGCGGGCGGCATGACCTCCCGGGAGCTGCTGGAGATCCTGCGCGGCCTCGCCGACTGCCAGTTGGTCTCCGCGGACATCGTCGAGGTCGCGCCGGCCTACGACCACGCGGGCATCACCTCGATCGCCGCGTCGCACGCCGCCTACGAGCTGATCACCATCATGTCGAAGCAGATCGCCCCGGTCCGTTGGGGGATGGCGAAGTAACCGACTCGGGAGGGGCCGGCGCGCACGGGGCGCCGGCCCCTCCCGCACGCGCGAATTTACCTGACTGAAACCCGCGGGGCGCCGCAAGTCGGCCGGGCTCGGCCATACTTGCCGACGGGCGTCGACCCACGCCGACTTCGCCTCACCGTTTCCCATTCGGCACGCACCCCGGGATGACACGGACAGTATTTCCGGTGCTTCGTGCTGCCCGCGTAAGTAGGACGCGAATAAACCGGCGGTGTCTTCCGGCGGACGGGAACGGAATTACGTCAAGGCGCATGGTTCCGCTTAGAATTACCGCACGCGTACGGCCGCGTCATCATTTCGTTCATTGAGTTCACGGGCCACGAGGTGAATGGCGCGGTCCGTGGCAGGGACCCGGGGCGGTGCGGTCGGCCGGCGGACGGCGACGTCGGGCCAAGTTAGGAAAGTTTACTTACAGTGTCAAGGGCGGGCCTGACGGCCGGCCGGAAGCCACAATCCCACGACCCGCCCGGTGCGTTCACCCGCGCGTCGTCCGGCGTGCGCCGCTCGGACGCCTGCGGGGGTGGGGTTTGTCGGTCGGGCGTGCTTTGCTGGACGCATGATCGATGACTTTCTGGCCCGTGACCTGTCCGCCGTCGAAGAGGCCGTGCGCAAGGCGGCGGCCGTGGAGATCATGCCCCGGTTCCGGCAGCTCGCCGACCACGAGGTGGACCAGAAGAGCGGCCCCCACGACCTGGTCACCGTCGCCGACCGGCTGGCCGAGGAGCACCTGACGGCCTCCCTGACCAAGCTGCTGCCCGGTTCGGCCGTCGTCGGCGAGGAGGCCGTGCACGCCGACCCGGACGTCTACCGGGCGCTGCGCGCCGAGGCCCCCGTCTGGATCGTCGACCCGGTCGACGGGACCCGGCAGTTCGTCAACGGCGACCCCGCCTTCTGCACCCTGGTGGCATTGGCCCTGCGTGGCGAGATCCTGGCCTCCTGGACCTTCGCCCCGGCCCTGGACGAGCTGGCCACCGCCGTGCGGGGGCAGGGCGCGTACGTCAACGGTGAGCGGATCAGCAGCGGTTCGCCCGAGCCCGGCGCCGAACTGCGCGTCGCCACGGCCCACCCGCTGTACACGACGGAGGAGGAGCGGCGCGTCCTCGCCCGACTGGAGGTGCCCGGCGTCGCCGTGCGGCCCTGCGGTTCGGCCGGTCTGGAATACCTGAAGGTGGCCCGCGGCGAGATGGACGCCCTGGCCTTCAACTGGCCCTCGGCCTGGGACCACGCCGCCGGCCTCCTGCTGATCGCCGAGGCGGGCGGAACCCAGAGCACCGTCGACGGGGTGCCCTTCCGGGTGGACCGGGACAACGCCCTCCCGTTCGCCGTCGGCCGCGACGAGGCCACGACCGTGCGCGTCCGGGACCTGCTGCGCGGAGCGTGAGGCGCGGGCGGCGCAATAGGGTGGGGCCAGTGCCCATCGGACGAAGGAGTCGCAAGTGCCGCCGATTCTCGATGCGGTCGTGGTGGGGGCGGGGCCCAACGGCCTGACGGCCGCCGTCGAACTGGCCCGCCGGGGCCACTCCGTGGCCGTGTTCGAGGCCGGGGACACCGTCGGTGGCGGCGCCCGGACCGAGGAGCTGACCCTCCCCGGATTCCGGCACGACCCCTGTTCGGCGGTCCACCCCCTGGGCGCCGGATCGCCCGTGTTCAAGACCATGCCGCTCAAGCGGTACGGACTGGAGTGGCTGCACGCCCCGCTCCCGATGGCCCACCCCTTCGACGACGGCACGGCCGCCGTGCTCTCCCGGTCCGTCGCCGAGACGGCCGCGTCCTTCGGGCCGCGGGACGCGGGAGCGTACCGGCGCATGGTGGAGCCGTTCCTCGGCAAGTGGGACACCCTCGCCCGCGACTTCATGTCCCTGCCGAACACCGCACTGCCCCGGGACCCGGTCACCCTCGCCCGGTTCGGGCTCACCGGGCTGCCCCCCTCCACCTGGCTGCTGCGCCGCTTCCGCGACGACCGGGCCCGCGCCCTGTTCGCCGGGCTGGTGGCGCACGTCATGGCCCCGCTGAGCGGCATCGGGACCGGGGCCGTCGGCCTGGTCTTCGCCCTCGCCGCGCACGCGGGCGGCTGGCCCCTGCCGCGCGGGGGGTCGCAATCCCTCTCCGACGCCCTCGCCGGGTACCTGCGCGACCTCGGCGGCACCCTGCACACCGGTTTCGAGGTCAAACGGCTCGACGACCTCCCGCCGGCCCGCGCGTACGTCTTCGACACCTCCCCGACCGCCCTGGCCCGCATCGCCCGACTGGGCGGCGCCTACCAGGGCTACCGGTACGGGGCCGCCGCCTTCAAGATCGACTACGCGTTGGACGGGCCGGTTCCCTGGACCGCGGAGGACCCCCGCCGGGCCGGCACCGTCCAGATCGGGCCCCGGACCCGTGACATCGACGCCGCCCTGCAACTGGCGTCCGGCGGCCGGGCCCCCCGCAACCCCTTCCTCATCGCCGCCCAGCCCAGCCTCGTCGACCCCGGCCGGGCACCCGAGGGCAAGCACGTGTTCTGGGTGTACGGACACGTCCCGTCGGGTTGGGACGGTGACCTCACCGAGCCCATCGAGCGACAGCTGGAGCGCTTCGCCCCGGGCTTCCGCGACCTCGTACTGGCCCGCGCCACGGCCGGCCCGCCGCAGCTCGCGGCCCGCAACCCCAACTACGTCGGCGGGGACATCGCCTGCGGCGCGGCCTCCGGCCTCCAACTCCTGCTGCGCCCCAAGCTCACCCTGTCCCCGTACACGACGGCCCACCCCGCGGTGTTCCTCTGCTCCTCGGCCACTCCGCCCGGCCCCGGCGTCCACGGCATGTCGGGCCACAACGCCGCCAAGGCGGTCTGGCGCCACCTGCGAAAGGCCTCCTGATGGTCCGCATCGTCCTCGTCCTCGGAGACATCACCGCCCAACCGGCGGACGCGATCGTCAACGCCGCGAACTCCTCGCTGCTCGGCGGCGGGGGAGTGGACGGCGCCATCCACCGACGCGGCGGGCCCGAGATCCTGGCCGCCTGCGAGGACCTGCGCCGCTCCCACTACGGCAAGGGCCTGCCGACGGGCCGCGCGGTGGCCACCACGGCGGGACGCCTCCCGGCCGAGCACGTCATCCACACCGTCGGGCCGGTGTGGTCGAAGGAGGAGGACCGCTCCGCGCTCCTCGCCTCCTGCTACCGCGAATCCCTGCGCGTCGCCGACGAACTGGGAGCCCGTACGGTCACCTTCCCCGCCATCTCCACCGGGATCTACGGCTGGCCGATGGACGACGGTGCCCGCATCGCGGTCGAGACGGTGCGGGCGACCCGCACCGAGGTCGAGGAGGTCCGGTTCGTGCTCTTCGACGCGGCCGCCCACACCGCCTTCGAGGCGGCCGTCGCAGGCCCCGAGGGCGACCGGGCGTAGCGCCCCCGGCGCACGGCCCGACCGTCGACCCGGCACGGGGCCCGGCGGGGTCCGAGGGAGCCGGGCCGGGCCGTCACCGCCCCCGTGCGGCCCCGCCGGGGACGGGCCGCGGGTAGGTCCGGGTCTGCTTGACGCTGCCGTAGGCGAAGCTCGACTCGATCGAGGCGATGCCGGGGATGGCGTGGATCCGGTGGCGCACCAGGGCCTCGTACGCCTCCAGGTCCTCGATGACGACGCGCAGCAGGTAATCACTGCTGCCCGCCATCAGGTAGCAGTCCTGGATGTGCTCGATGACCGCGACATGCTCCTCGAACACCGCGACCGCCTCCGCCGTGTGCCGTTCGAGGCGGATGCGGACGAAGACGGTGACGGGGAGACCGAAGGCGACCTGATCGACCATGGCCGTGTAACCGCGGATCAGACCCGTCTCCTCCAACCGGCGGACCCGACGCAGACACGGGGACGGGGACAGCCTGACGCGGTCGGCGAGGTCCTGGTTCGACAGGCGTCCGTCGGCCTGCAATTCCCGGACGATCTGCAGATCGACGGCGTCCATGGGCCCTCCCGGGGCAGTTCTTGGCAGATCCTGCCCCAAACGTATGTCCGAGCGACAGAACTGGCAATCGGCTGCCCCGGCCCAGCCCCTAGCGTTGCGGGGGAACGGGCCGGACCGGTCCGCTCTCACAGGCTGGAGCAACTTCGTTGGTCGCGACCACAACCACCGGGGCGGCAGCTCCTCTCGACGCGGTGGGCCCGCAGGCCGGCAACCCCGGCCGCCGCGGGCTCTCCCCCCAGGCCCAGGGCATGGCCGCCCTGCTGGTGACCGTGGCGATCTGGGCCGCCTTCGCCCTCAGCGCCCGAGCCCTGAGCTCCTCCACCCTCCTGCCCGCCGACGCGGCCCTGCTGCGCTTCGGCGTCCCGCTGGTCGTCCTGCTCCCCGCGCTGTGGCGGCGGCGGGCACGCATCGCCGCCGTCCGACCCGGCCCCGCCATCAAGATCGTCTGCGGGGCGGGGGTGCCGTTCTTCCTCGCCGCCATGCACGGCGGCTCCCTGACCTCGGCCGCCTTCGTCGGCTCGATCGTCCCCGGCATGGTCCCGCTGTTCGTCTCCGCGCTCATGGCCGCCCGAGGCCGCGGCCTGCCCCGCGGCGCGCAGACCGCCGGTCTCGCCCTGATCGCGGCCGGGGTGGTCGCGCTCGTGTGGCGCCACGTCGTCCCCGTCGACACCGACGTGCTGGCCGGCGCGGGCACCCTCCTCGTCGCCAGCGGACTCTGGGCCCTCTACACGGTCGGCCTGCGCGACGTGGACCTCGACCCCGTCGGCTCGATCGGCCTGCTCTGCCTGCCCTCCTTCGCCGTCATCGCCCTCCTGGTGCTGACCGGGACGCTGCCGACCGGCATCGCGCACGCCGAGGGCGGCGACATCCTCCTGTTCCTGGTGGTGCAGGGATTCGGAGTGGGCCTGTGCGCCGGCCTCCTGTACGCCTTCGCCATCCGCAGGCTCGGCGCCGAGCGCGCCTCGGTCGTCGGCAGCCTCAGCCCCGTGGCCGTCGTCCTGCTCGCCGTGCCGCTGCTCGGTGAGAAGCCGGCGGTCGCCGTGCTCATCGGCGTCCCCCTCATCACCGCCGGCGTGGTCCTCGCCAACCGCCGTCCCCGCCCGCACGCCCGCCCGCGACCCGAGGTTCCCGCAGATGCTTGAGCTCCTTCCCCCGCCGCCCACCGACCCGCTGTGGGACCTGACGTACGAGTTCGGCACCGACGAGCGCCCCGAGCGGCTGAACCTCGTCCTCGGCGTCTACCGCGACCCGACGGGCCGCACGCCCGTCATGGCGGCCGTCCGCGAGGCCGAGATCCTGCTCGCCGAGCGATCCGAGTCCAAGGAGTACCGCGGGCTCTCCGGCAACGCGGGCTTCAACCGGGCGCTGCTCACGATGGTCCTGGGCCCCGACGGTCCGGCCGACCGGGCCGCGGCCGTCCAGACCGTCGCCGGCTCCGGCGCCCTGCGGCTGCTGGCCGACCTGATCTGCCGGACCCGACCCGGCACGACGGTGTGGATCAGTGATCCGGCCTACGTCAACCACCGGCCCATCCTGGAGGCCGCCGGCCTGACCGTGCGCCCCTACGCCTGGCGCGATGCCGAGGGCGGCTTCGACGCCGACTCGGTCCTGCGCGACCTCGGCGCGGCGCGGCACGACGACGTCGTCCTGCTCCAGGGCTGCTGCCACAACCCGACCGGCGCCGACCCCTCCCCGCAGGACTGGGCGGCACTGGCGGAGCTGGCCGCCCACAACGGCTGGGTCCCCTTCGTCGACCTGGCCTACCACGGGCTGGGCGACGGGCTGGAGGCCGACCTGGCCCCCACCCGGATGCTCGCCGCGCGGGTGCCGGAGATGCTGGTGGCCGTCAGCTGTTCGAAGAACTTCGGCCTCTACAGCGACCGTACGGGCTGCGCCGTCGTCATCGGCGCCTCGGCCCGGTCCGTGCGGCACGCCGAGACGGCCCTGCAGAACGCCGCCCGGACCCTGTACTCGATGCCGCCCGAGCACGGCGCCGCGGTCGTGACGACCATCCTGGAGGATGAGCGGCTGCGCGGCTCCTGGGAGGCCGAACTGGACCTCATGCGGGGTCGGATCGCCGCCAACCGCAGTGAACTCACGGCACAGTTGGCTGCGTTGGGCTGCGAGGTCCAGGCCCGGGCGCTCGCGCGGCAGAAGGGCATGTTCTCCATGCTGCCGCTCACCTCCGCCCAGATGCTGCTGCTGCGCAGGCAGTTCGCCATCTACGGCACCACCTCGGGCCGCATCAACATCGCCGGCATTCCGCCCCACCGGATCCCGTGCCTGGCCCGGGGCATCGCGTCCGTCCTGGACCCGGTCGAACTCCCGCTCCGGGCCCGTCTCGTGCACTGAGACGCCGCAGTCCCCGCGGGGCACGTCCCGGGTGCGTCCCGCGGGTCAGCCCCGGGGTGGGGGGACCTGCTTTCACGGCACATTTCGGTGAATTCGTAGAAGTTCCGTGAAAGGCGTGGCCGGATTCCCTACCGACCCGATGGCGGAAACGGTCGGGGAATGACCGGATGGAACTCGTCGTACGGATAAGGGTGTCGGGCGTGTGGCATCATGGCCGCGTCGTCGCCCCGGAATCGGAACCCTTCGGACGCCGTGGTGCCGAGGCGGAGCGGGTTCATTCCCTTTCCGTGCCGGCCGTCACGGGGCCGGCGGCGTGGGTCGGACGGGCACGGCCGCGCAGGGGTTCGGCGGAGGACTGAGGATGAAGTTACCTGGCTCTGCGTCATCGACGTCCGAGGACAGAAGGCTCCGGCGCCGCCTCAAGCAGGTCCGCCACACCTGCGAGGGGCTCCTCGCGCAGTGGGGCATGGAGCACGGGTGCGGCATCGACGAACTCCACCGCCACCTGACCGAGCAGCGCAACCGGCCCATCCATTTGATATCCACGCCGTTCCCCGAACGCCACCTGTTCGGCATATGGCTGAAAATGGATGACTTCGACGTCATCGTGTACGAGAAAGCCGCGTCCTCCTCACACAAAGAACACATCATCGCGCACGAACTGGCGCACATCGCCTTCGATCACAACGGTTCCCTGCAACTCGCCGGTGGTGATTCCGGCCAGCTGATTCCCGACGTCGATCCCGCCGCCGTACGCGGCATGCTGATGCGTTCCCGCTACAGCGACGACGAGGAACAGGAAGCCGAGACGATGGCCTCGCTGATCCTCGCGCGGGCCTCGAAACGGTGGACCGAACCCGCGTGGGGCGTGCCCGCGGACGCCGCGGAGATCGTCGCCCGCATCGAGAACGGACTCGGCAAGCCGGACCAGGGGTGCCTGTGATCTACGGGATCCTCGCGTGGGTCTGCGCCGTCGTCGGCATCGCGGCCTTCGCCTACCGCCTTCCGGACCTGCTGCGCAGGAGGAACGACATCGCCCTGTGGGCGCTGTGCACCTACTT
The DNA here is from genome assembly GCF_055595445.1 of Streptomyces sp. NPDC040432. Lineage (NCBI taxonomy): Bacteria > Bacillati > Actinomycetota > Actinomycetes > Kitasatosporales > Streptomycetaceae > Streptomyces > Streptomyces sp. NPDC040432. Next base: position 501,781 of record NZ_JBVIVP010000005.1, on the reverse strand, counting down.
CCTCTGCTCCGGGATCAGCTTCCTGGTGGACCTCGACCTGCTGCGGCTGCACATCTCCGGATTCTTCGGACTGCCCAACATCACCTCGCTGATCACCCAGGTCGCGGTCGTCATCCTGACCGCGGCCCAGCAGGTCGTCCTCGTCTACTGGTCGTCCCCGCCCGCCGAGGCCCGCCGGATGGCCCGCCGCCGCGTCCTGTTCTTCACCGCCGCGCTGTGCGTCCTCGTCCCCACCTCGCTCGTCGTGGGCCCCGCCGCCAAGTCGGAGACGGCCACCTCCACCATCCTGCTCAGCATCCAGGACGGCCGGTACGCCCTGTACATGTCGTTCTACCTGCTGATCTGCGCCATCGGACAGTTCGAGACCGTACGCCTGTCGCTGCGCTTCACCAGGATGGCCAACCGCCAGTGGCTCGCCGTCGGCATGCGCACCGTCACCGTCGGCGCGAGCCTGATCCTGGTCTACTGCGTGACCCGCAGCATCCAGATCGCGGGCACCCGACTGGACTTCGACGGAGCCGCCCTCGACCCCATCCAGTGGACGAGCGGCAGCATCGGCGCCCTGCTCCAGATCGTCGGCTGGACCATCCCGTCCTGGGGCATCCGCGTCACCCGCGCCCGCGGCTGGATCCGCAGCTACCGCTCCTACCTGCGGCTGCGACCACTGTGGTGGGCCCTCTACGAGGCGTCGCCGGACATCGCCCTGGACCCGCCCCGCTCCCTGCCGCGCGACCTCATCCCGCCCCGCGACCCGCACTACAGCCTCTACCGTCGCGTCATCGAGATCCGCGACGGCCAACTGATGCTCCGCACCTCCCTCTCCCTCGCGGACTTCGCGCGCGTCGCCCGCTCCCTGGACCTCCCCGAGGACCCCACCTCGCCCCTGGGGGAGGCCCTCCAGGTCCGCGCCGTGCTCAGCCTCCCCGCCGAGCAACGCGCCGAACAGGCCGACGCCGCCGACATTCCCGTCCGCCCGCCGTACGAGGACTTCCGCCAGGAGGTGGAGTGGCTGACGGAGGTCGCCTCGTCCTTCAGCACCCTCGGTCGACGCCGCGAAGGAGCCATCGACGCGGGGCTCCTGTCGTGACCCCCGCGCAGCCCCCCGCGTCCGCGCACCCCGCGGCGGCCCCGCCCGAGGAACCCGGCACGCTGCTCGGCCCGGCGCTGCACACGATCCGCCGCCTCGTCGCCCTGGACAGCGAGCGCGGCGCGACGGTCGCCGTGCCCGCCGTGCGCGAGGCCCTGCGGCGCTTCCCGCAGCTGTCGGCCGACCCCGCGAGCCTGCGCGCCGCGGACGACGACCTCCTGGCCGCCCTCGCCGAGCTCGCCGAGGTCATCGGCTGGATCCTCTTCGACGCCGGCCTGCACTCCCCGGCCCGGCGGATGAACGCGCGGGCCCTGGCCCTGGCCGAGCTGTGCGGCGACCGCTGGACGGCGAGGCTGGTGCTGCTCAACCACAGCATGCTCGAAGCCCACACCGGCCGGCCGCGGGCGGCCCTGGCGAGCGCCGCCCGCGTCGGCGGCCCCAAGCCGTTGCCCGCCCGGGTGCACAGCCTCGTCCTGATCCGGCAGGCCCACGCCGTCGCGATGCTCGGCGACCTCCGGGCACCCCTCGCGCTGATCGGTCGCGCCCGCAGCCGCTTCCTCGACGGCGTCTCCCGCCGCGACCCCCACTGGGCCTGGTGGATCGACGAGAGCGAACTCCTCGGCCACCGGGGCTGGGTCCTCGCCCGACTTCGGCACGGGGACCGGGCCATCCCGCTCCTGCACGCGGCGGCCACCGCACCCGGCCCCTCCTACCGGCACCTGTTCACCGCCGAACTCCTCGCGGCCCTGGTGCGCGCCGGTGCCTGGAAGGAGGCCGAGGAGCTCGTCGCCCGGCTCGCACCGCGCGCCGCCGCGATCGGCTCCGTACGGACCACCGGAACCCTGCGACGGACGGCGCGGGACCTGTGCCGGTCCGGGCGCGCGCCGGGCGGCCTGAAGGACGCGGCGGTCCACCTCCTGGAGTCCCTGCCCGCCTGAGCCGCGCGGGCCGGACCCGGGGCACAGCCCCCCAACGCCACCCCCCTCCACGAACGACAGACAGGGATTGAAGACACATGCGCCAGATCCGGATACCGCTGCCCGCCGCCGCCCTCTTCGCGGTGGGCGCGCTCCTGTTCGCCGTGGGAAGACCCGTGGCCGACGTCGCGTTCGAGACGCGTGCCACCACGGCCGCGGCGGAGCAGCAGTCCGCCTCCCAGGTGGGCAGCCCCTTCATCTCGACGCACCTGTACTTCGGCACCGGCCGGCACAACGGCAACCCGCCGATCACCGAAGAGCAGTTCATGAAGTTCGTGGCCGACGTGGTCACACCCCGCTTCCCGGCCGGCCTGACCCTCCAGGAGGGGCGCGGCCAGTGGCGTGACAAGGAGGGCGACATCAACGGCGAGCGCTCCTACGAGCTCACCGTGCTCTACCCGGTGAACGAGGCGCACCGCCGCAACATCGACATCGAGTACATCCGCCGCCTCTACTGCAAGATGTGGGAGCTGGAGTCGGTCGGCCGCGCCGACGTACGGGCGCAGGCCGACTTCTGACCCGGCCGGTGGCCGCCCGTGGCAGGACGGGCGGCCGTACGCGGCGTGCGGGGTCCCTTCCCCGCCCGGGTCCGCCCCGACGCGCCGTCCCGAGCCCTCGGATAGGGTGAATCGGAAGGAAACAGGCCCCCCGGGGTGAGGTCGGTGCGTTGGACACTTACCAGTCGACGAGCGAGGTGCCCGATCAGCCGCCGACGGCGGCGGTCGGATACGCCGGCGTACTCCGCGAGCTGTTGCCGATCGCCCTGTGGCGGGAGGACGCGGACGGCCGCATCGTGGAATGGTCACTGGCCGCCCAGGACCTGCTCGGGCACCGCCCCGAGGACATCCTCGGCAAACCCGGCACCGCCGTGCTCGTGCCCGAGGCCAACCACGAGCTGGCCGGAGAGCTGACCCGGCGCGTCCAGGCCGGCGAGACCGTCGTGGGCACGCTGCCCGTGCGCCACCGCGACGGGCACCGCGTGGTGATGGAGATGTGGATCGTGCCCGCCGCCGACCCGCGGGGCCGCACCGGCGCCCTCCTGATCGCCGTGGAGACCTCCGAGGTCCTGCACATGCGGGACTCCCTCGTCGCCCTCCAGAGCCTCTTCACCCAGTCACCGATAGGCCTCGCCACCCTCGGGCCCGACCTGCGCTTCCAGCGGGTCAACGACGCCCTGGCCCGGATGAACGGCGTGCCCGCCGCCGAGCACCTCGGAAAACGGCTCACCGAGGTCGTGCCCGGCGTCAACGCGGCGGCGCTGGAGGCGACCATGCGGCAGGTGCTGGAGCTCGGCAGCGCCGTCGTCGACGTCCGCCGCACCGGCCGCACGCCCGCCGACCCCGAGCACGACCGCACCTGGTCCTGTTCGTACGCCCCGCTGCTCGACGGGAGCGGTCGCCGCCTGGGCCTCATCGCCTCCCTCATCGACATCACCGAGGGCCAGCGGGCCCAGCTGGAGGCGGAGCGGGCCCGCACCCGCTTCGCGCTCCTGGCCGAGGCCGGGACCCGCATCGGCACCACTCTCGACCTGCGCCAGACCGCGCGGGAGATCGTGGACCTGCTGGTGCCGCAGCTCGCGGACTCGGCCGACGTGCAGATCCTCGAATCGGTCCTCGACCCGGACGAGTCGGCGGCCTCCACCCGCGGGGTGCTGCGCCGGCTCGCCGCGACCTTCCCCGACCCGACGGCGCCGACCGCGAAGCTCACCGCCGGCCAGACCTTCCAGGTCCCCGCGGGGACGGTCTACGAACGGGTCGTCACCGAGGGCGTGCCGATGGCCCTGTACGCGTCCGACATCCCCGTGCTGATCACCGACCCGCGCGAACAACCCCTGCGGGACTACCTCGCCACCCTCGGCTCGGCGCGCATGGTGCCGCTGGTCGCCCGCGGCACGGTGCTCGGCGCCGTGGCCGTGACCCGGGTCCGCGCACGCGAGCCGTTCGACGAGCAGGACGGCGTGCTCATCGACGAGCTCGTCGCCCGCGCCGCCCTCAACATCGACAACGCCCGCATGTACACGAGCCAGCGCCAGGCCGCCCGCACCCTGCAGCGCAGCCTCACCAACAGCGCCCTCCCCGAAGTCCCCGGCCTCGAACTGACCGGCCGCTACCTGCCCGCCAGCGAGCACGACGTCGGCGGCGACTGGTTCGACGTCATCCAACTGCCCCGGGGCCGCACCGGGCTCGTCATCGGCGACGTGATGGGCCACGGCATCCACGCCGCCGCCGTGATGGGCCAGCTCCGCACGGCGGTACGGACCCTCGCGCGCGAGGACGTGCCGCCCGCCCGCCTGCTGCGCTCCCTCGACGCGGTCGTCGCCGACCTCGGCGAGGACGAGATGGCCACCTGTGTCTACGCCGTCCACGACCCGGCGACCGGCGGCTGCGTGATCGCCCGCGCCGGCCACCCGCCGCCCGCCGTGGCCGCCGCGGACGGCACGGTCACCTTCCTCGACGGGCCGCCCGGGACCCCGCTCGGCACCGGCGGCCAGGACTTCCGCACCGAGGAGGTGCCGCTGCCGCCGGGCAGCCTGCTCGTGCTGTACACGGACGGCCTCATCGAGGCCCGCGACCGTGACCTCGACGAGGGCATGGAGCGCCTCGGCCGTGCCCTGCGGTGGGCCGCACAGCCCCTGGAGGAGCTGTGCGACGGGATCCTGACCCAGCTGCTGCCCAGCGCCCCCCAGGACGACGTGGCGGTCCTCCTGGCCCGCACCAGGGCCTGCTGAGGGCTCCGCCCCGCACGTCCCGCCGTCACCAGGCGAGGTCCTCCAGCGCTTCGAGGTCCGGGGCGGCGCCCGCCATGGGCTCGGGGCCGCCCGTCAGGGACAGCTCCGCCCAGATGACCTTCCCGCGGTCCGTGTAGCGGGTGCCCCACCGCTCCGCGTACTGGGCCACCAGGAACAGGCCGCGACCGCCCTCGTCGGTGGTCGCCGCGTACCGCAGGTGCGGGGACGTGCTGCTGCCGTCGGACACCTCGCAGATCAGGTTCCGGTCGTACAGCAGGCGGACCCGGACGGGCGCCGAACCGTACCGGATGGCATTGGTGATCAGCTCGCTGAGGACGAGCTCCGCGGTGAACGAGATCTCCTCCAGCCCCCACGCGGCGAGCTGGGCGGCGCCCGCGCCCCGCACCCGCGACACGGCCGACGGGTCGCCGGGCACCTCCCATTCCGCGATCCGGCCGGGGTCCAACCGCCTGGTGTCGGCGATCAGCAGGGCGATGTCGTCGCTCGGCGACGGGAACAGCAGCGCGGCCAGCACGTCCGCACAGGCCTGGTCGGGGCTGCGGCCGGGCTGCGAGAGGGTTTCGCGCAACAGCGCGAGCCCGGAGTCGAAGTCCCGGTCGCGGTCCTCCAGGAGACCGTCGGTGAACAGCACGAGCCGGCTCCCCTCGGGCAGCCGCAGCCCCGTCGCCTCGAACGGCATGCCGCCCACGCCCAGGGGGAGACCCGGCGGCAGCTCGGGGAACTCCACCCGTCCGTCGGCGTGCACCAGGGCCGGCCCGGGATGGCCCGCGCTGGCGATCGTGCAGGCACCGGAGGCCGGGTCGTAGACGGCGTACAGGCAGGTGGCCCCGGTGATTCCGGCGGGCTCCTCCTCGGTGTCCGGGCCCTCCCCGTCCGCGCCGGGACCCGCCCGGCCGCCGGTCCACGTGGGCCCGTCACCGCCCCGGCCCGAGGCCGCGCCGCCGCCCGGGCCCACGGCCGGTACGCCGCGCTCCAGTTGGTCGATCCGGTCGATCAGCTCGTCCAGGTGCCCCAGCAGCTCGTCGGGCGGGATGTCGAGGGTGGAGAAGTTGTGCACGGCCGTGCGCAGCCGGCCCATGGTCGCCGCCGCGTGCACGCCGTGCCCCACCACGTCGCCCACCACCAGCGCCACCCGGGCCCCGGGCAGCGGGATCACGTCGAACCAGTCGCCGCCCACCCCCGCCTTCGCGGGCAGGTACCGGAAGGCGACGTCGACGGCGCTCAGATCGGGTAGCACCCTGGGCAGCAGACTGCGCTGGAGGGTCACCGCCGTGGCGTGTTCCCGGGTGAAGCGGCGGGCGTTGTCGATGGACACCGCCGCCCGCGCGCCCAGCTCCTCGGCGAAGGACAGGTCCTCCTCGTCGAAGGCCTCCTGGGTGTCCGCGGCCCGCCAGAAGTTCGCCATGCCCAGCACCACGCCCCTCGCCTGGAGCGGTACGGAGATCAGCGAGTGCAGCCCGTAGTCGAGGGCCACCCGGGTGCCCGCGGCGTCCTGGGCACGCCAGCCCATCGCGGCGTTCAGGTCGGCCGCGAGCACCGCGTGCCCGGCGTCCAGGGCGGTGGCCATCGGGGCGGTGGGGACGGCGAACCGGATCACGTCGCCGACGGGCTGGAGCGGCTGGTCGGTGCGCACCCCCGACATCGCCGCCCGGCGCATCTCGGTGTGCACGCCCGCGGCCGGTGACGGCTCCTCGCCGCGCAACACCGGCTCCAGCAGCTCGACGGTGACGAAGTCCGCGAAGCGCGGCACGGCCACCTCCGAGAGTTCCTCCGCGGTGCGCACCACGTCCAGGGTGGTGCCGATCCGCACCCCGGCGTCGTAGAGCATCTGGAGCCGCTCGCGGGCCACCTCGGCGCGGCCGGCGAGCGCCGCGAGCTCGGTGGAGTCGCGCAGGGTCATGACGCTGCCCGAGGGCCGTCCGGAGAAGGTCTCGGTGGGGCGCACGTTCACCGCGATGAGCCGGTCGCCCGCCCGGTGGACCTCGTCGGTCACGACCCTGCCGGAGGTCAGCAGCTCGGCGGTGCGCGGGTCCAGGCCCAACTCCGCGACGGGTCGCTGCTCGGCGTCGGGGGGCAGGTCCAGCAGCCGGCGGGCCTCGTCGTTGGCGAGGACCAGCCGGTCGGAGTCGTCGATGATCAGCACGCCCTCGCGCACGGCGTGCAGCACCGCCTCGTGGTGCTCGTTCATCCGGGCCATCTCGGCGGCGCCCAGCCCCCGGGTCTGGCGCCGCAGCCGCCGGCTGACCAGGGCGGCGCCGCCGGTGCCGAGGAGCAGGGCGCCCGCCGCCGCGCCGAGGAGCAGCGGCAGCTGCCCCTCGACCACGTCCGCGACGTTCTCGATCTCGATGCCGGTGGAGACCAAACCCACCACCTGGCCGCTCTCGTCCCGTACGGGCACCACCGCACGGACCGCGTCACTGGGCTTGCCCTGGAACACCTCGGTGAACGAGCGGCCGGCCCGCGCGCGGGCGAGGTCGCCGGAGGCCCGTTGCCCGATCAGCTCGGGCCGGGAGTCGGTGTAGCGGACGCCGTCGGTGGTCATCACCGCGACGAAGTCCACGCCGGAGCCCTTGCGGGCGCCCTCGGCCAGGGCCTGGAGACCGACCGTCGGGTCCGGGCCCCGCAGGGCCGCCGGCAGTCCGGGGGCGTGGGCGAAGGCCTCGGCGGCGGCCAGGGAGCGGTTTCGGGCGTCCTGCCGACTGTCGTAGCGGGCCTGGAACACCAGGGCCAGCGCGGCTGCGGTGATCAACACGGCGACGATCACGGCCTGGAGGGCGAACACCTGCCCTGCGACGCTGCCGGGCGCCAGGGAGAGGCGCGCGAGCAGGCTTGCCGGCCGCGCGTCCCGCTGTCGACCCGAACTTCCGGTCATGAGCCCTTTCTAACACTGTCGCCGCGTCCCGGTGCGGTGGCCGCCGCCGCACGGTACGCGCGCGGGCTGAGGCCGACCCGCGCACCGAAGTGCTGGCGGAAGGTGACCTCGCTGGCGAACCCGGCCCGCCGGGCCACTTCCGGGACGGGGTGGTCGGTGCGCTCCAGGAGTTTGCGGGCCTCGTCCAGACGCCGCCCGAGCAGCCACCGGTGCGGGGTGGTGCCGGTCGCCGCCGTGAAGTGCCGGGCGAAGGAACGGGGCGACATCCCGGCCCAGCGGGCCAGCGTGGCCACGTCCAGCGGCTCGTGCAGCCGACGCAGCGCCTGTTCCCGTACGGCGGCGAGGGTCTCGGCGATCCGGTCCGCCGCCGGAACGGGCCGGTCCAGGTACTGGGCGTGGTCACCGGTGCGGAAGGGCCCGGTCACCATCGAACGGGCGACGGCCGCCGCGGCCTCCGCCCCGTGGGCCTCGCGCACGAGGTGCAGACACAGGTCGATCCCCGAGGCCACCCCGGCGGACGTCCACAGCCCGTCGTCCTCCACGTAGAGCGGGGCGTCCTCGACCAGCACCCCCGGGTAGCGGGCCGCGAGCTGCGGGGCGAGCCACCAGTGGGTCACCGCTCGGCGCCCCTCCAGCAACCCGGCCTCGGCCAGCACGAAGGCCCCGGCGCACAGGGCGGCCACCGGCACCCCCCGGGCGTGCGCGGCGCGCAGCGCGGCGAGCACCGGCTCGGGCGTCGGGTCGGCGGGTTCGGCCAGCGCGGGCACGACGATCAGGTCGGCGGTACCGAGCCAGTCGAGTCCGCGGTCGGGCATCAGGGTCAGCCCGCCGGGCAGCGCGATCGGGCCGCCGTCCAGCGCGCACCGGCGCAGCTCGAAGGGGGGCACCCCGACCCGGCTGCGGTCGGGTCCCCACACCTCGGTGATGACGGCGAGGTCGAAGCTCCGGATCCCGGGCTGGGCGACGATCGCGACGCGCTCCATGGGGCCACTGTGCCAGACCCCGCCGCAGCGTCCTGCCAGGCCGGCAGGATCCCATCGATCAAGGTCCCGGGAGCCCCTGGGACCGGCGTGCCGCCGGGGACACGATGGAGCCATGACCGACACCGCGCACACCACGTCCCACCCGGCACCCACCACCCCCGTGGCCGGCGCCCCGCAGCTTGCCGCCGACAGCGCCCTGATCGTCATCGACGTCCAGAAGGCCTTCGACGACGCCTCTTTCTGGGGCCGGCGCAACAATCCGGACGCCGAGGACAACATCGCCGCCCTGATGGACGCCTGGCGGGAATCGGGGCGCCCGGTGGTCCTCGTCCGGCACAGGTCCGTGCAGCCCGGTTCCGTCCTGGCCGAGGACCTGCCCGGGTACGCCTTCAAGGACCTGGTGGAGGAGCGCCGCCACGAGGACCTGCTGATCACCAAGTCCGTCAACTCGGCCTTCTACGGGACGCCCGACCTGGCCGACTGGCTCACGGCCCGCGGCATCCGCCAGGTGGTCGTCGCCGGGATCCAGACCAACATGTGCGTCGAGACCACGGCCCGGATGGCGGGGAACCTCGGATACCGGGTCCTCGTACCGCTGGACGCCACCCACACCTTCGACCTCGCCGGTCCCGACGGACTGTCCCTGACCGCCGACGAGCTGGCCACGGCCACCGCGGTGAACCTCCAGGGCGGCGGCTTCGCCCGGGTCGTGACCACCGCCCAGCTGCTGTCCGCGGCCCGCGTCGGGGTCACCGCGTAGTCGGGGTCACCGCGCCGTCCGGGCCACCGCGTGGAAGGCGAGCCGGGCGTCCTCTCCGACGCACCGCATCCCGGCGGCTGCCATGACCCGCCGGGACGCCGTGTTCCCCCGGTCGGTGTCGCCCGGCACCGCGGTCGCCCCGTGCCGGCGGGCGTGCTCCACCAGGGCGCGCAGCACCGCGGTCGCCCAACCCCGGGCCGCCGGGGCCGGCCCGTGGCCGACGGTCGCCCGGCCCCCGCCCCGTCGGCCGGCCCGTGGAAACCGGCGCCGCCGATCACCGTCCCGTCCGCGCGGCGCAGGATCTCGTACGCCCCGAAGGGCGCGGGGTCCCGCTCGCGGCCAGGACCGCCAGGTACCGCTCCGCCCCGGCCCGGTCCCCGGCGTCCGGATACCCGGGACACCCCGGGCGGCCCGCGGCGGGGCCGCCGGCCAGGATGCGCCGGGCGCCGTCCGCGTCGAGGGGCAGGAGGTCCGGTCGGGGCGTCGCCAACGTGTCCATGGCACCCCGGACCACCGGCCGTCCCGGACCCGCGCATCCGGATATCGGCGGGGCCGGTTCACCCCGGCCGGCCCCGCCGATGGCGAAGGCCCGGCCCCCCGCCGTCGCGGGGGAGCCGGGCCTTCGACCGTACGGGCCGGTCCGTGGGTCAGAGCACGTCGGCGGCGATGTTCTCCGCGACCCGCTCCAGCAGGGGACCGGCGTTCGGAATGGACTTCGCCGGGTCGGGCTCCAGGTCGGTCAGCGGGTAGGCCTTGCGGATGCCCGCGGCCTCCAGCGCGCCCTGGTCCAGCAGCAGCCGTCCGCAGACCGCCACGACCGGCTTGCCCGCGGCGCGCGCCGCGGCCGCCACGCCCGCCGGGGCCTTGCCGTGCAGGGTCTGCTCGTCGAGGGAACCCTCACCGGTGATGACCAGCGTGGCCCGCTCCAGCGCGGGCGCGAAGCCCAGCACCTCCAGCATCAGCTCGATGCCGGGACGGAACGTCGCCCCGAGGAGCAGCGCCCCGTAGCCGATGCCACCCGCGCCGCCGGCGCCCGGCAGCACCGCGCACTCGGCCGCCTTCGCGCCGATCGACTTCTCCAGCACCACGGCGAAGTGCGCCAGCGCCGCGTCGAGCGTCGCCACGTCCTCGGGCGAGGCACCCTTCTGCGGGCCGTAGACCGCGGGCGCGCCCTTCGGGCCCGTCAGCGGGTTGTCCACGTCGCTCGCCAGGACGAAGTCGACCTCGGCGAAGCGGGGGTCGATCCCGGACAGGTCGGCCGAGGCCAGACCGGCCAGCGCGCCGCCGCCCGGGCCGACCGGTTCACCGTTCGCGTCCAGGAACACCGCGCCCAGCGCCGCCAGCATGCCGGCGCCGCCGTCGGTGGTGGCGCTGCCGCCGACACCGAAGACGATCGAGCGGGCGCCCGCGTCCAGCGCGGCCTTGAGCAGCTCGCCCGAGCCGTACGTGGTCGCCGTCAGCGCGGCGAAGGTGCCGGCGGGCAGCAGCTGGAGGCCGGAGGCCTCCGCCATCTCGACCACGGCGGTACCGTCGCGCAGCGCGAAAGCGGCCGTGACCTGGTCGCCGAGGGGTCCGGTGACCCGTACCTCCCGGCGTTCGAAACCGGCCGCCACGGCGGCCGCGACCGTACCGTCGCCGCCGTCCGCGACGGGGAGGGTCTCGATCTCCACGTCCGGTACGGCCCTGCGAAGGCCGGCCGTCACCCGCTCCGCGACCTGAACGGCCGTGAGCGAGCCCTTGAATTTGTCCGCGGCGATGAGCACGCGCGCGGTCTCAGTTACTGCTCCGTCCGTCACCTTGCTAATCCCTTGCTATCGAACAGTGCAGTCGCGCCCCCATGAGCCTATCCGGAGGATCCTCCTATGCCCATGGGTGGCCTACGCCACAGGCGGCGCGCCATGCGGCTAAATGCGGATATACGCCCGCATAGTGTGGCCGCATGAGCACGGATTCACTGGAACAGCCACGTCCGGATACCCCGGGCGGGGGGCCCGGACGTCCTGCGGACGGCACGCCCGACCGCGGCGTCGTCACCATCGGCGTGATCGCCGTGCTGGCCGTCGTCGCCTGGGCGGCCCTGGGCAAGGACTCCTTCGACTCCGCCTCCGGAGCCGCCCTCGCCTGGGTGCTCGCCAACTTCGCCTGGCTGTTCGTGATCGCCGCCGACGTCTTCCTCGTCATGTGCGTCGTCCTCGCGTTCAGCCGCTTCGGCCGGATCCGGCTCGGCGCCGACGACTCCGAACCGGAGTTCACGAACCTCGCGTGGATCGCGATGATGTTCAGCGCCGGCATGGGCATCGGCCTCATGTTCTACGGGGTCGGCGAGCCGCTCACCCACTACCTGGCCCCGCCCCCCGCCTCCGGCGCGGCCCCCGGCACCGGCGCCGCAGCCCTCGCGGCCATGGAGTACTCCTTCTTCCACTGGACGCTCACCCCCTGGGCCATCTACGGCATCGTCGGGCTCGCCCTCGCCTACGCGACCTTCCGCAAGGGCCGCGGCAACCGCCTCAGCTCCGCCTTCGTCCCGCTGATGGGCACGGCACGGGCGAACGGCCCCGCCGGGAGGGCCATCGACCTGCTCGCCGTCTTCGCCACCGTCTTCGGCACCGCGACCAGCCTGGGCCTCGGTGCCCTCCAGGTGTCGAAGGGCCTCAACATCACCACCGGCGTCGAGGACTCCACCACGGTCGAGCTGATCATCATCGGCTCGCTGTCCGCCGCGTTCGTGCTCTCCGCCTTCTCCGGTCTGCACAAGGGCGTCAAGTGGCTGAGCACCATCAACATCGTGCTCGCCGCGACCCTGATGCTCTTCGTCTTCGTGCTCGGCCCCACCGTCCACATCCTGGACGTGATCCCCGCCGGCGTCGGTGGCTACCTGGACGAGCTGCTGCCCATGGCCAGTCGCACCGGGGCCTTCACCGACAGCGCCTGGCTCGGTGCCTGGACCATCTTCTACTGGGCGTGGTGGCTCTCCTGGGCGCCCTTCGTCGGCACGTTCATCGCCCGGATCTCCCGGGGCCGCACCATCCGGGAGTTCCTCGTCGGCGTCCTCCTCGTCCCGAGCGGCGCCACCGTGGTCTGGTTCTGCGTCATGGGCGGCACCGCCATCCAGCTCCAGTCCACCGGCGCCGCCGACCTCGCGAGCAAGCTCAAGGAGGGCACCGAGGCCTCGCTGTTCGCGATGCTCGACGCGCTGCCGCTCGGCACCGCCACCTCCTGGGTCGCGATGGTCCTGGTCATGACGTACTTCGTCACCAGCGCCGACTCTGCCTCCCTGGTCATGGGTTCGCTCACCAGTCGGGGCTCGCTGAACCCGCCCACCTGGCTCGTCGTCACCTGGGGCGTGCTCATGGCCGCCGTGGCCGCCGTGCTCCTCGTCGCGGGCGGGCTGAAGTCCCTGCAGACGGCGACCATCCTGGTCGCCCTGCCCTTCGTCGTCGTCATGCTGCTGCTGTGCTGGGCCCTGGTGAAGGAGCTGCGCGAGGACCCCGGCGCCGGCCCGGCGCGCCACCACGCCCTGCACGGCATGCGGGACGCCGTCAAGGCCATGGTCGGCGACGCCGTCACCGAACAGGGGGCGGGCCGTCACCCCCGGCTTCGGCGCGTCGCCGAGTCCAGGGGGCGGGACCGCGAGGACGGCGGTACCCCGGGGGTGTGATCGCGCGGGGCTGCCCTGCGGACGGCCGGGGACGGCTGGGTAGGGTGGCGCCGTGACCACCACCGAAGACTTCGCCACCTACATCGCGAGCCTGCCCCGGGTGCTGGCCGGCGCGGCCGCCCTCTTCCGCGACGCCGAGGGCCGGGTCCTCCTCGTGGAGCCCAACTACCGTGAAGGCTGGGCCCTGCCCGGTGGCACGATCGAATCCGACCTGGGCGAGACCCCGCGGACGGCGGCCCGCCGCGAGAGCGCGGAGGAGATCGGTCTCGACGTCCCGCTCGGCCGGCTGCTCGCCGTGGACTGGTCGGTGGCCACCGACCGCCCGCCGCTGGCCGCCTACCTCTACGACGGCGGCGTGCTCGACGACGCGCAGCTCGCCTCGATCGTGCTCCAGGAGGAGGAACTGCTCTCCTGGAAGCTGGTCGAACCGGGCGAACTCACCACGTACCTTCACGGATCCCTCGGGTTGCGGACCGAAGAGGCCTACCGCGTGCTGGAGTCCGGCGAGGGCACCGTGGAACTGGAGAACGGCCGGCGCCCGGTGGCGTAGCGGCAGATCGCAGGGCAGGCGGGTACCCGAAGCGGACACGAGCAGGACAGAATCAGCAGATGATCACGATGTACGCCTGGCCGAGCACGGCCGACGGGCCCGACGCCCTCCCCATGGTCCACTTCACCACCGATCAGCAGGCCGGTGACGAGGTCACCGAAGACGGGTCGCCCGTCTGGCTGTTCGACAACGCGATACGCGAGGGCGGCTGGGCCCCCTTCGAGGACTTCGAGGGCTGGTCCGCGCCCGCCGAGGGCTGGCAGGCCTTCTACCGCCGCGAGGACGACCTCCTCGCCGTCACCGGCCCCGCCTCCTGCGAGGGCTGGTACCAGGGCCGCCTCGGCGCCGACCCCGCCTGGGTGGACGCGGCCTCCGCCCAGCAGAGCGTCGTCCTCCTCGCGGCCCCCGTCCAGCACCCGGACCTCTACGCCTACGCGGTGGAGGCGGGCGCCGGCTTCGCCCTCCTCGTCCCGCTCTCGGTGATCTGAGCTACTTCCCCGCCCCCTCGAACTCCAGCAGCCGCACCTTGCGCTCGATGCCGCCCCCGTAGCCCGTCATGCCGCCCGAGGCACCGATCACGCGGTGGCAGGGCACGATGATGCCGACCGGGTTCTTCCCGTTGGCCAGGCCCACCGCGCGCGAGGCGTTCGGCTTGCCCAGTTCCGCCGCGAGCTGCCCGTACGACCACGTCTCGCCGTACGGGATCCGCACCAGCTGCTCCCACACGCTGCGCTGGAAGGCGGTGCCCTCCATCCGCACCGGGACGGTGAACTCCCTCAGCTCACCGGCGAAGTACGCGGTCAGCTGCCGGCGCACCTCCGGGAAGGGCTCCTCGGTGTCCGCGACCCGTTCGCCGAAGGACTCCTCGTCGGGCCGATGCCGCTGACCGGTCATGTACAGGCCGCTGAGGACGCCGTCGGTGGCGACCAGGGTCAGCGGGCCGTAGGGGCTGTCCACGACGGTGTACTGCTTGCTGCTCATGGGGTGTGCTCCTCAGACGGGCAGGTGGTTGATGGGGTGGGCGTCGGTGGCCCACAGGTACTGGACGGCGTAGGCGCGCCAGGGCCGCCAGAGCGCCGCCCGAGCCGTCAGCGCGGCCGGGGTGGAGGGCAGCCCGAGGCCCTGGGCCGCCCGCCGCACCCCCAGGTCCGACGGCAGGAACGCGTCCGGGTCGCCCAGGGCCCGCATCGCGATGATCTCGGTGGTCCACGGCCCGAAGCCGGGCAGGGCGCTCAGCCCGGCGCGGGCGGCCTCCCAGTCGCTGTCGATGCCCAGCGGCAGCGAGCCGTCGGCCAGCGCCCCGACGAGGGTGGTGAGCGTCGCACGGCGGCTGCGCGGCATCGACAGCGTCTCGGGGTCGAGGGCGGCCAGGGCCTGCGGGGAGGGGAACAGGTGGGTGAGGCCGCCGTGGGGGTCCTGGACCGGCTCCCCGTGGGCGGCCACCAGCCGGGCGGCGTGCGTGCGCGCCGCGGCGGTGGACACCTGCTGTCCGAGCACCGCCCGGACCGCGAACTCCGCCGCGTCGACCGTGCGCGGCACCCGGCGCCCCGGAGCCTTGTCCACGAGCGGGGCCAGCAGCGGGTCGGCCCGCAGCTGGTCGTCCACGGCCTCCGGGTCGGCGTCGAGGTCGAGCATCCACCGGCACCGGCTGATGGCGATGGTCAGGTCGCGCAGATCGGTCAGGGCCAGCCGGCAACCGATGTGGTCGGGCCCGGGCGTCAGGGCGACCACGCCGGTGCCGTACGGGAGCCTCAGCGTCCGCCGGTAGGCGCCGTCGCGCCACTCCTCGACCCCGGGGACGGCGGTCGCGGCGAGGTGCCCGAACAGGTTGTCCGGGTTCAGCGGGGCCCGGTACGGCAGACGCAGGCTGAGCGTCCCCGGGATCCGAGGCTGCGCCTCGGGCCGCCCGGCGGTCCGGCCGGCCCGGGTCCGCAGGTCGCTGGGGGAGAGTGCGAAGACCTCCCGGACGGTGTCGTTGAACGCGCGGATCGAGGAGAACCCGGCGGCGAAGGCCACGTCGCCCATCGGCAGCTCCGAGGTCTCGATCAGCAGCCGGGCCGTCTGGGCCCGCTGGGCCCGGGCCAGGGCCAGGGGACCGGCCCCGAGCTCCGCGAGGAGCTGGCGCTCCACCTGCCGGGTCGAGTAGCCCAGCCGGGTGGCCAGTCCCGGCACGCCCTCCCGGTCGACGACCCCGTCCTGGATCAGCCGTACGGCGCGCGCGACGGAGTCGGCGCGGGCGTTCCACTCGGGGGAGCCGGGGCTGGTGTCGGGCCGGCACCGCTTGCAGGCCCGGTAGCCGGCCTGCTGGCAGGCCGCGGCACTGGGCAGGAAGCTCATGTTCTCGACCTTGGGAGGGACGGCCGGGCAACTGGGCCGGCAGTAGATCCCCGTCGTGCGGACCGCGGTGAAGAACCACCCGTCGAAGCGGGCGTCCTTGGACTGTACGGCTCTCACGCAACGGTCGGTATCGGTGTGCATGGCTCCAGGATCCCGACCCCGGACCCTCCGGGCTGGCGGTTTTCCGACATCAAGGCTAACGCCGGGTCCCGCCCGCGGGGGCTCACCGGCGCAGGCGGGGACGGCGGCTGCGGACACGGCGAAGGCCCCGGGTGCCAGGGCACCCGGGGCCTTCGTCACGTGCGTACGGGCCCAGGCCCTACGGCAGCTGCGCCGCCCGTGCCTCGCGCCGGTTGTGCCGGAAGGTGTTGGCCCTCCGGGTCGTCGCGAACAGCGGGATGGTCGCGGCCAGCGCGATCTGGAGCGCACAGCCGGCCTGGAGCAGGATCTGACCGCCCGGGGCGTCGAACGCCCAGGCGGCGAGCAGGCCCATCGCCCCGACGATCCAGCTGAGCATCGCCGCCGCGAGGACGCCCCGCGGCTTGGGGTACTCGACCCGGCTCACCATCAGCCAGGCCACCCCGATGATCGCCAGCAGCGTCGGGATGAAGGGCAGCTCCAGCAGCACGATCGAGACGACCGTGAGCGCGCCGAAGGGGCTCGGCATGCCCTGGAACATGCCGTCCTTCAGCGTCACGCAGCTGAATCTCGCGAGTCTGAGCACCACGGCGAGCAGGACGACGATCGCGGCGAGCGCCGACATCTTCTGGTGCGCGTCGTCGGCGACCATGCCGTAGACGAGCACGAAGTAGGCGGGAGCCAGACCGAAGCTGATCAGGTCGGACAGGTTGTCCAGCTCGGCGCCCATCGGCGAGCTGCGCAGCTTGCGGGCCACGATGCCGTCGAAGAGGTCGAAGACCGCGGCGAGCAGCATCAGTATCACCGCCGTCGCGGCGCTGTGCCGGGCCATGCCGGACTCACCGCTGCCGGTGAGGTGCGGAATGAGGATTCCGGTGGTGGTGAAGTACACCGCCATGAATCCGCACGTCGCGTTGCCGAGCGTGAGGGTGTCCGCTATCGACAGCCGCAACGAGAGCGGCATGTCGTCCTCGGCGGACTCCTCCTCGGCGGACTCGGGCACCCACCCCGCGGACGGGGTGGAGGGAGTCTCAGGGTCAGTCACGGTCAATTCGGGTCACCCCCGCGGTGGTGGTCTGACCGACCTCGACCGCGACCTCGACGCCCTCGGGGAGGTAGATGTCGACGCGCGAGCCGAAGCGGATCAGTCCGATGCGTTCGCCCTGCTCCACCTTGGTGCCGGCCGGCAGGTACGGGACGATGCGCCGGGCGACGGCGCCGGCGATCTGCACCATTTCGATGTCGCCCAGTTCGGTGTCGAAGTGCCAGACAACGCGCTCGTTGTTCTCGCTCTCCTTGTTGAACGCCGGGACGAACCCGCCGGGGACGTGCTCCACGGACGTCACCGTGCCCGCGAGGGGCGCGCGGTTGACGTGGACGTTCAGCGGGCTCATGAAGATCGCGACGCGGGTCCGCCCGTCCTTCCACGGCATGATGCTCTGCACCACACCGTCGGCGGGCGAGATGACGCGGCCCTGCGTGATCTCACGCTCGGGGTCGCGGAAGAACCACAGCATGCCCGCCGCGAGCGCGGTGGCGGGCACGGCCGCCGCGGCCCAGCGTCCGGACTTGCGGGCCCGGGTGAGGCTGAGCGCCGCGGTGGCGACGGTCGGCAGAAGCCACGGCGATGCTCCGCGAGCGATACGTCCGCCGAGGAGGCCGACGCGGGGTGCAGAGGTTTGGCTGTGGGGCATGGATGACCTTCGTAGCGGGTGATTGCCGCGCCGTAAACGGGGGGACGGGACGGCGGCTTTACTGGAATGCTATCGGTTGCGCGCAACAACTGGGCAAGCCAGAAGCCGAGTCGATGGCCGCCGTCCAGTCACTGGCTGTGATCCCGTTGCGATGGATCGCTGGACGATCCATCGCAAATGGGACTTTCAGCCCTGGAGCCGGTACTCCTCAAGCAGGCGTCGCCCGATGATCATTTTCTGGATCTCGGCGGTACCTTCACCGATGAGCAGCATCGGCGCCTCCCGGTAGAGGCGCTCGATCTCGTACTCCTTCGAGAATCCGTATCCACCGTGGATACGGAACGCGTCTTCCACGACTTCCTTGCAGTATTCGGAGGCGAGGTACTTCGCCATCCCTGCTTCGAGGTCGTTTCGTTCCCCGGAGTCCTTTTTGCGTGCTGCATTGACCATCATCGCATGGGCTGCTTCGACCTTGGTAGCCATCTCGGCCAGCTTGAACTGGATGGCCTGGTGCTCAGCGATGGCCTTGCCGAAAGTATGACGTTGCTGGGCGTAAGAGACACCCAGTTCGAACGCACGTTGTGCGACGCCACAACCACGGGCCGCCACGTTCACGCGGCCGACCTCCACGCCGTCCATCATTTGGTAAAACCCTCGGCCCGTCTGTCCGCCGAGGACGCGATTGGCCGGAATGCGCAGTCCGTCCATGATGAGCTCGGTCGTGTCGACGCCCTTGTAGCCCATCTTGTCGATCTTGCCGGGGATGGTCAGGCCCGGACGGACCTCACCGAAGCCCGGCTCCTTCTCGACGAGGAAGGTCGTCATCGACTTGTGGGGCGCCGTGCCCTCGGGGTGTCCTTCGTCACTTCGCACCAGAACGGCCACGAGAGTGGACGAGCCGCCGTTCGTGAGCCACATCTTCTGGCCGTTCAGGACGTACTCGTCCCCGTCCTTCACCGCCTTGGACGTGATGGCCGACACATCGGAGCCCAGCGCCGGCTCGGACATCGAGAACGCGCCGCGCACCTCGCCCAGCGCCATCCGCGGGAGGAAGTGGTCCTTCTGCTCCTGCGTGCCGTGCTGCTTGAGCATGTACGCCACGATGAAGTGCGTGTTGATGATGCCCGAGACGGACATCCAGCCCCGCGCTATCTCCTCCACGCACAGCGCGTAGGTGAGCAACGACTCACCCAGGCCGCCGTACTCCTCGGGGATCATCAGCCCGAAGAGGCCGAGTTCCTTCAGGCCGTCGACGATCTGCTGGGGGTACTCGTCGCGGTGCTCAAGCTCGGTCGCGACCGGGATGATCTCCTTGTCGACGAACTCCCGGACGGTCTTGAGGATCTCCCGCTGGACGTCGGTCAGCCCGGCGGTCTGGGCGAGTCGGGCCATGGCTACTTCCCCTGTTCCTTCAGCGTGGGCCGGCCGGGCTGCTCGCCGCCGCGCTCCTTGATGTACGTCTCGGTCGGGACCATCACCTTGCGCCGGAAGACGCAGACGAGGGTGCCGTCCTGCTTGTAACCCTTGGTCTCCACGTACACGATGCCGCGGTCGTCCTTCGACTTCGACGGCGTCTTGTCGAGGACCGTGGTCTCGCCGTAGAGCGTGTCGCCGTGGAAGGTCGGCGCCACGTGCCGCAGGGACTCGATCTCCAGGTTGGCGATGGCCTTCCCGGAGACGTCCGGCACGGACATGCCGAGCAGCAGCGAGTAGATGTAGTTGCCCACGACCACGTTCTTGCCGAAGTCGGTCGTGTTCTCGGCGTAGTTGCTGTCCATGTGGAGCGGGTGGTGGTTCATGGTCAGCAGACAGAACAGGTGGTCGTCGTACTCGGTGACCGTTTTTCCGGGCCAGTGCTTGTAGACCGCCCCGACCTCGAACTCTTCGTACGTGCGTCCGAACTGCATGGGACTCGGGGCCTTTCTAGCCGACGGGGATTTCGAACTTGCTGGTGCGCTGCATACCGGCGGCGCGACCCTTGCCCGCGATGACCAGGGCCATCTTGCGGCTGGCCTCGTCGATCATCTCGTCGCCGAGCATCGCGGAGCCCTTCTTGCCGCCCGCCTCGGACGTGCACCAGTCGTACGCGTCCAGGATCAGCTCGGAGTGGTCGTAGTCCTCCTGCGACGGGGAGAAGACCTCGTTGGCCGCGTCGACCTGACCGGGGTGCAGCACCCACTTGCCGTCGAAGCCGAGGGCCGCGGCGCGCCCGGCGACCTCGCGGTAGCCGTCCACGTTCTTGATCTGGAGGAAGGGGCCGTCGATCGCCTGGAGGTCGTGGGTGCGGGCGGCCATCAGGATGCGCATCAGGATGTAGTGGTAGGCGTCCGCGCCGTAGCCGGGCGGCTGCATGCCCACGACAAGGGACTTCATGTTGATCGAGGCCATGAAGTCGGCCGGTCCGAAGATGATGGTCTCCAGGCGCGGCGAGGCGCCCGCGATGGCGTCGACGTTAACCAGGCCCTTGGCGTTCTCGATCTGCGCCTCGATGCCGATCCTGCCGACCTCGAAGCCCATGGTCTTCTCGATCTGGGTGAGCAGGAGGTCGAGCGCCACGACCTGCTGGGCGTCCTGGACCTTCGGCAGCATGATGCAGTCGAGGTTCTGGCCGGCGCCCTCGACGACCGTGATGACGTCGCGGTAGGTCCAGTGCGTCGTCCAGTCGTTGACGCGCACCACGCGGGTCTTGCCGGTCCAGTCGCCGTTGTTCAGCGCGTCCACGATGGTGTGGCGGGCGCCTTCCTTGGCGAGCGGGGCGCAGGCGTCCTCCAGGTCCAGGAAGACCTGGTCGGCGGGCAGGCCCTGGGCCTTCTCCAGGAAGCGCGGGTTGGAGCCCGGCACCGCGAGGCAGGAACGGCGAGGCCGCAGCCGGTTCACCGGGGAAGAGGGCGTGGTCATGCGGGGACCTCCGTGCTTTCGAGAGAGTCGAGCTTGTTGGCCTTGCGGATCTCGTCGACGATACGGCCGATGATCTCCGTGATGCCGAAGTCCTTCGGAGTGAACACGGCGGCCACCCCGGCCGACTTCAACGACACCGCGTCGGCCTGGGGAATGATGCCGCCGACGATGACGGGGATGTCGGCCGCCCCCGCCGCGCGCAGGCGTTCCAGGACATCGGGTACCAGCGCGCTGTGCGAACCGGACAGGATGGACAGTCCCACGCAGTGGACGTCCTCGGCCAGCGCCGCCGAGGAGATCTCCTCGGGCGTCAGCCGGATGCCCTGGTAGACCACCTCGAAACCCGCGTCGCGGGCCCGCACGGCGATCTGCTCGGCGCCGTTGGAGTGCCCGTCCAGGCCGGGCTTGCCGACCAGCAGGCGCAACCGGCCGGAGCCGAGCTCGTCGGCCGTGCGGGAGACCTTCTCGCGGACGAGGGCCATGGGCGTGCCCGCCTCGGCGGTGACCGCGACCGGGGCCGAGGAGACACCGGTCGGGGCCCGGAACTCGCCGAAGACCTCGCGCAGGGCGCTCGCCCACTCGCCGGTGGTGACGCCCGCCCGGGCGCACTCCAGGGTGGCCTCCATCAGGTTCTCGGTGCCCGCCGCGGCTTCCTTCAGGCGTTCGAGGGCCTGCTGGGTGGTCGGGAAGACGAAGGGATCGCCGTTGCCCTGGCGGTCCGAGGACTCCTGCCGCTCGGCGCGCCAGCGGCGGATGCGCTCGACGGTCACGGCCTCCGTGGCCGGGTCGACCGTCATGATGGCGCCGTCCAGGTCGGCGGTGAGCGGGTTCTCCTCGGTCTGCTGGAAGCAGTTCACCCCGATGATCTTGTCCTCGCCGGCCTCGATCCGGGCGCGCCGCTCCGCGTGCGAGGAGACCAGCTCGCCCTTCAGGTAGCCGGACTCGACGGCCGCCATCGCGCCGCCCATCTCCTGGATCCGGTCGATCTCGGCGAGGCACTCCTCGACCAGGGAATCGACCTTCGCCTCGATGACGTGGGAGCCCGCGAAGATGTCCTCGTACTCCAACAGGTCGCTCTCGTGCGCCAGGACCTGCTGGATGCGCAGGGACCACTGCTGGTCCCACGGCCGGGGCAGGCCGAGCGCCTCGTTCCAGGCGGGCAACTGCACCGCGCGGGCGCGGGCGTCCTTGGACAGGGTGACGGCCAGCATCTCCAGCACGATGCGTTGGACGTTGTTCTCGGGCTGCGCCTCGGTCAGGCCCAGGGAGTTGACCTGGACGCCGTAGCGGAAGCGCCGCTGCTTCTCGTTCGTGATGCCGTAGCGCTCGCGGGTGACCTTGTCCCAGATGCGGCCGAAGGCGCGCATCTTGCACATCTCCTCGATGAAGCGGACTCCCGCGTTCACGAAGAAGGAGATCCGGGCGACGACCTCGCCGAACCGCTCCTCGGGGACCTGGCCCGAGTCGCGGACCGAGTCCAGGACGGCGATGGCGGTGGACATCGCGTACGAGATCTCCTGGACCGGGGTGGCCCCGGCCTCCTGCAGGTGGTAGCTGCAGATGTTGATCGGGTTCCACTTCGGGATGTGGTTGACCGTGTACGCGATCATGTCCGTCGTCAGGCGGAGCGAGGGCCCGGGCGGGAAGACGTGCGTCCCGCGCGAGAGGTACTCCTTGACGATGTCGTTCTGGGTGGTGCCCTGGAGCAGGGCGATGTCCGCGCCCTGCTCCTCGGCGGCCACCTGGTAGAGCGCCAGGAGCCACATGGCGGTGGCGTTGATCGTCATCGAGGTGTTCATCTGCTCCAGGGGGATGTCCTGGAACAGGCGACGCATGTCACCCAGGTGGGAGACCGGGACCCCGACCCGACCGACCTCGCCGCGGGCGAGGATGTGGTCGGGGTCGTAGCCCGTCTGCGTCGGCAGGTCGAAGGCGACGGACAGGCCGGTCTGGCCCTTGGCGAGGTTGCGGCGGTACAGCTCGTTGGACGCCTCGGCCGTGGAGTGGCCGGCGTACGTCCGCATGAGCCACGGCCTGTCCTTCTGGCGCTCTGTCATCTCAGGCGATCCTCTGCGGACTTCAGATGTTCCGGAACCGGTTGATGGCGTCGATGTGCCGGGCGCGCAGCTCGTGGTCGCGGACGCCCAGGCCCTCCTCGGGGGCCAGCGCCAGGACGCCGACCTTGCCCTGGTGGAGGTTGCGGTGGACGTCGTAGGCGGCCTGGCCGGTCTCCTCCAGGGAGTAGACCTTCGAGAGCGTGGGGTGGATCTTGCCCTTGGCGATCAGACGGTTGGCCTCCCAGGCCTCGCGGTAGTTCGCGAAGTGCGAGCCGATGATCCGCTTGAGGGACATCCACAGGTAGCGGTTGTCGTACTCGTGCATGTAGCCCGAGGTGGAGGCGCAGGTGGTGATGGTGCCGCCCTTGCGGGTGACGTAGACCGAGGCGCCGAAGGTCTCGCGGCCGGGGTGCTCGAAGACGATGTCGATGTCCTCGCCGCCGGTCAGCTCGCGGATGCGCTTGCCGAAGCGCTTCCACTCCTTCGGGTCCTGGGTGTGCTCGTCCTTCCAGAACTTGTAGCCCTCGGCGTTGCGGTCGATGACCGCGGTCGCGCCCATGGCCCGACAGATGTCGGCCTTCTCGGGGGAGGAGACGACGCAGATCGGGTTGGCGCCGCCGGCCAGCGCGAACTGGGTGGCGTAGCTGCCGAGGCCGCCGCTCGCGCCCCAGATCAGGACGTTGTCGCCCTGCTTCATGCCGGCGCCGTTGCGGGAGACCAGCTGGCGGTAGGCGGTGGAGTTGACCAGGCCGGGGGAGGCGGCCTCCTCCCAGCTGAGGTGGTCGGGCTTGGGCATCAGCTGGTTGGACTTGACGAGCGCGATCTCCGCCAGGCCGCCGAAGTTGGTCTCGAAGCCCCAGATGCGCTGCTCGGGGTCGAGCATCGTGTCGTTGTGGCCGTCGGAGGACTCCAGCTCGACCGAGAGGCAGTGCGCGACGACCTCGTCGCCGGGCTGCCAGGCGTTGACGCCGGGGCCGGTGCGCAGCACGACGCCCGCGAGGTCGGAGCCGATGACGTGGTACGGCAGGTCGTGGCGCTTGCTGAGGTCGCTGAGCTTGCCGTAGCGCTCCAGGAAGCTGAACGTGGAGACCGGCTCGAAGATCGAGGTCCACACGGAGTTGTAGTTGACCGACGAGGCCATGACGGCCACCAGGGCCTCGCCCGGGCCCAGCTCGGGCAGCGGGACGTGATCGAGGTGGAGGGACTTGCGGGGGTCCTTCTCGCGGGTCGTGAGCCCCGCGAACATTTCCGCTTCGTCCTTGTGCACGGTGATCGCGCGGTACGAGTCGGGCAGCGGCAGCGCCGCGAAGTCTGCGGCGGTGGCGGACTGCGACTGAATCGCGTCCAGGATGTCCTTCACGGTATTGCCTCCGGCGAGCGCTGGTGAGGGTGCGCTGAGGGATACGCGGGTGCGCGGGGTGCGTGTGGTGTGGGTGGTGCGAGTGCCGTCGGTCCGGCGGAGCTGTGGTGCCGGCCCGCCTGTGGTGAGGCGGGCCCGGTGGCCTGGTGACGCAGGCATCCGGGGCGCGTTCCGTGCCGAGTGGGCGTGGGCCGCGGGGACATCCGGACGAGATTCAACGTATGGCACCCCGTGTCACTCGACAAGGCACCGCGTGCCAAAAGTTTCTCTCATTTGCCGATTGACCTGCGCAGATGAGCGATGATCGATCAGAGTTACCCGCGAGTAGGGGCAAGCTGGACATACGACAACGGCCGCCCCCGAAACCGGGAGCGGCCGCTGTGACCGGAACCACCCGGCCGATGGCCGGGAAGTTCGCCTACTTGTTCCTGAGTGCCTCTTCGATGGTCCGCATGACCTCGTCCAGCGGGGCGTCCGTGCGGGCCACCGCGACCAGCACCTCGCCCTCGGTGCGCACCGCCGCCGGCGCCGGCGCCGCGGCGACCGCCGTGCGGCCCGCGCCGATCCCGGACCCGAACGTCTTGCGCACGATCGAGAAGGCGTGGTCCAGCTGCGCCTCCACGTCGCCCTGTCCGCCGGCCCGCAGCCAGCGCCGCAGCACGTGGTTGTGGGCGGTCACCACCGCCGAGGCGGCCACCTCCGCCAGCAACGGGTCGTCGTTGCCGTCGTGGTGGTCGGTCTCGTCGAAGTGCGCCAGCAGGTACCGGGTGAACAGCCGCTCGTAGCGGGCCACCGAGGCGATCTCCCGCTCGCGCAGCGCCGGGACCTCGCGGGTAAGCCGGTAGCGCTCCACCGACACCGACGGGGCGGCGGCGTACATCTTCATGACTTCCTTGATCCCCCGGCACACCGTGTCGAGCGGGTGCTCGTGCGCCGGCGCCACGTCCAGCACGGCCTCGGCACGGGTCAGGGTGTCGTCGTGGTCCGGGAAGATGGCCTCTTCCTTGGACCGGAAGTGCCGGAAGAACGTCCGGCGGGCCACCCCGGCGGTCGCGGCGATCTCGTCGACCGTCGTGGCCTCGTACCCCTTGGTCGCGAACAGCTCCATGGCCGCCGTGGCCAGCTCCCGGCGCATCTTGAGCCGCTGGGCGGCCGCTCGGGTGCCGGCCGCGCTCTCCGGGACGTCCGGGGCGGAGGAGGCGCGGGGTGAGGTCTTGGCGGGCTGGGACATAGAGCGAAAGTACTTCATTCGCGCAGGGGAGCGCGCCTGTGGGGGGTGGAGGGAGGACGGATGCGGGGGAGGGCCCGCACTGGGCTCGGGAGGGTTCGTCCGCCGTGAGGGTCCGGCGGACCCGAGCAACCCTCCCCACGCATCCTGCTCGGGGCCCGGCCGGTTACCGGCGGGCGTACTCACGGAATCCGCGGCCGGTCTTGCGCCCCAGGCAGCCCGCCGCCACCAGGTGTTCCAGCAGCGGGGACGGGGCCAGACCGGGATCGCGGAACTCCTGGTGGAGCACCTTCTCGATGGCGAGCGACACGTCCAGGCCGACCACGTCGAGGAGCTCGAAGGGCCCCATCGGGTAGCCGCCGCCCAGCTTCATCGCGGCGTCGATCTCGTCGATGCCCGCATAGTGCTGCTCGACCATCTTGATGGCGTTGTTCAGGTACGGGAACAGCAGCGCGTTCACGATGAAACCGGCCCGGTCCCCGCAGTCCACCGGGTGCTTGCGCACCTTGCCGCAGACCTCGCGGACGGTGGCGTGCACGTCGTCGGCCGTCAGGACGGTCCGCACGACCTCGACCAGCTTCATCGCCGGAGCCGGGTTGAAGAAGTGCATCCCGATCACGTCCTGGGGCCGCGACGTGGCGCGGGCCACGGCGATCACCGGGAGCGAGGAGGTGGTGGTGGCCAGCACCGCGCCCGGCCGGCAGACCTTGTCCAGCCCGGCGAACAGCTCCTGCTTGACCGCGAGGTCCTCGGCGACGGCCTCGACGGCCAGGTCCACCTCGGCGAACGCCTCCAGCGAACCGGCCGGCGTGATCCGCCCCAGGGTCAGCTCGGCGGCCTCCTCGGTCAGTCGGCCCTTGGACACCGCACGGCCCAGGGACTTCCCGATCGCGGCCTTGGCGGCCTCCGCCTTCTCCTGGCTGCGGGCCGCCAGCACCACGTCGTAGCCGGCCTGCGCGAAGACCTGGGCGATACCGCTCGCCATCGTCCCCGAACCGGCCACGCCGACCGAGGAGACCGGGCGGCCGGCGCCGAGCAGCGAACCGTCCGGCGGGGTCTGGAGATCACGGACGATCACCGAACTGCCCGGGGCCTCGTACGTGTAGAAGCCGCGCCCGGACTTCTGCCCGGTCAGACCGGCCTCGGCGAGGTGGCCCAGGATCGGGGCCGGGGCGTGCAGCCGGTCACCGGAGGAGGCGTACATGGCCTCCAGGACGGTCCGGGCCGTGTCCACGCCGACCAGGTCGAGCAGGGCCAGCGGTCCCATCGGCAGGCCGCAACCGAGGCGCATCGCGGCGTCGATGTCCTCGCGGGAGGCGTACCGGGACTCGAACATGGCGGCGGCCTGGTTGAGGTAGCCGAAGAGCAGGCCGTCGGCGACGAATCCGGGCCGGTCACCGACCGACACGGGCTCCTTGCCGAGCTCGCGGGCCAGCTCGGTGACCGCCTCGACGGCCGGCGGCGCGGTGAGCACGCAGGAGACGATCTCGACGAGCTTCATCGCGGGCGCCGGATTGAAGAAGTGCAGGCCCAGGACGCGTTCGGGGCGCAGGGACTCGGCGGCGAGCCGGGTCACCGAGAGGGCGTTGGTGCCGGTGGCCAGGATCGTGTCGGGCCGCACGATCGCGTCGAGCTCGCAGAACAGCCGGTGCTTGAGCTCGTAGTCCTCCGGGACGACCTCGATGACCAGGTCGGCCTCGGCGGCCGCCGCGAGGTCGGTGAAGGTGCGGAACCGGGCGAGGACCCCCTCCCGCTCCTGCTCGGTGATCAGTTCCCGGGTGACGGAACGGGCCGTGGCGGAGGCGAGGGCGGCGGTG
Organism: Streptomyces sp. NPDC040432; assembly: GCF_055595445.1. Lineage (NCBI taxonomy): Bacteria > Bacillati > Actinomycetota > Actinomycetes > Kitasatosporales > Streptomycetaceae > Streptomyces > Streptomyces sp. NPDC040432. The sequence continues at coordinate 474,616 of NZ_JBVIVP010000005.1, read as the reverse complement.
GCGCGCCGGGCCGCCGCCTCGCTGACGTCGATGCCGATGACCTCACGGCCGGCCCGGGCCAGGATCTCGGCGATGCCGGTGCCCATGGTGCCGAGGCCGACGACGGCGACGGTGCGGAGGGTGGACTGACTGGACGTGGACGGACGGTCCATCGCGGGACTCCAGTGGAAGAGGGTGACGACTGAGGGTGGCGGCGCGCGGTGCACGGCGCGCGCGGAAGCCGTACGGAGGAAACCGTGCGGAATGGGCCCGGCGGAAAGCGCCCTGAGGGAGGGGCGCGGCGGGCGGAGGAGCGGCACGACCCTGTCCCGGGGTCCTGCCGTGTGGTGGTGCGGGTGAACCGACTGGTCCGGGGCGGCTGCGTCACCAGGCCGTTCCCGTACGTGTGTCAGTGACTCTAACCGGCCGGTAACTGGTCCGCCAGAGTGCGGAGATGTGACCTGGAACGCCCAAATGTACCGATCATCGATCATCGATCAACCAGGTCCGCCGAACGCCCCGTACCGGGGGGCCGGCGCCCCTAGGGTGGTCGGGTGAACGACGTGCTGGAGCGCCTGCGGGCGGAGTCGACCGGATCCCCGGAGTACGAGGCGCTGCTCGCGGCGGACCGCGACGCACTGGCGGACTCCCTGACCTCGGCCGGCCGGCCGCTGTGGGCCCGAGAACTGGCCGCCTACCGCCTCGGCCTGGCCGGCGACCGGCGCGCATTCGAATCGCTGGTGCTGCTCCTGAACCACCGGGACCCGCCGCGCTGCGAGGCCGCCGCCCGGGCCCTGGCCGTCCTCGGGGACCCGCGCACCGCCCGCGCGGCGGCGGCCCTGGCCACCAACTCCCTGCGCACCGCCTACGCCCTGCACCCGGTGCGGCTGCTGGCCGCGCTGCGCGCCCCCGAGTCGGCCCCCGCCCTGATCGCCACCCTGGCGCGCCTGCTCGCGCCGCACGACCCGTACTGGCGCGTGGCCCTCGCCTGCGTGGAGGGGCTGGGGGCGCTGGCCGACGCCCGCGCCCGCGACGTGCTCGTGCGGGCGCAGTCGCACCCGCGCCTCGCGGTCGCGGCGACGGACGCCCTGGGCCGGCTGCCGGGCGGACACCCGGACGCGTAGCCGCCCCGACCCGGGGGGCGCGGTTCCCCCGGGTCGGCCGGTCGGCCGGGACGGGTCAGGCGGGCAGGACCGCGAACGCCTCCACCTCCAGCAGGAGTTCGGGGCGGACGAGCGCCGCGACCTGGACCGCCGAGGAGGCCGGGAGGAGGTCCGGGGCGATCAGCTCGTCCCGGACCGCGCGCACGGCGGGCAGATGGGCGACGTCCGTGACGAAGTAGGTCAGCTTCACCACGTGTTCGAAGCCCGCGCCGGCCGCCGCCAGGCACCGGCGCAGGTTCTCGAAGACCTGCCGGGTCTGGGCGGCGGCGTCGCCCTCGCCGACCACCTCGCCCCTCTCGTCGAAGGCGCACTGTCCGGAGACCGCCACGAAGCGGCCGGTCCCCCAGACGACGTGGCTGTATCCGGAGCCGGGCGCGACGCCCTCGGGAGCGGCGACGCGGGTGATCCCGCCGGGGCCGTGCGGTGTTGTGATCATGAGGACGATCCTGCCCGGGCCGGCGTCAGTGGCGGAACCCCAGGAGGCCGTGCAGGGCGGCACCTCCCGAGGAGGGCGGGAGGGCCTTGGTCGCCGCCGGGGTCGGGGCGGGCTGGGCCGGGCACGTGGCGTCGGCGGCCGATCCCGTCCGCAGGTACGCGGCGAGCTTCTCGTCCAGGCACTTGTTGCCGCTGAGGGCGATGCCGTGGTTACCGCCGCCCTCCTCCACCACCAGCGCCGAACCCTTCAGCTTGTCCCGCATGCTCACCGCGCCGCCGAAGGGCGTCGCCGCGTCCTCCGTCGCCTGGAACAGCAGCGCGGGCGGGAGTTCGGAGTTCGTCACGTCCGGCGCCCGCAGGGACTCCGTCGGCCAGAACGCGCAGGGCGCGTTGTACCAGGCGTTGTTCCAGGTCATGAAGGGCGCCTTGGCGTGCGTGCGCCACATGTCGGCGCGCCACGCGTTCCAGTCGGTCGGCCAGGCCGAGTCCCGGCACTGCACCGCCGTGTACACGCTGTACCCGTTGCCCGCCGAGGGCTCGACCGCGCCGAACCGCTCGTACGCCGCCACGAGGGGCTTCTGGTCCTGCTTCAGGACGTACGCCGCGAAGGCCTCGGCGAGGTTCGGCCAGTAGCCGTTGTAGTAGCCGCCCGGCATGTACGTGTCCTCCAGCTCGGCCGGGCCCACCTTGCCGTCCGCCGGGGCGCCGCGCAACGCGTCCCGCATCCCGTACCAGAGCTTCTCGACCCGCGCCGGGTCGGTGCCCAGCCCGTACGTGGCGTCGTACTTGGCCACCCACGCCAGGAACGCCTTGTGGCGGGCGTCGAAGGCCAGGTCCTGGGCCAGGTTGTCCTCGTACCAGACCCCGGCCGGGTCGACCACGGAGTCCAGGACGAGGCGGTGCACCCGGTCCGGGTGGAGGCGGGCGTAGACCGCGCCCAGGTAGGTCCCGTACGAGTAGCCGAAGTAGCTCAGGCGCTGCGCCCCGAGGGCGGTGCGCAGCACCTCCAGGTCGCGGGCGGCGGAGACGGTGCCGACGTGGGGGAGGACGTCCGCGTGCTTGGTCCGGCAGGAATCGGCGAAGGCGCGCACCCGCTCCAGGTTGGCCCGCTCGGTCGCCGCGTCGAGCGGTACGGAGTCCGGACGGACGGGGTTGAAGTGCCCCGCGGCGCAGTCCAGGGTGGGCTCGCTCCTGCCGACGCCCCGCGGGTCGAAGCCGATCACGTCGTACTGCGCGGCCACGTCCTTGGGCAGCGCCGCCGCGACGAACCCGGCCAGGGCGCGCCCGCTGCCGCCGGGGCCGCCGGGGTTGACCAGCAGCGGGCCCTGGGAGGTGGCGGCGGTGTGCGGCACCCGGGTCAGGGCCAGGGAGATCTGCCGCCCGGCGGGCCGGTCGTGGTCGAGCGGGACGGGGAGGGAGGCGCACTGGAGCGTCGGGTGGCGGGGGGTCGCGCAGCCGGTCCAGCGCAGCGCCGCCTGTCCGGGAGTGGCGGCCGCCGGGGCCGCGGGGTCCGCGGGCGCGGCCGTCACGGGACTCGTCAGCACGGCGGCGACGGCGGAGATCGACAGCAGGACGGCGGCGCGCCTCTTCGCGGCGGCGCGCTTCTTCGTGGGGTGGAGCATGGGGCCTCCCAGCCGAGGGTTCTGGGCGGAATCGTCCCGGAAACCGTGCCCGGAAAGCGGGATTGGGCGGCGCATTGGCCCGATGTGATGACCCTTCGGGGAGCGCCGCGGGTCACAGCAGGGTCAGCTGCGTCGGCCCGGCCGCGGCGCGCCCGGTCGGTCCCGCCGGCGTCGGCCCGGCCGCCCCCGCCCGGCGGGACGCCCCGCGACCGCCCGGGCCGATGCCGAATTCGGCCGCCAGTCGGTGGACTTGACGGGTGATCTGCCGCTGGTACCAGGTCGGCGCGTACGAACCGCCCGCGTACATTCGTTCGTACCGTTCGACCAGGTGGGGGTGGTGCTCGCCCAGCCAGGCCGTGAACCACTCGCGCGCCCCGGGCCGCAGATGGAGTACCAGGGGTGTCACGGACGTGGCCCCGGACTCCGCCACGGCCCGGACGGTGTCCCGCAGCTGCTCCGGGGAGTCGCCGAGGAAGGGGATCACCGGGGCCATCAGCACCCCGCACTCGATGCCCGCGTCGGTCAGGGTCCGTACGGCTGTCAGTCGGGCCGCGGGGGACGGCGTGCCGGGCTCCACGGTCCGCCACAGGGCGGTGTCGGTGAAGCCGACGGAGACGGAGATGCCCACGTCGGTGACCTCGGCCGCCTCCCGGAGCAGGGGCAGGTCGCGCAGGATCAGCGTGCCCTTGGTCAGGATGGAGAAGGGATTGGCGCGGTCCCGCAGCGCCTCGATGATGCCCGGCATCAACCCGTAGCGGCCCTCCGCGCGCTGGTAGCAGTCCACGTTGGTGCCCATCGCTATGTGCGCGCCCGTCCAGCGGGGTGCGGCGAGCTCGCGGCGCAACAGCTCCGGGGCGTTCGTCTTGACGACGATCTGCGAGTCGAACCCGAGGCCCGTGTCGAGATCGAGGTAGGCGTGGGTGCGGCGGGCGAAGCAGTACACGCACGCGTGACTGCAACCGCGGTACGGGTTGACCGTCCATTCGAACGGCATGCGTGATGCGCCCGGGACCTTGTTGACGAGGGACCGCGCCCGGACCTCGTGGAAGGTGATCCCGCGGAACTCCGGGGTGTCGATCGTGCGGGTCACGACGGCGCCCGCCCCGAACAGCGCGGCGGGGCCGCCCGTGCGCACGTCTCCCTCGTCCCCTGCGTCATCGGTCAGGCTGTCCCAGCGCATCGGCGCCTCCCTCGGTGGCTCGGCCCCGAGAATAGAACAAACGTTCCCATGATCGTGCGGACCGGCACCGGCGGCCCGCACGCGCCGGTGGCCGACCGGCGCGGATTTGGGAGCCCGGGCCGGAGATGGTTGGCTTCGCCGTGACGAGCGATCACAACTGCTGGAGGAACAGGTATGGCGCAGGTCGAGGCCACCACGGAGCGGATCATCGCGGCCGACGCGGAGACCGTGTTCGACACGCTGGCCGACTACAGCGGCTCCCGCGGCAAGCTGCTCCCCGAGCACTTCAGCGAGTACGAGGTCCGCGAGGGCGGCGACGGCGAGGGCACCCTCGTCCACTGGAAGCTCCAGGCCACCAGCAAGCGCGTGCGCGACTGCCTGTTGGAGGTCACCGAGCCCACGAACGGCCAGCTCGTGGAGAAGGACCGCAACTCCTCCATGGTCACCACCTGGACCGTGACCCCGGCCGGCGAGGGCAAGTCCAAGGTCGTCGCCGCCACCGTCTGGAACGGCGCCGGCGGCATCGGCGGCTTCTTCGAGCGCACCTTCGCCCCCAAGGGCCTCGCCCGCATCTACGACACCCTCCTCGACAACCTGGCCCGCGAAGTCGAGAGCTGAGCGGGGCCGTTCGCGCGGCGCGCACCGGGGCTCACCGGTTCGGGTGGAATTCCGGCGGCCCCGCGCCGCCGGAACCCCGCCCCGCCCTGCCCCGGCCCGCACCGCCGGATGCCCCCGGCCTCCCGCCCCCGCGCGACCCGCGGTGCGCCGCGCCGGACTGAACCGGCCGCTCCCCGCGGATCGCCCGGCCAGGGCCTAGGGTGGGCCTCCCGCGACCCGACCCACCGGGGGGCCCGATGAAGATCCTCATCTCCGCCGACATGGAGGGCGCCACGGGCGTCACCTGGCCCGAGGACGTCCTGCCCGGCGCGCCCCAGTGGGAACGCTGCCGCGGCCTGCTCACCTCCGATGTGAACGCCGCCGTACTCGGCTTCTACGACGGCGGCGCCGACCAGGTCCTCATCAACGAGGCCCACTCCACCATGCGCAACCTGCTGCTGGAGAAGCTCGACGCCCGAGCCGAACTGCTGACCGGCCGCCACAAGAACCTCTCCATGGTCGAGGGCGTCCAGCGCGGCGATGTCGACGGCATCGCCTTCGTCGGCTACCACACCGGCGCGGGAGCCGAGGGCGTCCTCGCCCACACCTACCTCGCCAACTCCATCACCGGCGTCTGGCTGAACGGCCTGCGGGCCGGCGAGGGCACCCTCAACGCACACGTCGTCGCCGAGTACGGAGTCCCCGTCATCCTCGTCACCGGCGATGACCTGACCTGCGTCGACGCCGCCGGCTACGCCCCGGACGCGATCACCGTCGCCGTCAAGGACCACGTGTCGCGCTACGCGGCCGTGTGCCGCACCCCCGCCCGCACGGCGGCCGACATCCGGGCCGCGGCCGCCGAGGCCACGGCGCTCGCCGTCCGCCACGAGCCCGTGCGGGGCGGCCCGTTCACCGTCGAGGTGGAGTTCGACGCCGAACACCTGTCGCTGGCCGCCACCGTCGTCCCCGGCGTCGAACGTTCCGGCGAACGCCGCGTCGAGTACACCAGCGGGACCATGTACGAGGGGATCCGCACCTTCAAGGCGGTCACGACGGTCGTCTCGGCGGCCGTGGAGGAGCAGTATGGCTGACATGCACCCGGTGGCCGAGGACGACGCAGCACTGGACCGGACGGCGTTCGACGAGGTGGTCGAGTTCACCTCCGCGCTGATCCGGATCGACACGAGCAACCGCGGCGGCGGTGACTGCCGCGAGCGGCCCGCCGCCGAGTACGTGGCCGAACGCCTGGCCGGCGCCGGACTGGAACCCGTCCTGCTGGAGCGCACCCCGGGCCGCACCAACGTGGTGGCCCGCATCGAGGGCACCGACCCCTCGGCCGAGGCCCTCCTCGTCCACGGCCACCTCGACGTCGTCCCGGCCGAGGCCGCCGACTGGAGCGTGAACCCCTTCTCCGGCGAGGTCCGGGACGGGGTGGTCTGGGGCCGCGGCGCCGTGGACATGAAGAACATGGACGCGATGGTGCTGGCCCTCGTGCGGGCCTGGGCGCGCCGGGGCGTCCGGCCCCGCCGGGACATCGTGATCGCCTACACCGCCGACGAGGAGGACAGCGCCGTCGACGGCTCCGGCTTCCTCGCCGACCACCACCCCCACCTCTTCGAGGGCTGCACGGAGGGCATCGGCGAGTCCGGCGCCTTCACCGTGCACGCCGGACCCGGCCGCACCCTCTACCCGATCGCGGCCGGCGAACGCGGCACCGCCTGGCTGAAGCTCACGGCCCACGGCACCACCGGGCACGGCTCCAAGCCGAACCGGGCCAACGCCGTCACCCGGCTCGCCGCGGCCGTCGCCCGGATCGGCGCACACCAATGGCCCGTCCGCCTGACCGACACCGTCACCGCGTGCATCACCGAACTCGCCGCCCTGCAGGGCCTGTCGGTCAACCCCCGCGCCCCCGGCTTCGACGTCGACGCCTTCCTGCCCAAGCTCGGACCGGTCGGCGCGCTCGTCGAGGCCACCGTCCGCAACAGCGCCAACCCGACCATGCTCAGCGCCGGTTACAAGCTGAACGTCATCCCCGGCCACGCCACCGCCTACGTCGACGGGCGCATCCTGCCCGGCGGCGAGGCCGAGTTCATGGCCACCCTCCAGGAACTCACCGGCCCCGACGTGCACTGGGAGTTCCACCACCGGGAGGTCGCGCTCGAAGCCCCCGTGGACGGCCGCACCTTCGCCGTGCTGCGCGAGAGCGTCGAGCACTTCGACCCCGACGGGAACGTCGTCCCCTTCTGCATGGCGGGCGGCACCGATGCCAAACAGTTCTCCCGGCTCGGCATCAAGGGCTACGGCTACTCCCCGCTCCGACTGCCGCCCGGCTTCGACTACTGGTCCCTCTTCCACGGCATCGACGAACGGGTCCCCGTCGACGCCCTCCACTTCGGTGTCCGCGTCCTCGACCGCGCCCTGCGCGCGCTGTGAAGGGAGCCCGGTGATGACGGCCCCAGGCCCGTACCTGCCGTACGGCAGCTGGCCCTCCCCGATCGACGCCGTGCTCGCCGCCTCCCACGACGGCCGCCCCGAATACCTGGGCACCGTCGGCGCCGAGGTGTGGTGGACCGAGCCCCGCCCGAAGGAGGGCGGCCGGCGCGCCCTCGTGCGCCGGCCCGCCGACGGACGGGCCGCCCGATCAGTGCTGCCCGCCCCGTGGAACGTGCGCAGCCGGTTCACCGAGTACGGCGCCATGCCCTGGGCGGGCACCGAACGGCCGGCCGGAGGACCCCTCGTGGTGTTCGTCCACCACGCCGACCAGCGGATGTACGCCTACGAACCCGACGCACCCGGCAACCCCGCGCCGCGCCCGCTGACGCCCCTGTCCTCGCGACCGGCGGAGTGGGGCGGCCTGCGCTGGGCCGACCCGGTGCTGCGCGGCGCCGAGGTGTGGTGCGCGCTGGAGGAGTTCACCGGACCCGGACCGGGTGACGTGCGCCGGGTGACGGCCGCCGTACCGCTCGACGGTTCGGCCGCCGACGACCGGACCGCCGTACGGGAGCTCACCGACGACCGGCATCGCTTCCGGACCGGACCCCGGCTGTCCCCCGACGGGAGGCGCGCCGCCTGGCTGGTCTGGGACCACCCCCGGATGCCCTGGGACGGCACCGAACTCCAGGTCGCCGACGTGACCCCGGACGGCACGCTCGGCACCCCCCGCACCGTCCTCGGCGGCCCGGACGAGGCCGTCGCCCAGGTGGCGTGGGCCGCCGACGGGAGCCTGCTCGCGGTGAGCGACCGCAGCGGCTGGTGGAACCCGTACCGGGTGGACGTCGCAGGCGGCGGGGCGGTCAACCTGTGCCCCCGCGAGGAGGAGTTCGGCGGCGCCCTGTGGAAGCCGGGGCTGAGCTGGCTGGCCCCGCTGTCCGGCTCCCGCGCCGAGGGATCCGGCGGCGGGCTCCTCGCCGTCCTGCACGGCCGCGGCTCCTCGGTGCTCGGCGTCCTCGACCCCGACAGCGGGGACCTCGTCGACGCCGCGGGCCCCTGGACCGCCTGGCAGCCGACCCTGGCCGTCAGCGGCACCCGCGTCTACGGCGTCGCGGCGAGCCCGCGCAGCGCCTACGAGGTCGTCGAACTGGACACCGCGACGGGCCACGCCCGGGCCGTCGGCGCCCACGCCGCCGACCCCGTGGACCCCGCGCACTACCCGGAACCGCAGACCAGGACCTTCCCCGGCCCCGGCGGACGGGAGATCCACGCGCACGTCTACCCGCCGCACCACCCCGCCGTGCGGGCCCCGGCCGACGAGCGGCCCCCGTACGTCGTGTGGGCGCACGGCGGCCCCACCGACCACGTCCCGCCCGCCCTGGACCTGCACATCGCCTACTTCACCTCGCGCGGCATCGGCGTCGTCGAGGTGAACTACGGGGGCTCCACCGGATACGGGCGCGCCTACCGGGAGCGGCTGCGCGAACAGTGGGGGGTGGTCGACGTCGAGGACTGCGCGGCCGTCGCCCGGGCACTGGCCGCCGAGGGCACCGCCGACCCCGCCCGGCTCGCCGTCCGCGGCGGCAGCGCCGGCGGCTGGACGGCGGCCGCCTCCCTGGCCGCCACCGACCTGTACGCCTGCGCCGCGATCATCTACCCGGTACTGGACCTGCGGGCCTTCGCCGCCGAGACCCACGACCTCGAATCCCACTACGCCGACGGCCTGGCCGGACCGCCGCAGACCCTGGCCCTGCGCAGCCGCGAGCGGTCCCCGGTGGCCCGCGCCGACCGGATCACCGCCCCCTTCCTGCTGCTCCAGGGGCTGGACGACGCGGTCTGCCCGCCCGCCCAGGCCGAGCGGCTGCTGGCCGCGCTGCGGGGCCGTGCGGTACCGCACGCGTACCTCACCTTCGAGGGCGAGGGCCACGGCTTCCGGCGAGCGGAGACGATCGTCAGGGCACTGGAGGCGGAACTGTCGCTTTACGCACAGGTCTTCGGGATCGACCGGGACGACGTCCCCCGTCTGGCCCTGCACAGCTGACCCCCGGGCGCCCCGCGGGCGGATCATGGGCCCATGACCCACCACGCCCCGAAGGGCGGCTCCCAGGGCCGCGGCATGTTCACCCCGGCCCGCGTGGGCATCCTCGCCCTCGCGGTCCTCACCCTCGTCTTCATCTTCGAGAACACCGGGTCGACGGAGATCCGACTGCTCGTCCCGATCGTCACGATGCCCCTGTGGGTGGCCCTGCTCGGCACGGCGCTGCTCGGCGGGCTCTGCGGCGCCTACCTGGCCCGGCGCCGCCGGCCCCGGTAGCGCGGGCACACGCCGTCCCGGGCGGCCGGAGCCGGCGCACCCGCGGCGGCCGGACCGGCCGCCGCGGCCCGTGCCACGTGGGCGCCGGCCCCGGCGGCCGACCGCTCAGGCCGTGTGGAGCCAGACGCGGAGCGGACCGATCGGGGCGAACCCCGCACGGACGGCCGCGTCGAGGTCCTCCCCGTGCTCGTAGCCCACGACCGGCAGCCCCGGCCACAGCTCGTGGGCCGCGCCGACCGCGGCCGCCCAGGCCGAATCCGCGCCGGCCGGGTCCGGGGCGAACAGGTTGGACACCCCCACGACTCCGCCCCCGAGGCTGAGCACGGCCCCGGCCACGATCCGCCCCCCGGCGCGCCCCGCCAGGAAGACGATCCCCGGGGAGAGCAGCTCCGGTCGGAACGGCCCGGCCGACTCCCCGCCGGCCCACGCCGCCTCCCAGTCGGCCAGCTCCCCGGCATCGCGGACCGGCGACCACGCCGGGCCCCCGTCGCCCGCGCCGGCGGGCGCGGGCCCCGCCGGACGGTGGATCCACCGGGCCTCGAAGAGCACCTCGAAGCCCGCCGGGGCCAGGTCCAGCACGGCGAAGCTGTCCTTCACACCGCATCCCGGCGACGCCGTGTCGACGCCGCCCAGCACCTCGGCCGCGGTGGCCCCCGGAGTCAGGGACACCGCGTCGGGATACAGCGCGGGGGTGCGCGCGGCGCCGCTCCAGACGGTCGGCGCGAAGGCGGTCGGCACCCCGTGGGCGCGGCTCACGGCGTCGCACCAGTCCGCGTTGTTGCGGGCCGCGGCGAGCAGCAGGGCGGAAACGTCCTCAGTGATCATCACCGGGGGATGCTGTCACGGCCTCTAGCCTGGGGCGATGGAATATTCGCACTACGTCGCCACCGGCCCGGCGGTCGGCCTGCGGCCCTTCCGGCAGGCCGACGGCCCCGAGTTCACCGCCCGCGCGCACGAGAGCCGGCACCTGCACCGGCCCTGGCTGTTCCCGCCCGTCACCGTCGCGGAGTACGAGCCCTGGGCGGCCCGCCTCGGCGGCGACGAGGGCCGCGTCGGGTTCCTGGTCTGCGAACTCGCCACCGGGGCCATCGCCGGCTTCGTCAACGTCAACAACATCGTCCTGGGCGCCTTCCGCTGCGGCGCACTGGGCTACGGAGCCTTCGCGCACGCCGCCGGCCGCGGACTGATGGGCGAGGCCCTCGACCTCGTCGTCGACCAAGCCTTCGCGCCGGCGGACCGGGGCGGACTCGGCCTGCACCGCCTGGAGGCCAACATCCAGCCGGCCAACGCCGCCTCCATCGCCCTGGTACGAAGCCGCGGTTTCCGCCTCGAAGGCCTCTCCCCGGACTTCCTCCACATCGACGGCGCCTGGCGCGACCATGAACGCTGGGCCGTCACGGCCGGCGAACCCCGCCGGCCGAAAACCGGGACCGCGGAGCCCGAGTCGCCCAGGATGGAGTCATGAGAAGCCTCGTACTCATCGACGCACCCTCCAACCTCGGCCTGCGACCGCCCGCGCCCGGCACGGTCCCCGGGGTTCACAAACTGGCCGGCGCCCTGCGCGAGCAAAGGCTGCTGCACCGGCTCGGCGCACGCGAGGGCGGCGTCGTCGTCCCGCCCCGCTACGACCGGGGCGATTGGCAGGAGGGCGACGGCGTCTTCCACGCGAAACCCCTCGCCGGATACACCACCGTCCTCGCCGACCGCATCGAGAAGCACCTGCGGGCCGGGGAGTTCCCCGTCGTCCTCGGCGGCGACTGCTCCATCCAACTCGGCGCCGCACTCGCCATGCGCCGCATCGGCCACTACGGGCTCGCCGCGATCGACGGGTCCGCCGACTTCCGCCACCCCGGCAACGAGGCCGTCAACGGACCCGTCGGCGCCGCCGCCGGCGAGGAACTGGCCCTGGCCACCGGCCGGGGCCAGGCCGACCTGACCGCTCTGGAAGGCCTCGGCCCCTACCTGCGCGACGAGGACGTACGCCTCTTCGGACTCCGCGACGGCGACCCCGACCTGCCCGAACTGCACGCCGCCGGGATCGCCGCCGCCACCGTCGGCGACATCCGGGAGCGGGGCGCCGCGGCCGTGGCCCGCGCCGCGCTGGAAGGACTCCACCCGCCGCGTACGGACGGCTTCTGGATCCACCTGGACGCCGACGTCCTGGACCCGTCCGTCATGCCCGCCGTGGACAGCCCCGAACCGGGCGGGCTGCTGCCCGACGAACTCGCCGCACTGCTCGACGTACTGGCCCGCTCCCCGCGCTGCGTCGGGCTCAACGTCACCGTCTACGACCCGGACCTGGATCCGGACGGGCGTGCGGGAGCGCTGCTCGCCGACCTGGTCTCGGACGCCTTTGCGTAATCCTGACCGGTGGTGATGCGCGGAACCCCTGTGCACCGGCCGCGCCGGCGTGTTCCATTTCCCCATGGCCACAACCGTCCGACGTGCCCTGCTGACCCTTCCCGCGGCCCCGTTGGGTCCCGACAACCCCCTCCCGGCCCTGCGCGCACCCGACGGGGTGCACGTACTGGACGAACGCGCGCGCGACGGGCTGCCGCGCGACATGGCCCGCCAGATCGGGTACGAACCGCTGCGCTCGCTCCTGCCCGTCCCGGTCCGGGACGGGTACGGACGCGAGCGCGCGGAGCGCGAGTTCGAATCGGTCGTCATCGAGAACGGCCTGCTCCGCGTCACCGTGCTGCCCGGACTCGGCGGCCGGATCCACTCCCTCGTCCACCTGCCGACCGGCCGCGAACTGCTGTACCGCAACCCGGTGTTCCAGCCCGCCAACTTCGCCCTCAACGGAGCCTGGTTCTCCGGCGGCGTCGAATGGAACATCGGCGCCACCGGACACACCACCCTGTCCTGCGCCCCGCTGCACGCGGCGCCCGTCCCCGCACCCGACGGCGGCGTGATGCTGCGGATGTGGGAATGGGAACGGCTGCGCGACCTGCCCTTCCAGGTGGACCTGTGGCTCCCCGCCGACTCGGAGTTCCTCCACGTCGGCGTCCGCGTCCGCAACCCGCACGAACGCCCCGCGCCCGTGTACTGGTGGTCCAACACAGCCGTCCCCGAGGAGCCGGGCAGCCGGGTCCTCGCCCCCGCGGAAGAGGCCTGGCACTTCGGCTACGAACGCTCCCTGCGCCGCGTCCCCGTACCCGTCATGGACGGCGAGGACCGCACGTACCCGCTGCGCGACACCTATCCCGCCGACTACTTCTACGAGGTCCGCGACGCGGACGCGGACCGACCCTGGATCGCCTCGCTCGACGCCGACGGGTACGGGCTGGCGCAGGCCTCCACCGCCCGACTGCGCGGCCGCAAGCTGTTCGTGTGGGGCAGCGGGGCGGGCGGCCGGCGCTGGCAGGAATGGCTGACCCGGCCCGGCACCGGCGGCTACGCCGAGATCCAGGCCGGCCTGGCCCGCACCCAACTGGAACACGTACGCCTCGAAGGCGGCGCCGAGTTCAGCTGGCTGGAGGTCTACGGACCGCTGCGCGCCGACCCCGCCCAGGTGCACGGAGCCGACTGGGCGGCGGCCCGCGGCGCGGTCGCCGGGGCCCTGGACGCGGTCATGCCCGCGGCGACCCTCGACGCCGCCTTCAAGGCCTGGCAGGCCCGTGCCGACACCGAACCGGGGGAGCGGATCGCCACCGGCTCCGGGTGGGGCGCGCTGGAGGTGCTGTGCGCGGGCCACTCCCTGCCCGGCACCCCCTTCGAGGAATCGACCCTCGGCGCCGCCCAGGAACCCTGGCTGAGGCTGTGGCGCACCGGGGTCCTGCCCGCGCCGCGCAGGGCCGCCCCGCCCGGCGAGGCCCTCGTCGCCGGGCACTGGCGGGACATGCTGGAGACGGCCCCGGCCGACCCGCTCACCGAGTACCACCTGGGCGTCGCCCAGTGGCACGCCGGTGACGTCGCCCAGGCCGTGCGGAGTTGGGAACGAGGCCTGGTCCTGGCGCCCTCCCGCTGGCCCCTGCTGCGCTGCCTCGCGGTGGCCGACGCCCTCGCCGGGGATCCGCTGCGGGCCGCCGACCGGTACGCCGAGGCCTTCGCGGACCTGGTCGCGGAGAGCCGGGGCGGGGAGGTCTGGGCCGCCGCCGAATCCGCCCTGGGCCGGGAGGCGATGACAGCCCTGCTGGCCGCGGGCCGGCCGGCCGCCGCCCGCGAGGTGTGGGACGGGCTCCGCCCTGCCTTGCGCGAGCAGGGCCGGTTCCGGCTGCTCGCCGCCCGGCTGCTGGCCGCGGAGGGCCACGTCGGTGCGGCACGCCGGCTCTTCGAGGACGGCTTCGAACTCGCCGACCTCCGCGAGGGCGAGGAGGCCCTGTCCGAGCTCTGGGCCGACCTCACGGACGCCCCGCTGCCGCCCGCGTACGACTTCCGCATGCGCCCGCCCGGTGGTTCGGGCCGATCAGCCCCCTGACGACAGGTCCCGGACCTACGGCGCCGCCCGGCCGAGCTCGTCCCGGACGACCCCGCGCACCAGGCCGCGCAGCCAGGCGTGGGCGGGGTCGGCCGCGTACCGCGGGTGCCAGGCGAGGGACAGCTCCAACGGCGGCAGGTCGAGCGGCACGGGGAAGGTGGCCAATCCGAACCGACGGGCCGTCGCCGAGTGGACGCGGTCCCCGAGGATGCCGACGAGGTCCGTGTCCAGCAGGGACAACAGGGCCGAGGCGAACGTCGGGTACACGGCGACCACCCGGCGCGCCAGGCCCCGGTCGGCCAGCGCCGTGTCGATCGGTCCGCCGAACCGGCCGCGGCGCGAATGGTTGATGTGGCCGGCGGCGGCGAACCGTTCGACGGTGACGTCGCCGTCCAACAGGGGGTGGCCGGCCCGGACCACACCCACGAAGCGGTCCTCCAGGAGCGGTTCGATCCGGGTCTCCGGACCGGAATCGGTGACGTTGCCGAGTTCCAGGTCCGCCAGACCCTCGCGGAGGTACTGGACGTCCTGCGGGCCCTCGCCCAGGAACCGGAGCGAGACGCCGGGGGCCTCGGTCCGGATCCGGGTCAGCAGCGGCGCCCCGAGCCGGACGACCAGTGACTCGTCCGCCTGGACGGTGAAGACCTGCTCCAACCGTGCCGGATCGATCTCGCCGACCGGCGTGAAGACGGCCCGGGCCCGGGAGACCAGCTCGTGGACCTCCGCCCGGAGGGCCAGCGCGCGCGGTGTGGGCACCATGACCCGCCCCGACCGGACCAACACCGGATCGCCGAGGGCGCGCCGGATGCGGGCGAGGGTCCGGCTCATCGCCGGCGACGACAGGCTGAGCCGGTCGGCGGCGCCCCCGACACTGCCCTCTTCGAGCAGGGCGTCCAGGGCGATCAGCAGATTCATATCCAGGTGCATGCGGTGCACTTATCTCTTCGCAAGGTTGCATTTGAAGGCAAGTCCGATGCGAGCCTACCGTGGGGTCACGGCCGGCCCCGTCACCCTCCCTCGGACGAAAGACCCCTGAAATGAACCTGGTTGCAGAGCGCCGCACACCCCGGCCGGCCGGCCGCCGAGCCGTGTACACGGTGATGGCCGCGTGTTCCGTGCTGGTGGTGTCGCTCGTCGCGGCGGTCAACCTCGCGATCCCCGCACTGGCGGCGAGCCCCCTCGAACCGTCCGCGGGCCAACTCCTGTGGATCGTCGACACCTACGTCCTGGTGTTCGGCTGCCTGCTGATACCCGCCGGCGCGCTCGGCGACCGCCACGGCCGCAAGGGCGCCCTGCTGGCCGGACTGGCCCTGGTCGCCGTCGGGGCCCTGCTGTCCGCCGCGGCCCCGGGCGTGGCCGTACTCATCGCCGGACGGGCCGTCACCGGCATGGGGGCGGCCCTCGTGATGCCGGCCACCCTGTCGCTGATGCTGGAGGTGACCGAACCCGCCGGACGCCCCCAGGCCGTCGCCGTGTGGACGGCCGCGACCGGCATCGCCGGAGTCGTCGGGAACATCGGCGGCGGCCTCGTCCTGCAGTACCTGCCCTGGCAGGGCCTGTTCCTGGCCGTCGCGCCGGTCGCCGTCGTCCTGGGCCTGCTGGCGGCCCGCTTCGCCCCGCGCGGCGAACGGCGCCCCGCGGCACTGGACGTGATCGGCTCCGTCCTCCTCGTCGCGGCCGTCGCGGCCCTGCTCCACGGCATCATCGAGGGCCCCTCGGCCGGCTGGGCCTCCGTACGGGTGCTCGGCGCGCTCGCCGCGTCCGCCGTCCTGCTGACCCTGTTCGTGGCCCGCTCGCTGCGCACGGCCCACCCGCTGATCGACCCCCGACTGTTCCGCGACCGCAGGTTGCGCGCCGGTTCCCTCGGCGTCGGCGTCGCGTTCTTCGGGCTGTTCTCGCTGTTCTACGTCAACGCCCAGTACCTTCAGTACGCCAAGGGGTACTCGCCCCTGCTCACGGGCTGCGCGATCGTCCCCCTCGCCGTCGGCATGATGGTCGCCTCCCGCCGCAGCATCGCCCTGGCCGCGCGCTTCGGTGACGCCGTCGTCGCCGTCGGCCTCACCGGGATCGTCGCCGGCCTCTTCCTGATCTCCTTCGCCACCGCCGCCACCCCCTATCCCGTCTACGCCCTCTTCCTCGTGCTCCTCTCCCTCGGCATGGGCCTCTGCGTGCCCGTCCTGTCCTCCGCCGTGATGACGTCCCTGCCCCAGTCCCGGGCCGGTCTCGGCTCGGGCCTGAACGGCGCGACGCGTGAGATCGGCAGCGCGCTGGGCGTCGCCGTCCTCGGCACCGCCCTCTCCACCCACGGCTCGCAGGACTTCTCCCAGGCGATGTCCTTCGGACTGCGCGTCGTCGCCGTCCTCGTCGCCGCCGGCTCGCTCCTCACCCTGTCCTGGTGGCGCCGCGGTTAGGGTCCGCCGGCACATCCCGTCGTGGGCGGGGCCGGCGGCCGTGGGGAAGGTCGGTGCCCCGTGGAGGCCCGCGCGTGCCCCGGCGCTAGGCGCGGCAGATCAGTTCGCCGTTCAGGACGGAGAACCAGGCGTCGGGGGCCGCGCCCCACGCGTGCCAGGCACCGGCGGCGGCGTCCAGGTCGGCGGGGGTGCCGTGGCCGCCGTCCGTCGCGATGGCCGCGTAGGCGGAGGCCGTCGTGCGGTCCGCCCACAGGGAGGACCACCAGGCGACCTCCTCGGCGGTGGCGTAGCACCAGGCCGTCGCCGAGGCGGAGATCTCCGCAAAGCCCGCCGCGCGGGCCCATGACAGCAGCCGACGGCCGGCGTCGGGCTCGCCGCCGTTCGCCCGGGCCACCCGCCGGTACAGGTCCAGCCATTCCTCCAGGCCCGGAGTCGCCGGGTACCAGGTCATCGCCGCGTAGTCGGCGTCGCGCACGGCCACGATGCCGCCCGGCCGGCACACGCGGCGCATCTCGCGCAGGGCCCGTACCGGGTCGCCGACGTGTTGCAGCACCTGGTGGGCGTGGACCACGTCGAAGGTGTCGTCGGGGAAGTCCAGGGCGTGGACATCGGCCGTACCGAAGTCGATGACCCCGGCCAGGCCGCGTTCGCGGGCGTGGGCACGGGCCTGCTCGACCACGTCCGCCGCCGCGTCCACGGCCGTCACCCGGCCGCCCGGGGCGACCAGTTCCGCCAGGTCCGCCGTGATGGTGCCGGGCCCGCAGCCGACGTCCAGCACCCTCATGCCCGCGCGCAGTTCCCCGGTCAGATAGGCGGCCGAGTTGGCGGCGGTGCGCCAGCGGTGGGAGCGCAGTACGGACTCGTGGTGGCCGTGCGTGTAGACGGCCGTCTCGTGGGCGGTGCGGGCGTCGTTCTCGTGGGTGGCGCGGGTGGCGTCGTTCATGGCGGAACCCCTCCTCGTCGAAGCGTCGTGATCACGGTAGAGGATCCGACCGTCATGTGAGACCTGCGTTTTGAAATGTGGACAGGAGGCTTGCGCGGCAAGGGGTGAGGAGTGCACGTCCCGGGTTCGGGTCGCGCGGACGGCTCTGCGGTTCGACGGCCCGGCCGACGGGCACGGTGGGCCGAATGACCGTATAAAGGGCAGTGACGAAGCCGGTCGGCGGCAGTGCGGCGGCAGCGGAAGGCGGACGCGGTGGCGGGGATGGCCGAGGGGACGACGCACGGTCCGGGCACGGCCCGGGCCTGGGGGCCGGTGTCCGTCGGGCGTGGGCCCGTCCGCTACGGCCCCCCCGCTCCGGAACCCGGCCTGCCCGCCCTCCCCGAACTGACCGAGGCCCTGGCCGGGGCGGCGGACCGGGCCGCCCCCGAGCCGCCGGGCGGCGGGGAGCCGCTGCGCGAGGCCGCCTGCCGGTACTGGGCCCGGCGCGGGCTCGCCACCGCCCCGGAGAACGTGGCCGCGGGGCCCGGCGCCCCCGCCCTGCTGCTGGCCCTGCTCGGCGCGTACGGCGGCGACGTCATGCTGCCCCGCCCCTGTCCCGCTTGGTGGACCCCGCAGGTCCGACTGCTGGGACGGAGGGCCTACCACGTGCCGACCCCCGCCGAGTGCGGCGGCGTACCGGACCCGTACGCCCTGCTGGAAACCGTACGGAGGGTCCGGGCCGAGGGCGGCGATCCGCGCGTGCTGCTGCTGTCCGTGGCCGACGACCCGACGGGGACCGTGCCCCCTCCCGAGCTGCTCCGCGAGGCCTGCGAGGCGGCGGAGTCCGCGGGCCTGTTCGTGGTCGGCGACGAGAGCTGGCGCGACACCGTCCACCGCCCCCACGACACCCTCGCGCTGAGCCCCGCCGAAATGCTCCCCGACCAGGTCGCCGTCCTCGTCGACCTCTCCGGCGCGCTGCTGCCCGGCGGCTGGCCCGCCGCCGCGCTCCGCCTCCCCGGAACCCCGCGCGGCACCTGGCTGCGCGCCCGGACCCTGGACATCCTCACCGCCACCGGCGCCCTGGTCGCCGGTCCCGTCGCGGGGGCCGCCGCGCACGCGCTGGACGAACCGGACCCGGTCACCGAACGGGCCTACGCCGCCGCGGCCCTGCACGGCACGGTCGCCGCCGCCGCGCACCGGGTGCTGTTGGCCGCCGGGGCCTTCGCGCGACCCCCCGAGGCCGGCCGACACCTGTACGCCGACCTCACGCCGCTGCGGGCCGGGCTGGCCCGGCACGGGGTGGGTGACGCCATGGAGCTGGAGGACTGGCTCGGCGCCCGGCTGGGTGCGGCGACCCCCGGCGGGCAACGGTTCGCCGACGACCTGGGAGCGTTGCGGGTACGACTGTCGACCGGGCCGCTGCTGGGCGGCGGACCGCGACAGCGACTGGCCGCCCTGGAGTCCCCGGACCCCCTGGCGCTGCCGCACGTCCGCGGGGCGCTCGACCTGCTCGGCTCGGTCCTCGCCGGGCTGGCCGACTGACCGGGCCCGCGCGTGAACTCGTGTCGTAGGATCCCCTGTTCA
The DNA here is from genome assembly GCF_055595445.1 of Streptomyces sp. NPDC040432. Classification (NCBI taxonomy): domain Bacteria; kingdom Bacillati; phylum Actinomycetota; class Actinomycetes; order Kitasatosporales; family Streptomycetaceae; genus Streptomyces; species Streptomyces sp. NPDC040432. The sequence goes on along the minus strand of NZ_JBVIVP010000005.1, from coordinate 455,556 downwards.
TGGACGCGAGTGCGGAACCGGGGATGATCGCCGTGCCGCCGGGGCGGGTCACCCTGTCGGACCGGCGGACTATGCGCAGTTGGGGCGTGGACCTCGCGCCGTACCGGATCGCGGCCCTCCCCGTCACCCAGGCCCGGTACGCGGAGGTCACCGGCCTGCGGCCCAGCGCCGCCCGGGGTGACCGGTTGCCCGTCGAGAGCGTGTCCTGGTGGGACGCCGTCCGGTTCTGCAACGCGCTGTCGGAGGCCGAGGGCCTCGCACCCGTCTACCGCTTCCACCCCGACGGTCTGGGCGTCGACCACGAGGAATCCGCCGACGGGTACCGGCTGCCGACCGAGGCCGAGTGGGAGCACGCCTGCCGGGCCGGCACCACCGGACCGCACTACGGGCCCCTCGACGAGATCGCCTGGTACCGCGGCAATTCGCTGGAGCGGATCCACGAGGTGGGCGGCAGGCTCCCCAACGCGTGGGGCCTGTACGACATGCTCGGCAACGTCTGGAACTGGTGCTGGGACGTCTACGACGCCGAGGTGTACGGGAGTTACCGGGTACTGCGCGGCGGCGGTTGGTTCGACGAGCACTGGAGCTGCCGGGCCTCCGCACGCCGCCGCAGCCACCCGAGCTTCCGGGTCGAGGACGTCGGATTCCGGGTGGCACGCTCCCTGCCCGGCACCACGAGCGGGACCGGGCGCGACGCGCGGGACGCGAAGCGGGACTCGGCGGACGTACGGAACGTGCAGGGAGTGCAGGACGTGCGGAACGTGCAGGACGTGCGGAACGTGCAGGACGTGCGGGACCGACGGAACGGGAAGGACGTCGATGGACGATCGTGAGCTGGTGTTCCTGGGAGCCGCCCGACAGGCCGAACTCGTGCGCACCGGAAAGGTGTCGGCGCGCCGGTTGGTGGAGGCGACGTTGCGCCGCGCCGAGCGGATGGATCACCTCGGAGCCTTCCGCGTGCTGCTCGGGGAACGCGCCCTGGCCGAGGCGGACGCCCGCGACGCCGCGCTCGCGGCGGGCGGACCCGGCGCGGACGGGCCGCTGTTCGGGGTACCCGTCGCGATCAAGGACGAGCTGGACGTGGCCGGGGAGGTGACCACCTTCGGCGGCGCGGCCAACCTGACGCCCGCCGCGCACGACGCCGAGGCCGTCCGGCGGTTGCGGGCCGCCGGAGCGGTGGTCATCGGGAAGACCACGATGCCCGAGTTCGGCCAGTGGCCGTTCACCGAGTCGGCCGCGCACGGCTACGCACGCAACCCCTGGAGCCCCACGCACACCACCGGCGGATCCAGCGGGGGCAGCGCAGCCGCCGTCGCCGCCGGTCTCGCCGGCGCCGCGCTCGGCGGGGACGGCGGCGGGTCCATCCGGATCCCGGCCGCGTGCTGCGGCCTGTTCGGCCTCAAACCGCAGCGCGGCCGCGTCCCCACCGCCCCGCACCCGCACCTCTGGTACGCCCTCGGCACGATCGGACCGTTGACCCGCACCGTGTTGGACAGCGCCCTGCTCCACGACGTGCTCGCCGGCCCGGCCGAAGGGGACCGCTGGACCGCGCGGCCCGCCCGGACGAGCTTCGTCCACGCGGCGTCCACCGAACCCGGCAGGCTCCGGATCGGCTACTCGGCCGCCCCCGCGGTGTTCGGAGTGCGCCCGCACCCCGAACACGTCGCCGCGCTCCTCGACACCGTCCGGATCCTGCGCGAACTCGGCCACGACGTACGGGAGGTGGACCCCCGCTACCCCGACAGCACGGCCCCCTTCGTGGCGCAGTTCTTCGGGGGCGTGCGCGCCGAGGCGGCGGCCGTGGAACGGCCCGAGCTCCTGGAGCGGCGCACCCGTGGCACCCTGCGCCTGGCCCGGCCGGTGTCCGGGGCCGTGGTGGAACGGGCCGTCCGCGCGGGCGAACGACTGGCGGCGCGGGCCGGCCGCTGCTTCGCCGGGGCCGACCTGCTGCTCACGCCGACCCTGGCCGCCCGGCCCCGGCGCGTCGGAGCCCTCGACGGGGTGGGGACGGTCGGCGCGATGCTCCGGTCGCTCCCGATGATCGCCTACACCGCACTGTGGAACGTCACCGGTCACCCAGCGGCCTCCGTCCCGGCCGGTTTCGGCTCCGACGGACTCCCGCTCGCGGTCCAACTGGTCGGCAGGGAACACCAGGAGACGACCGTCCTCCAAGTGTCGGCCCAACTCGAAGCCGTCCGCCCCTGGGCCCACCGGACCCCCGGCCCGTGACCCCCGACACCGTCGTGGCGCAGCCGCCGCCTACCGACGTGCCCGCCGCCACACCGCCGGCCCCGCGCTGATCAGCAGCGCGAGGCCGACGGCCAGCGCCACGCCCTTCCACGGCTCGGAGAACAGGGACCCGCCCAGGATTCCGATCAACCCGTACGTCGCCGCCCAGGCCAGGCAGGCCGGGGCGTCGCCCCGGGCGAACCGCCGCAGCGGCATCCCGGCCAGCAGGCAGGCCAGCATCACCGGGATCCGGCCCGCCGGGACCAGCCGCGACAGCACCAGCACCATCACGCCGTTCTCGTCGAGCTTCGCCTGCGCCCGTTCCAGCCGCTCCGGCGTGGCCCGTCCACGGAGCGACTCCAGCCACCGCGAGCCACCGCGCGAACGCACCCCGCGCCGCCCCAGCCAGTACAGCGCGACATCGCCGAGGAACGCCGCCGCGGCGGACACCCCGAACACCAGCAACAGCCCGAACGGCAAGGTCTGGTGGTGGAACGCCACCACGGCCGCCGTGCTCACCAGCGCGCCCGTCGGGATCACCGGCACCAGCGCGCCCAGCGCCACCAGCACGAACAACGCCGGGTACCCCACCGCCTGCTGGGTGGTCTCCGGCGGCACCTGACCGGCGGCAGCCGCCGCCTCCCGCCAAGGGATCACGGAAGCCGCACCCGCTCCCCGTGGGCCGGTACCCGTACCGTCACCTTCGGGGCGTGCCGCAGCGCGTGCCGCGCGAACTCCTCGCCGGGCGCGTGGAACTCGTGCGGACGCACCGCGTCCATGCCGATCGGCCAGTACGTCCCGTAGTGCACCGGCACCGCCGCAGCGGGAGCCAGCTCCGCCAGCGCCCGCGCCGCCCGCTCCGCGTCCAGGTGCCCCGGCCCCAGGTAGGGCCCCCAGCCGCCCACGGGCAGCAGCGCCACGTCCACCGGCCCGACCTCCTCGGCCATCGTGTCGAACAGGCCGGTGTCCCCGGCGAAGTACGTCCTCGACGCGCCCTCGACCACGTACCCGAGCGCGGGCGACCGTTGCGGACCGAACGGCAACCGCCGCCCGTCGTGCCGCGCACTGACCACCCGTACCCGCACCCCGTCCCGTACGGCGACCTCGTCGCCCGGGGCCACCTCCGCCACCACCAGGTCGCGCAGCTCCGCGAGCCGCTTCAGACCCGGCACCGCCCCGCGCGCCCCGCGCGGCACCACCAGCCGGGTACCGCGCGGCACGCGGGCCAGGGACGGCAGGTGCAGGTGGTCGGAGTGCAGGTGCGACACCAGCACCACGTCGGCCCGCGCCGCCTCGGGTGGTGGCGGCGCGCCGCGCCGCCGCCGAAGGTGCGCGAGCCGACGGGCGAACAGCGGATCGGTCAGCAGCCGCACCCCCGAGTCCCGCACCGTGCACGTGGCGTGCCCCCACCAGGTGATCTCGACCGGCACCCCGGCCTCCCTCCCTCGGTCCCGCACCCTCGGCTCCCGCTCCTCCCGAGCTTAGGACCTGTCGTCAAACTCCCGAGGCCGCCCTCCGGGCGATGACGGGACTTTGACGACAGGCCCCAGGGGCGGCCGGGGGGATCCGCGCGGACGGGGCCTCCCCGATCGGATCCGCGCGGTCCCCTCCTCCGCGGGCCCGGATCGGAGTAGGGTCGGGCGCCATGGATGAGCTGCGCGTGGCCGCGATCGCCAGCCTGGCCCCGCTTGAGGAACTCGACACCGATCCCTTCGCCGTGGACACCCGGAGCCAGCACGCCATGTGCGCGCGCTGGGCTGCCGACCAGGGCTACGTGGTCACCCGGCACCTGCTCTTCTACGGGCTGCGGGCCGACCACTGCGGGCTGTGGTGCGACGTCGACGCCGGCCAGATCGACCTGTTCGTCGCCCCCAACAGGCGCGTCCTGGCCCGGGCACTGAGCTCGGTCGACGAGTTCGCCGCGGAATGCGAACGGCGCGGCGTCCGGTTGGAGACCGCCGGGCTCGACGAGCCGCAGTACACCTCGGCGATGAAGGCCGAGGTGCACCGTCGGCTCTCCATGCCGACCGCCGGCTACGACGGCACGTAGCCCCACCACCGCCGGCCCGGCCGACCCCGCCCGCCGGACCGTCGGTCGACGGCCGGCGGGCGCCGTACGTTCGTGCGCCACCCGTGTCCGCCGCACCGCCCCACCACCCTGTGCGAGGCTGGCCGGGACGGCCGCCGGCGGGGCGCGGCCCGGGACGGAAGACGGGGAACGGGCGTGGGGCGAGGGCGTTGGCGTTGGCGGGCCGCGGGTGGTGCGCTGATGCGGGTGGTGATCGTGTGGGCGGTGTCCACGCTCACCATGCTCGTCCTCGCCGGAATCCTGCCCGACTTCCGCCTCCAGTCCTCCGACGGCGACAGCATCACCCGGATCGGGCTGACCGCGGCCTGGGGCGCCGGCGCCTTCGGCCTGCTGAGCGCGCTGGTGTGGCCGGTGGTGGTACGGGCCCTGCTGCTGGTGCCCGCGCTGGTGCTCGGGCTGCTCGTGTTCTTCCTCAACGGCTCGATCCTGCTGATCGCGCTCAGCCTGACCCCGGACGGCCGCGGCGCGGTGGCCCCCGAGACGGCCGTCGTGGTCGCCGCGGTGATGTCCGCGGTGGCGTCCGCCACCTCCACCGCCCTCGCGGTCCGCGACGACGAGGCGTACCGGCGCCGGCTGTACCGCCTCGCCGACCGCAGGCGCCGCCGGCGCCGTGAGGGCGCCCCGGGCGCGGCAGAGGCCGCACCCGGGCTGATCGTCCTCCAGTTGGACGGCGTCGGGTACGAGGTGCTGCGCGGGGCGGCGGCGGCCGGGCTGATGCCGACGGTGGCGGACTGGCTTGAGCGCAGCCACCGTCTCGCGCCCTGGCGCACGGACTGGTCCAGCCAGACCGGCGCCAGCCAACTCGGCATCCTGCACGGCTCCAACTTCGACGTACCGGCCTTCCGCTGGTACGAGAAGGACACCGGCGAGGTGATGGTCTGCAACCGGCCCACGAGCGCGGCCGAGCTCCAGCGCCGGGCCGTACGCCGCACCGGGGACGCCGGCCTGCTCACCCTCGACGGCGCCAGTCGGGGCAACCTGTTCAGCGGCGGGGCCGACCAGCTGGCGCTGGTGCTGTCCGTCGCCGCCCGGCGGGGCCGCGACAACCGCTCCCGCGCGGGCTACTTCGCGTACTTCTCCGACCCGGCGAACGCCGTCCGCACCGCCCTGTCCTTCACCGCCGAGGTGGGCCGCGAGATCAGCCAGTCGCTGCGCTCCCGCGCCCGCAGGACCAAGCCGCGGGTGGCGCGCGGCGGGCTCTACCCGATCATCCGGGCCTTCGCCACGGTCATCGAGCGGGACGTGGTCGTCGCCGCGGTGATCGGGGACGCGCTGGCGGGCCGCACCGCCGTCTACGCCGACCTGGTGGCCTACGACGAGGTCGCCCACCACTCGGGCCCGCAGGGCGGGGACACCGACCGGGTACTGGCCCGCCTGGACCGGAGCCTCGCGCTGATCGCCCGGGCGGCCGAGCACGCCCCGCGCGGCTACCGGTTCGTCCTGCTCTCCGATCACGGCCAGAGCCCGGGGGAGACCTTCTTGGGCCGGTACGGGCTGACGCTGAAGGACCTCGTCCGGGCGGGCTGCGGGCTCGCCGTCTCCCGGCGGGCCGGCGGCACCCGCAGTGGGGCCGAGGCCCGCGCGGCCGTCCTGGCGGCCCTGCACCGGCCTGAGGACGAGGGCGAGGAGGCCCGGCCCGAGTCGGGCTCCGACCCGGTGGTGCTGGCGTCGGGCAACCTCGCGTTGATCTCCTTCCCGGACCTGCCCGGGCGGGCCACGCGCCGGTGGATCGAGCGGGCCCACCCCGCCCTGCTGGCCACCCTGGCCAACCACCCGGGGGTGGGCTTCCTGCTGGTGGACGGCGAGGTGCTGGGCCCGGGCGGCGCCTCGGCGCGGCTGGACGTACCGGGCGCCGCGGAGGAACTGCTGGCGCCGTTCGGGCCTGGCGCGGCCGAGGCGGTCCGCCGGACGGACTCCTTCCCGCACGTGGCCGACATCATGGTCAACTCGGCGTACGACCCGGTGACGGGCTCCGTGCACGCCTTCGAGGAACAGATCGGCTCGCACGGCGGCCTGGGCGGGGAGCAGGCGCGCCCGTTCCTGATGTGGCCCACGGAGCTGTCCGATCCTGGCCGCGAGCTGGTGGGCGCCGAGGCCGTGCACGACGTCCTGCGCCGCTGGCTCCGGGAGGCGGACGGCCCCCAGGTTCCGCTCACGGACCGACCGGCGGAGGATCCCCGGCAGGACCCCGATCCGGGTGGAAGCCTTCCTTCCGTGGGGGTGCCCGCACCGGACGAAACCCGGTGATTTGGTACGCGGTTCACGGTGGTCGACCATGGGGCGTCCTGCCCAACATGTGAGACATTCCGAGGCGCACCACCGATGACCTGCACCGCAGCCCCGACCACCACCGGGGCCACGGTCCCCGCGGAGGTCGCGGACCCCACCGACCCCACCGACCCCCACGATCACGGCGATGCCGCCCGCCGCGACGGCGGCCCCCACGCCCGCCGCTTCGGCCTCCCGGTCGCCCTCTGTCTGGTCATGGGCAACATCATCGGCGGCGGGATCTTCCTGCTGCCGGCCTCGGTGGCGCCCTTCGGCACCATCAGCCTCGTCGCCTTCGCCGTCCTGACCCTCGGCGCGATATCCCTGGCCCTGGTCTTCGGCCGGCTCGCCGAACGGCACCCGCGCACCGGAGGCCCGTACGTCTACGTCCGCGCCGCGTTCGGCGACTTCGCGGGCTTCCTCGCCGCCTACAGCTACTGGATCACCACCTGGGTCTCGAACGCGGCCCTCGCGGTGGCGGCCGTCGGCTACCTCGCGGTGCTGTTCCCCGCGATCGGGGAACACAAGTGGTCCATGTGCCTGGCGGCGCTCGCCGTCCAGTGGCTGCCCGCCCTCGCCAACCTGGCGGGCACCCGGTACGTGGGCGCCGTCCAGGTCGTGGCGACCGTACTGAAGCTGGCTCCGCTGCTGCTGGTCGCCATCGGCGGGCTGTTCCACTTCGACCCGGCGAACCTCGGCCCGTTCCGCGCCACGGACGGGAGCGCGGTCGGAGCCGTCTCCGCGTCCGCCGCGATCCTGCTCTTCAGCTACCTGGGCGTCGAGTCGGCCGCCGTCAGCGCCGGCGAGGTCCGCGATCCGGCCCGCAACGTCGCCCGCGCCACCGTCCTCGGCACCGTCGGCGCGGCCACCGTCTACCTGCTCGGCACCCTCGCCGTGTTCGGTCTGGTCTCCCACGACGCGTTGGTCTCCTCGCAGGCCCCCTTCAGCGACGCCGTCGACGCCATGTTCGGCGGTACCTGGGGTGGCACGCTCGTCGCCTGCGCGGCGGTGGTGTCGATGGTCGGCGCGCTCAACGGATGGACCCTGCTCAGTGCGCAGACCCCGTACGCGGCGGCCCGGGACGGGCTCTTCCCGAAGGTCTTCGCGGTCAGGCGCCGCGGCGTCCCGGTGGTGGGCGTCCTCGTCACCGTGGTCCTGGCGTCCGGCCTCACCGTCTACAACTACACGGCCGGTTCCGAGGGCGTCTTCGAGGTCCTGGTCCTCGTCACGACCTTCACCGCGACCGTCCCGTACCTGCTGTCGACGGCCGCGCAGCTCCACTTCCTCGCCTCGGGTCGCGCCGACGAGGTCTCGCGCGGTCGCCTGGTCCGCGACGCCTCGATGGCCTGCCTGGCCTTCGGCTTCTCCATGTGGCTGGTCGCGGGCTCCGGCCACGCGGCCGTCTACCAGGGCGTCCTGTTCCTCTTCGCGGGCGTGCTCGTGCACGCCCTGATGGCCGCCCGCCGCCGGACCACCGAACCCGCCGGGTAGGAACCCGGAAGCGGGCGGGAAAGCGGAAAACCCCGCGGATCCGGGACGAGCGCGCTCGTCCCGGATCCGCGGGGTTCCTCCCGACGGATCAGTCGAGGTAGTCGCGCAGCACCTGCGAACGCGACGGGTGGCGCAGCTTCGACATGGTCTTGGACTCGATCTGGCGGATGCGCTCACGGGTGACCCCGTACACGCGGCCGATCTCGTCCAGCGTCTTCGGCTGGCCGTCGTTGAGGCCGTAGCGCATGGAGACCACGCCCGCCTCGCGCTCGGAGAGCGTCCCCAGGATCGACTGGAGCTGCTCCTGGAGGAACGTGAACGACACCGCGTCGGCCGGCACGACCGCCTCGGAGTCCTCGATGAGGTCACCGAACTCGCTGTCGCCCTCCTCACCCAGCGGGGTGTGCAGGGAGATCGGCTCGCGGCCGTACTTCTGGACCTCGATGACCTTCTCGGGGGTCATGTCGAGTTCCTTGCCCAGCTCCTCCGGAGTGGGCTCCCGACCGAGGTCCTGGAGCATCTGACGCTGCACGCGGGCGAGCTTGTTGATGATCTCGACCATGTGGACGGGGATGCGGATGGTGCGCGACTGGTCGGCCATGGCACGCGTGATCGCCTGCCGGATCCACCAGGTCGCGTACGTGGAGAACTTGAAGCCCTTGGTGTAGTCGAACTTCTCCACCGCGCGGATCAGACCGACGTTGCCCTCCTGGATCAGGTCCAGGAAGAGCATGCCGCGGCCCGTGTAGCGCTTGGCCAGGGAGACCACGAGGCGGAGGTTGGCCTCCAGCAGGTGGTTCTTGGCCCGGCGGCCGTCCTCGACGAGGATCTCCAGCTCGCGCTTGAACGCGGGCTTGTGGTCCTCCTCCTCTTCGAGCTTGTACTCGGAGAACAGGCCCGCCTCGATGCGCTTGGCGAGCTCGACCTCCTGCTCGGCGTTGAGGAGCGGCACCTTGCCGATCAGCTTCAGGTAGTCCTTGACGGGGTCGGCGGTGGCACCGGCCACCATGACCGTCTGCGCCGGGGCGTCGTCCTCGTCGTCGTCGGACAGGACGAAGCCCTGGGTTCCGCCGGTCTTGGGCGCCTCCTCCTCGGGCTCGTCGGCGAGGTCCTCGGCTGCCCAGTCCTCACCCTCGGCGGCGGGGGTCTCGCCCTCGTCGGAGTCCTTCGCGCCCTTCTTGGTCGCGGCGGTCTTCTTGGTCGCCGTCGCCTTCTTGGCGGCGGTCTTCTTGACCGTGCGCTTCTTGGGCTCGGCGGCGGCCTCGGCCGCCTCCTCGCCCTCGGCGCCGGTCGACGAAGCGGATATCGCCGCCGCGGTGGCCGGGGCTGCCGTCTTGCGCGCGCCGATGGGGCGCGGCGCGGCGGCCGCCTTCTTGGTCACGGTGCGGGCCGGGGCCGCCGCCGCCTTGCGGGGCTTCTTCGCGGGAGCCTTGGTGGCGGGGGCGGCGCTGACGTGGAGGGCGACGCCCTCCTCGTCCAGGACCTGGTTCAGGCTGCGCAGGACCCGCTTCCACTGGTCCACCGGGATGCGGCCGGCCTCGAAGGCCTGGCGCACGTCGTCACCGTTGATGTGACCCTGCTCGCGGCCGCGCTCGACGAGCGTGACGAGGGCCTCCGATTCGGCGATCTCCGGAGGGAACGTACGGGACGGGCTGAGCGACACAAGGAGCCTCTCGTTGCGAACAGATAAGGGGTGAGCGGGACATCATCGCGCGAACTCGGGAAACAGACCCGAGGGGGGTCTGTATTCCGGGGCCGCGCGAGGACACCTGTCGGTTCATCGCATGCCCGAGTCGATTCGTTACGCGCTGAATTGAGTGACCTGCGCCACGCTGTGGCCGCGCAACCGATCCGGCGAAGATCCGTCCGCTCCGCGAACGCCTTTCCGTAGGCCTCCTCTCAGTCCGTTTTGCGGGCTTCGATGAGGAAACGGGCGGTGTGCGCGACGAACGGGCCCTCGCGCCCGATCCGTTCGTGGAGCTCGCGCAGCCGGTCCCGGTACTGCCCGACCGTGAAGCCGGGCACCATCCAGATCACCTTCCGTAGAAAGTAGATCACGGCTCCGATGTCATGGAACTCCGTCCGTAGTCGTTCGGAACGCAGATCGACCACTTCCAGGCCCGCCTTCGTGGCGTCGGCGACGGCGTCGTCGGGGTGCCTGCCGCGCCGGACGTGATCCGGCTGCGGACCGAGGAAGTACTCGACGAGCTCGAAGACGCTCGCCGGGCCGACCTGCTGGGAGAGGTAGGTGCCGCCCGGTGTCAGTACCCGGGCGATCTCGTCCCACCAGATGGTCACCGGGTGTCGACTGGTGACCAGCTCGAAGGCCCCGTCGCCGAAGGGCAGCGGGGGTTCGTCGGCGTCGGCGACCACCACCGCGCCCAGCGGGTGCAGCAGGCGGGTCGCCCTGTCGATGTTCGGCGGCCACGATTCGGTGGCCGCCATCAGAGGTGGCAGCGGGCCCGCCCCGGCGAGCACCTCACCGCCCCCGGTCTGGACGTCGAGGGCGGAGCGCACCAGGGCCAGACGCTCCCCGAGGAGCCGCTGGTAGCCCCATGAGGGCCGTTGCTCGGTCGCCCGCCCGTCGAGCCAGGAGAAGTCCCAGCCGTCGACGGACACGGATTCGGCCTCGGCGACGAGATGGTCGAAAGTGCGCGTCATGTCTCGATCGTCCCAGCTCCGACGCCGAGGAACCAGTGGATAAGTCGACTACAGTGGGCGGCGGGCCGTGACTGGCGTTCGGGTGGATCACCACCGGGGAGCGGCCCGGCGTACGCCGTACGTCGACTGCCGCGCGCCTGGGCGAACCGCGATCCGCAGCGACGTTCAGGAGACCCCATGACGACCGCCACTGCCCGGCTGATGGACGGCACCGCCGTCGCCCGCCGTATCTCGGAGCAGACCGCCGCCCACGCGGCGAAGATCACCGAGCGCACCGGCACCGCCCCCTGCCTGGCCACCGTCCTCGTCGGCGAGGACCCGGCCTCCGTCACGTACGTGCGCATGAAGCAGAACCGTTGCGCCAAGGCCGGGATCACCTCCCGCCACGTGGAGCTGCCGGCGACCACCACGACCGACGAACTGATCGCCACGCTCACCGAGCTCTCCGAGGACCCGCTGATCAGCGGCATCCTGCTGCAACACCCGGTCCCGCACCACATCGACGAGCGCGCCGCCTTCGAGGCCATCGCCCCGGGCAAGGACGTCGACGGGGTCACCATGCACTCCTTCGCGGCCATGGGCTTCGGGCTGCCCGGCTTCGTCTCCTGCACGCCCGGCGGGATCATGCGCCTGCTGGAGGCCTACGACGTCGACCTCACCGGCAAACACGCCGTGGTCGTCGGCCGCAGCGCCATCCTCGGCAAGCCCGCCGGGATGCTCCTGCTGGAGCGCAACGCCACGGTCACCTACTGTCACTCCCGCACGGTCGACCTGCCGTCGATCGTGCGCCAGGCGGACGTCCTGGTCGCCGCCGTCGGCAAGGCCGAGTTCATTCGCGGCGAGGACATCAAGCCGGGCGCCGTCGTCCTGGACGCCGGCTACAACGAGGGCAACGTCGGCGACGTCCACTTCGAGTCGGCCGCGGCCCGCGCCTCCCTGATCACCCCCGTGCCCGGTGGCGTCGGCCCGATGACCATCGCCGTCCTGCTGGAGCAGACCGTGCAGGCCGCCGCCGCGCAGGCCGGCCTGGACCTCGCGACCCTCTGACCGCGCCGCACACGACGAAGCGCGACGTACGGCGAACGCCCCGGACCCCTCGGTCCGGGGCGTCCCGCTTTCCCGGCGCGCCGTAGGCACGGGCGGGCGGGGAGGAGGACGGTGTGCGGCGGGGCCGCCGGATAATTCCGTGCCGCGCCGCCGGTCGCAGGGCAGACTCGCCGCATGGTGGACATGTGGGCGTTCCGGGACGCCGTGAACAACTGGGCGGCCGGCGGGCCCGGCGGCCCGGCCGGTGACCTGGCGGCGCGGCTCGGGCTGCGGACGGCGGTGCTGCTGGAGGGGCCGAGCGACCTCGAAGCCGTCGAGGCCCTGGCCGAACGGCACGGCCGGGACCTCGCGGCCGAAGGGGTGTCCGTCGTGTCGATGAGCGGAGCGATGAACGTCGCCCGCTACGCCGGTCTGCTCGGGCCGCCCGGACTGGGCCTGCGCCTGACCGGACTGTGCGACGAGAACGAACGGGGCTTCTACGAGCGCGGCTTGGATCGGGCCGGAGCGCCCGGTGCCGCCTTCTTCGTGTGCGTCGCGGACCTGGAGGACGAACTGATCCGCACGCTCGGCACGGCGCGCGTGGAGGAGATCATCGAGGCCGAGGGCGACCTGCGCGCCTGGCAGACCCTGCTGCACCAGCCCGCCCACCAAGGGCGGCCCCGGCAGCGGCTGCTGCGACGCTTCCTCGGGACGAGGAAGGGCCGCAAGATCCGCTACGGCCGCCTCCTGGTGGAGTCCCTCGCGCCGGGTCAGGTCCCGCCCCCGCTCGCCGACCTCCTGGAAAGCCTCTGACCGTGCCGTCCCCGCGGCCCGCCCCGCGGGCGTCGCGCAGGGGGAGCGCGCGTGCGGGCCGCGGTCAGCACGTCGATGCCGGCCGGTCCACGTCCGCGCCGGCTCGATTACGCTGGTCGAGCCCCCGCCCGTGAACGAAGGACGCGCATGGCCCGCCCCTACAAGCCCGGACCGAAACAGTTCGTCTTCGCCGTCGGCGGTGGAGGTGACGCCCAGGAGGTCTCCGTCGGCGACGCCCAGGAAGCCTACGTGGCGTTCTCCGAGTACTTCCGCGGCCGGGATTCCGACACCTACACCATCGAGGACGAGGCGTCGGGCCAGAGCCTGGTGCTCATGCCCGGGCGAGGAGTGATCTCCCGGACGAAGGACGCGGCGGACGGGCCCCGGTCGGAACACCTCCTGGTCGACAGGGGCAATCGCTTCCTTCCGGGCGCGATGCTGTTCTTCGAGAACGGATACGCCGGCCTCGACCGCTTCGGCCAGTGGTTCTCCGACCTCGCCGACCTCGACGCGTCACCGGAGACCCGGGGCGCCGCCCGCGCCGCCACGATCACGACGGAATCGGCGGCGATCGAGGAAATCGCTCGGATCTGGGCCGACTCCGGCATCGTGGACCCGAGCGACCAGTACCACGTCTTCTTCGACTCGCACGGTGTCGACGACGACCGGGCCGAACGGGCGGTGGTGCTCAAGTTGATCGAGTTCCTCGGCTTGGAACGGGTCGACGCCCCGGCCGACGCCGCCGGGGGCGAGGTCTGGGTGCGCACCGACGCGCGCCTCGACGCCGCATGCGCACGGTGGTCGTGAACGGACGGTGCGGGGCGGGCCCGCGACGTCGCCGTGATGCCCGCCGGTGCCGTTCCCGGAGGGGCTGAGTCCATGGGCGACATCGTCTTCACACGGCGGAGCGGCTGGATACCGAACGTCATCAGCGAGGCCGGCGGGCTGAAACTGATGCTCGGTGCCGGGGCCGACGCCAACCACGACCCCCGCACGTTCAAGTTCCCGATCGGCGAGGCCCACCTCGCGGTGATCCGGGACGACCTGGCCCGACACCTGCTGCTGTGGAGTGCGGTCCTCCCGTTGTGCGACGCCGCCGGAACCCGCGGCCGGCTCGACGAGGACGCCGCCGTCGCGCTCCTGGACCCGATCCTCCTCGCCGCGCCCGAGGACGTCGACGCGCTGTTCCGGCGCATCCCGTGGGAAAGGAGCCGGCTCGTCGCCCACGGCGCCGACATCGCTCTGCTCGACAGCGGTCGGGTGTGCGCGGCGATGCGCGGGGCGACGGAGACGGCGGACACGAAACGGGCCCAGGAACACCAGGCGGACCGCCGCCGCGCCGAGCGCGGAGCAGTGCTCGGCCCGCTCGATGCCGCCCTCCTGAGGTACACGGGCCGGTACGCGCACGGCGCGACGATCCCGAAGCGGTTGCCCGACGCCGTCGACGCAGCGCTGCTGCCCGAAGTCATGCGCGTGATCGCCACCGCCGAGCGGGCGTGCGCCGGAATGCGGATCGGCCGCGATCCGCGCCGGGGGAAGCGCGCCACGGACAGGAGCGACTGGGAGCGGATGGAGACGGCGGTCGGGACGGCCGTGCGCCGTGCGCACCCCGAGCTCGTCGACGACGGGGTGCGCACCGTGAGCATCCTGATGTGCTCGGAGGCCGCGAGCCGTGCCAGGAACGCACCCGTGGAGGACGACGAGGAGCCCGCGGGTCACCGCTGCGACCTCGGCGGGAGCGCGAGGAAGACGGCCCTGTCGTTCACCGACGACAAGGACGTCGAGAAGAAGTGGCGACAGGGCGGCCCGCGCGGCGCCGCCGCGGAGTTCTGGGAGTTCGTCGCCGATCGCGCAGGCTCCCACAACGAGGTGTTCACCATCGAGGACGAGGAGATGGGCGAAGGGATCCAGCTCCACTTCTACGCGGACTCCCTGGCCCGGATCACGACGCTGCGGGAGGGTGACGGGACGTCGGACCCGGAGTACCGGGTCGAGTACACCCTGGTCGACGGACTCGCCGGGTACCGGACCCTGGTGAGCGCCTTCACCCGCGGCGGTTGCGCCGCACTCGAACAGCACGGCCCCTGGATGTCGGACGTCGCCGAGTTCGAACGCGCCCGCCGCCGACGCCGCGGCGCCGGCTAGGCGGTCCCCTCCGGGCGGGGCGTGACCTCCCGCGTACAGGGAGCCCAGGAGCGGCGGGGCCCCTGCGCGGACGTCCTCCGGGGGCGCCCGTTACGTGGGAGGTAATCGACCCCGTCCCGGGTCGGCGGCACAGTGGGGGCATCGGGTTCCGGGGGCGCGCACTCGCCTCCGGGATCCGGCACCCCGCCCCGCGCGTCCGACTCCGATGGAGGCCCACCGCCATGTCCGCGACCCTGTTCGGCAACATCGCCCGTACCACCGTCCCGCAGACCGCCCTGCGCCGCTTCCTCGCGCTGGACGCGGTCGTCACCTCCGGGAACGGGCTGGCGTACGCGGCGTTCTCCACCCCGCTCGGCCGGCTGCTCGGCGTCGACGCGACGCTCCTGCTCGGCCTCGGGGTCTTCCTCCTCCTGTACGGCGCGGGCGTGGGCCTGCTCGCCTCCCGACCGCGCCCGGCGGCCTTCCCGGTGAAGGTCGTGATCGAGGCCAACTACGCCTGGGCGGTGCTCAGTCTCGTCGCGCTCTTCGTCGGCCCGGCCCCCACCGTCGCGGGTGCGGTGTGGATCCCGGCGCAGGCGTTGACCGTCGCCGCGTTCGCGCTGCTCCAGCAGCTGGCACTGCGCGCCTCGGGCTCAGGAGCCCGTTGAGCGCAGGTACTTCGCCGTCGCCGCGTCGGCCGGCAGGAGCGTTTCGATGGCCAACTCGGCGACGGTCACGTCCATCGGCGTGTTGAAGGTGGAGATGGACGACACGAAGGACAGGATCTCCCCGTCGTGTTCCAGCCGCAGCGGCAACGCGATGTAGGGGGTCGACTCCCGGGCCTCGGCGTCGCCGGGGCGGTCCGCCACCGGGTACGCGGAGACCTCGTCGTACAGGTCGCGCAGCGCGGGGGAGCGGGCCAGGGAGATCTGCCGCTCCATCTGCTCCAGCAGGTGACCCCGCCATTCGCGCAGGTTGTGGATCCGTCGGGCGAGGCCGTCCGGGTGCAGCGTGAGCCGCATGACGTTCAGCGGCGGGACGAGCAGGTGTTCCGGCATCCCGTCGAGGAGCATCATCACGGCCCGGTTCGCGGCGACGACGTCGTAGGTGGCGTCGACCACCAGTGCGGGGTACGGGTCGTAGGCCGTCATCAGCCGTTCCAGGCTCTCGCGGAGCACCTCCATGGCGGGGGCGTCCAGCGGGGTGTGCGCGTACCGGGGGGCGTAACCGGCCGCGACGAGCAGCGCGTTGCGGTCCCGGACCGGTACGTCGAGGTGCTCGGCCAGCCGCAGCACCATCTCCTCGCTCGGCCGGGACCGGCCGTTCTCCACGAAGCTGATGTGCCGTGACGAGGAGTCGGCCCGGCCCGCCAGTTCCAACTGGCTGATTCCGCGCCGCTCCCGCCAGGTCCGCAGCAGGTTTCCCACAGTCGCCGTCGTCATGGCTCCGACGGTAGCCGAGGACGGCTGCGGCGAGAGAGCCCCCGGGGACACGCACGCACCGCGCCGCGAAGGGGCCGCCGCGCACGGTGCTGTGCGAACCTTGACCCCACGTCACGGACGTACGACGGGCGTACCCGAGGGATGAGGAGCCGGTGCATGCCGAGTGAGCCGCTGTCGCAGAAGGAGATCGAGGACCGCCTGCGGGAACTTCCGGGCTGGGCCTTCGAGGACGACCGGATCGTCCGCACCTACCGGTTGGGCACGCACTTCGCGGCCAGTGCCCTGGTCGCGCACATCGCGGCCGTCCAGGACGAGTTGAACCACCACTCCGACCTCACCCTCGGCTACGACACCGTCCGGCTGTCGGTCAACAGCCACGACGCCGGCGGCGCCGTCACCGAGACCGACTTCGCGCTCGCCGAACGCGTCGAGACCCTCGCCCCGGCCCACGGCGCGCGCTGAGCCCTCCGCGGGGGCCGGGGGCCGGGGCCCGTTCCACTACACCGGCTCCAGCCGCCACCACTGGGACGGGGAGTCGGTGTCCTCCCCCTGGCGGGCCCGGCCCTCGTCGTCGGCCTCCAGGGGCAGCCCGCTGATGCAGGCGATCAGCGACACCACCCCCGGGTCGTCCAGGTGCTGCTCGACGAGCCACTCCTGGGCGCCGAAGGCGTTGGCCCACCACACCTGCACCCGCGCGCCGCTGTCGGTCGAGGCGTTGGCGACGTCCAGGCGCCGCTCGTTGTCCTCGCTCACCACATGGAAGATCCCGCCGCCGCTGTGCACGGGGGAGATCCGCCAGCGACGGGCGGGCGCGGGCGCGGGAGGCCCGTCGGGGCCGACCCGCACCCGCGAGGCGCCCTCCAACTGGAGCACCAGCCCGCTCTCGACGTTCCTGATCCGGTAGGTCCCGTCGGGAAGGTTCACGCCGGCGCCCTCAGACGTCGAAGACGGCCGGGTCCGGACCGATGCGACGGCCGGCCGCGGTCGCGCCCAGGGCGTCCAGCGCGGCGAGGTCGGCGGCGTCCAGCTCGAACCCGAAGACATCGAGGTTCTCCCGGATCCGGGAGGGGGTCACGGACTTCGGGATCACGACGTTGCCCAGCTGGAGGTGCCAGCGCAGCACCACCTGGGCGGCGGTGCGGCCGTGCCGGGCGGCGATCTCCGCGACCGCCGGCAGCGTCAGCAGCTCCTTGCCCTGGCCCAGCGGGGACCAGGCCTCGGTGACGATGCCCAGCTCCGCGTGCAGGGCGCGCAGCTCCTCCTGCGGGAACAGCGGGTGCAGCTCGATCTGGTTCACGGCGGGTACCAGGGCGCTCACCTCGCGGAGCCGCTCCAGATCCTGCGGACGGAAGTTCGACACGCCGACCGCCTTCGCGCGGCCGTCGGCGGCGATCTCCTCGAAGGTCTTCCAAATGGTGAGGAAGTCCTCGCGCATCGGGCGCGGCCAGTGGATCAGGTACAGGTCGACGTGGTCGACGGCCAGCTTGGAGAGCGATTCCTCGAACGCGCGCAGCACCGCGTCCCGGTCCCAGGTGTGCGACGGCCCGTTCCACAGTTTGGTGGTGACGAACAGCTCCGCGCGCGGTACCCCGGACGCGGCCAGCGCCCGCCCGGTACCGGCCTCGTTGCCGTATACGGCGGCCGTGTCGATGCTGCGGTAGCCCGCCTCCAGCGCGGTGCCGACGGCCTCCTGCGCCTCGGCGTCCGGGATCTGCCAGACGCCGTACCCGAGTCGGGGCATGAGCGTGCCGTTGTTGAGCTTGACGGTGGGGACCTGGTTCACGTCGGTCGATTCCCTCGGGTCGGTGCGGTCGGTGCGGTCGGTGCGGTCGGTGCGGTCGGTGCGGTCGTGGCCGCGCCGCGGTGTACGAGGGGCGACAACCGGCCCCCCGCACACCGTATTCCCGCCACCGGACGCGAGGCCCGCCGGCCGTCCGACCCGCGCGTCGTGTCACGTCGTACCGAGGTACGCCTCCCGCACCGCAGGGTTCGCACGCACCTCGGCCGGCGTCCCCTCCGCGAGGACCGCGCCGAGGTCCAGTGCGACGACCCGCGCGCACACGTCCATCACGAACGCCACGTTGTGCTCGACCAGCAGCACCGCGCAACCCTCCTCCTCCGCCAGGCGCCGCACCACCGCGGCGAGCTGCTCCCGTTCCGGCGCCGACATCCCGGACGCCGGCTCGTCGAGCAGCAACACCTTCGGCGGGTCGGCCACGGCACGGGCCAGTTCCGCCATCCGGGCCCGGCCGACGGGCAGCCCGCCGGCGTACTGGTCCCCGAGCGACCCGATCCCGCAGGACGCCAGGACCCGTTGCCCCCGCTCGCGCCGCTCCCGCTCCCGGCGGCGGCGCGCCGGGAGCGCCAACAGGTCGGCTCCGAGACCACCCCCGCCACCGCGCCACTCCTGTGCGACGAGCACGTTGTCCGCCACGCTGAGCTGCCCGAACAGCTGCTGGCGCTGGAACGTGCGCCGCATCCCGTGCCGGGCACGCCACACGGGGGAGCGGCGCGTGACGTCCGCCCCGTCGAGCAGGATCCGGCCGCGGTCGGGCCGCCGGATCCCGGACAGGACGTCGAACAGGGTCGTCTTCCCGGCCCCGTTCGGCCCGATCAGCCCGCACACCTCCCCGGCGCGGACCCCCACGTCCACGCCGGTCAGGGCCCTGACCCCGCCGAAGCGCACGTCGATCCCGCTCGCCTCCAGCACCCAGCCGCCGCTCATGGCACCATCCCCAGGTAGGCCTCGGTCAGCCGATCGGTCTCCACCTCGGCCCTGGGGCCGCACCAGGAGACCCGGCCCTGCGCGAGGTAGGCCACGGTGTCGGCGATCCCCAGGATCTCCGCCGCCTTCTCCTCGACCAGCAGCAACGCGGTACCGGCGTCCCGGATCTCCGTGAGGAGCCCGTACACCTCGTCCACCACGCGCGGCGCGAGGCCGAGCGAGGGCTCGTCCGCGATCAGCACCTGCGGCGGGCGCTCCAACAGCGGGGCGAGGGCCAGCATCTGCTGCTCCCCTCCCGACAGGGCCCCGGCCACCACCGCCCGGCGCTCCCCGAGTCGCGGGAAGCGGTCGTAGACGGCGGCCCGGGCGGCGGCCTCCGGGAGGTACAGGGCCAGGTTCTCCTCGATGGTGAGCGCGGGGAAGATGCCCCGCCCCTCCGGAGCCAGCAGCACCCCGGCCCGGGACCTGAGCACCGCCCCGTCCCCGGTGGCGTCCCGCCCGCCGACCAGGACCGTCCCCCCGGTGACGGGAAGCAGGCCGGCGGCGACCCGGCAGGCGGTGGACTTCCCGGCCCCGTTGGGCCCGAGCACCGCGAGGATCTCACCCCGACGGACCGTGAGCCCGACCCCGTGGAGGACGAGCCCTCCGTCGTACCCGGCGGTCACATCGAGCAGCTCCAGCGCGGGCACCGCCCGCGCACCAGCCCCGCCGCCTGCCGCCGCCCCGCGGCGTGCGTCGGCGGTCGTGCCGGGTGCCGCGCCGGTCCGCGCCCCGGGCCGGGTCCCCGGCCGACGGGCGGCCGGCACGGTCCCCGCCCCCGACGTCCCGCCGGCGGCCCCCGCCCCCGTCTCCGGCCCGGCCTTCGGCACGGTCCCGGCTCCCGGATCGGGCCCGGCCGTCGACGACGGAGCAGGCCCGGCCGGGACCCCGACGCCCGCGCTCGCAACGGCCGCCCGCCGGGCGCGGCGCACCGGAACGGCGGCGCAGTACCCGTCCGGATCGTTGGCGAGTGCCAGTCCCGCCAACCCGAACAGGATCACCGGAAGGTGCGCCGATTCCGTCACCCAGTCGGCCAGTACCCGCGGAGCCACGGCGAAGACCAGGCCCGCCACCACCGCGTACTGCGGCCGGCGGACCCCGGCCGCCACGACGACGGCGAGCCACACCAGCCCCGTCATGGCCGTGAAGTCGGTGGCCGTGATCCGGGTGTTGAACGAGGCGTACATGACGCCGCCGAAGCCCGCCAGTCCCGCCGACAGCATGAACAGCATCAGCTTCGTGCGCAGGACCGACACCCCGGACGCCATGGCCGCCGCGGGCGCCGACCGTACGGCGAGCATCGCCCGCCCCGACGGCGAATCGCGCAGCGCGCCCAGTGCGGCGGCCACGACGGCGGCCAGGACGACGAGCGCCACCCCGAAGGCCCGGTCGTCCGACAGGTCCAGCGGGCCGATCACCGGACGCGGGACGGACCAACCGGAGTCCCCGTTGCGCAGCCACCGCAACTGGAACAGCACCTGGTCGGCGAGGAAGGCCAGGGCCAGCGTGGCGAGCGCGAGGGAACGTCCGCCGAGCCGCAGCGCGGGCAGCGCGACCAGCGCCCCGAGCACGGCCGCCACGCAGGTGCCCACCGCCAGCGCCGCCACGAAGGGCCAGCCCCGGCTCATCAGGAGGCCCGCGACGAGCGCGGCCCCGGTGACGAAGGTGGCCTGGGCCAGCGAAACCATCGAGCCCAGCCCGGTCACCACGGTGAACGACATGAACACGAGCGCGATGGCCAGGCCCTGCGCGAGCAGCCCGGTCCAGAAGGGGGTCGTGACGGTGTAGAACGCCACGCACAGCAGGGCGGCGGCCACGGCCCACCCGCCCCACCGGCGCGTCCAGGACGCGCCCGCGAGGTGGTCCGGCGCCGGCACCTCGACGGCGGAGACCCCCGCGGCGCGGGCCCGTCGGGTCAGTACGAGCAGCCCCCCGAACAGGATCAGGAACGGTACCGCCGTGCGGAACCCGGTGATGCCCTCCGCGAAGGAGGCGTAGCCCGCGACCAGGTTCTGCAGGACGCCGAGCCCCAGCCCGCCCGCGAAGGCGAGCGGTACGGACGCGAACCGGCCGATGACGGCGGCGGTCGCCGACACGAACAGGAACAGGGTGAAGTCGTGGGCGGAGAGCCCCAACAGCGGGGTCGCCAGCACCCCGGCGAGGCCCGCCAGACCCGACGAGATCATCCACGCGATCGACGACAGCGGGTCGGCGCTGATGCCGCGCAGCTCGGTCAGCGAGCGGTTGTCGACGGCTGCCCGCAGCCGCAGGCCCAGGCGGGTGTGCCGCATCAGCACCCACAGGGCGACGGCCACCACGGCCGTGACGACCCAGGTGATCAGTTGGTCGGAGTCGACGCCGACGCCGTCCGCGAGCTGCCAGGACCTGGCCGGACTCGGGCCCACCCCGGGCAGCCCGAACTGGTTCTCGGCGGGCTCGACCGGCGCGCCCGCGTCGGCCAGCAGCTCCACCGTCCACAGTCCGGCGGCGGGCAGCGCCACGAGCAGTCCGATGGTCGCCACGATCTGGGCGGTCTCCCCGACTTTGGCGAGCCGCCGGAACATCAGCCGGTCCAGCCCCCAGCCGAGCCCGGGCGCCAGGACGCAGACCACCAGCAGCGCGGCGGGAACGGCCGGCCAGCCCAGCCCGGAGTGCAGCTCGTAGAAGGTGAGCGCGCACAGGTAGGCGGTCGCGCCGTGCGCGAAGTTGAACAGCCCGGACGCCGAGTACGACAGCACCAGCCCGGTGGCCAGCAGTGCGTACAGGGCGCCGGACACCAGGCCGCTCAGTACGAAGACGAGCAGGTCTTCCATCCCGCTGCCCCGGCCCTCAGGTGAAGGGGATCGGTTGGTGGCACTTGAACGGCACGGACACCTTGTACGTGCCGTCCTTCAGCTGTACGAGCGCCCCGCAGCCGAAGCTGTCCTTCTGCCCCTTCGGCTCCGACCGGTCGCCGACGAGGGTGCCGGTGTCGGAGAAGCCCTGCGCGGCGGCCTGGAACGAGGTGACGGTGAGGTCCTTCCCGGCCTTCTGCGCGATGGCCAGGAAGAGGTCGGCGGACATGTACCCGGTCAACATGTGCATGTTGAGGGGGACGTCCTGGCCGCCCGCCGCCGCCTTGATGTCCGCCTTGAACCGCGCCATGCCGGCGCTGTCCGACTCGAAGGGCTCGAACTGGAGCAACACGTGCACCCCGTCCAGGGCCTGCTTGGTGGCGTCCTTGGCGAGCAACCCCGGGTCGTAGTCCGTCGGGTCGGACAGCAGCCCCTTGTAGCCGCCGCGCTTGAGCGCGGTGAACAGGCCGATGTTGTTGGGGGTCTGCATGACGGAGACGACGGCGTCGGGGGCCTTGCCGCCGTTGCTGCCGAGGATGTCCTTGACGTACGCGGACCAGTCGCTGGGCACGGCGGTCGCCGGGACCGAGGCCTTGGCGTAGGACACTGTGAATCCGGCGCTGGTGAAGCCCTGCTGGAAGGTGCGGATGCCGAACTTCCCGGCGTCGCTGTCGTTCGCGATGATCGCCACGGACTTGCCCTGCTTGCCGCCGAGGACCTGGCCGATGCCCTCGGGCCAGGTCTGGTTGATGGTGCCGCCGGGGCTGGGGACCAGGCAGCCGTTGAACCCGTAGATGTGCTTGGGGCCGCAGAAGGACGGCAGGGTGCCCCAGCCGAAGGTGGGGACCTTCTCCTGTTCCAGGAAGTCCGCCCCGGAGAAGGTCACCGAGCTCATGGGGGAGACCGCGAAGACCTTGTCCTGCTGGACGAGTTTGCGGGCGGCGGCCAGGTTCTTGGCGGGGTCCTGGCCGTCGTCCTCGGCCCCGATGTAGTCGATCCGCCGGCCGTGGACGCCGCCCTCCGCGTTGGCCCGCAGGTAGCGGGCCTTGGCCCCGAGGTCGGTGTCCTTCTTGCTGTAGCCGCCGGCGCTCGTCATCGAGACGATCCCGCCCACTTTGATGGAATCGGCGCTCACCCCGCGAACGGTCGGATTTCCGCCGCCGGGCTTGCCCGGGTCGGTCCGGTCGGAGGCGGAGTTGCAGGCGGAGACGAGCGCGAGGGCGGCCGCCACTGCGGCCAGGGCGCGGATGGATCGAGGCATGGGTGGATCCCCCTCGGGTCGGAATCCCCGCATTCTGTGCGCGACCTGACGCACCGTCAATATCAATCACCAAGTAAAATGACGGACCGTCAGGTATGTCGTCCGGTACTCCCGTCACGCCGGGTACAGGCCCTCGACCTCCCGTGCGTACACCTTCTCGATCGCCCGGCGCTTCAGTTTCAGGGACGGGGTCAACAGCCCGCGCTCCTCCGTGAACTGCTCGGCCAGCACCCGGAAGGTCCGGATCCCCTCGGCCTGCGAGACCAGCGTGTTGGCCGCCACCACGGCCCGCCGCACCTCGGCCGCCAGCTCCGGATCCCCCACCACCTCGGTCGCCGTCAGTTGCGGCAGCCCCCGCAGCGACAACCAGTGCGCGACCCCCTCCATGTCCAGGGTCACCAGCGCCGCGATGTACGGCCGGTCGTTGCCCACCAGCACGCACTGCGACACCAGCGGATGCGAGCGCACCCGCTCCTCCAACGCGGTCGGCGCCACGCTCTTCCCGTTGGAGGTGACCAGGATCTCCTTCTTCCGGCCCGTGATGGTGAGGTACCCGTCCCGGTCGAGCCGGCCCAGGTCCCCGGTCGCCAGCCATCCGCCCCGCAGCACCTCCGCCGTCGCCCGCGGATCGTTCAGGTACCCGGAGAAGACGTGCCCGCCGTACAGCCACACCTCCCCGTCCTGCGCGATGTGGACCGAACTGCCCGGGATCGGCTGACCCACCGTCCCGTACTTCGTCGCCCCCGGCGGGTTCGCGGTCGCGGCCGCGGACGACTCCGTCAGGCCGTACCCCTCGAACACCCTGATCCCCGCGCCGTCGAAGAACAGCCCGAGCCGGCGCGACATCGCCGAGCCGCCCGACATCGCGTGCCGCACCCGGCCGCCCATGGCCTCCCGGACCTTCCCGTACACCAGCCTCTCGAACAACTGGTGCTCCATCCGCAGCCCCGCCGAGGGTCCCGACCCCGTCCCGAAGGCCTTCTCCTCCCGAGCCTCCGCGTACCGCACGGCCGTCTCCACCGCACGGTCGAACGGCCCGGCGCGTCCCTCCGACTCCGCCTTCCGGCGGGCCGCCGCGAACACCTTCTCGAAGACGTGCGGCACCCCCAGCACGAAGGTCGGCCGGAACGCGGCCAGGTCCGGCAGGAGCTCCGCCGCCGCCAACGCCGGCTGGTGCCCCAACTTCACCCGGGCCCGCACCGCAGCCACCTCGACCATCCGCCCGAAGACGTGCGCCAGCGGCAGGAACAACAGCGTCGACGGCTGCTCGCCCGGCCCCGCCCGGAACACCGGCTCCCAGCGCGCCACCATCGTGTCGGCCTCGTACATGAAGTTCGCGTGGGTGAGCACACAGCCCTTGGGTCTGCCCGTCGTCCCCGAGGTGTAGATGACCGTCGCCACGGCGTCCGGGGTGACGGCCCGCCGGTGCCGGTGCACCACGTCGTCGGCCACCGTGCGGCCGTCCGCCACCAGTTCCTCGACCGCGCCCGCGTCGAGCTGCCACAGGCGACGCAGCCCGGGCAGCCCCTCGATGCCCGATCCGACCGTCATCGCCTGGTCCTCGTCCTCCACCACGCACCCGACGCAGTCCGCGTCCTGGAGGATCCACTGGACCTGGTCCGCCGACGACGTCGGGTAGATCGGCACCGGCTGCGCCCCGATCGCCCACAGCGCGAAGTCGAACAACGTCCACTCGTAGCGCGTTCGGGACATCAGCGCGACCCGGTCCCCGAAGCGCATGCCCTGCGCGAGCAACCCCTTGGCCAGCGCGAGCACCTCCTCGGCCAACTCCCGCGAGGTCACGTCACACCACACCCCGCCCGCCTTGCGGCCGAGCACCACCCGGTCCGGGTCCTGCCCGGCGTACTCGAAGACCACGTCGGCCAGACCGCCGACCGGCACGCTCGTGACCACGGGTGGGACGGTGAACTCGCGCAACATCCCGCTCCTCTCCCTGGGGCGCCGCGACGCTACCCCACCGGACCCCGCGCCCGGCAGACCCCGGGAAACCTCCACAAGATCCCTACGGCCCGCCCGAGCCCCCGCCCGACGCCCCGGAAAACCGCTCCCGACCCGCTGCACACCACCTCGACCCCGCCGCCCCCGGCGAGGGCCCCGACGGCCGGTCCGCCGTCGGTCTAAGCCGGCCTGCTGAGGCGGTCCCCACCCGCGAGGACGGCGGCCGCCAGAGCCTCACCGGCCGGGGTCGGCCGCCGCCCCTGGAGCAGCGCGAACTCCACCGGCCCCAGCTCCGGCAGACCCCCCACCCGGGCCAGCCCGGGCGGGATCAACCCCTTGGCGTGCGCCATCACCCCCAACCCCGCGCGGGCCGCCGCGACGAGACCGCTCAGACTGCCGCTCGTACAGGCGATGCGCCAGGCCCGGCCCTCCCGCTCCAGCACCTCCAGCGCCCGGGCCCTGGTGATGCCCGGCGGAGGGAAGAGGATCAGCGGCACCGGACGCTCGGGATCCACCCGCAGCCCCTCCGCCCCGATCCACACCATCCGGTCCCGCCACACCAGCCGACCCCGCTCGTCCCCCGGTCCGCGCCGCTTGGCCAGCACCAGGTCCAGCCGCCCCGCGTCGAGCCGCTCGTGCAGCGTGCCCGACAGCTCCACCGACAGTTCCAGATCCACCTCGGGGTGCTCGTGCCGGAACCCCTCCAGGATCTCCGGCAGCCGGGTCAGGACGAAGTCCTCCGAGGCTCCGAACCGCAGCCGCCCGCGCAACCGGGTCCCCGTGAACCAGGCGGCCGCCCGCTCGTGCGCCTCCAGGATGGTCCGCGCGAACCCCAGCAGCGCCTCGCCGTCCTCCGTCAGCGCCACGCTGTGCGTGTCCCGGACGAAGAGCGCCCTCCCGGTGGCCCCCTCCAACCGCCGCACGTGCTGGCTGACCGTGGATTGCCGCACCCCGAGCCGGTCGGCGGCCTGCGTGAAGCTCAGCGTCTGGGCCACCGTGAGGAACGTACGCAACTGAACGGGGTCGTACATGCGGCCATGCTAGGGGCTGTCGTCAACAGCGCGTCGTCGCCCGGAGGGCGGCCCCGAGGCGTCGGGGCCGCTCGACCACGGTCATCGGATCACGTGATGACAGTCAGAGCAGTGTGCGGGTTTCGCGATGAGTAGGGATTCGCGACCATGGGCACGGGGCCCGCGCCGAATCCGACGCCGAGCCCCGCCGGCCCGGTCCGGCCCCGCCCGGACCACCCCCGACAGCAAGTGAGCCCCGCATGCGCCGCCCCCGACTGCCCTCCCGGCTCCCGCTGGACCCGTACATCCTCGCCCTGCTCGGGACGGTCGGCCTGGCCGCCCTGTTCCCCGCCCGGGGCGCGGCGGCCGGCGTCGCGAACGGAGCCGCGACCGGCGCGGTGGCCCTGCTCTTCTTCCTCTACGGAGCCCGCCTGTCGACCCGCGAGGCCGTCGAGGGGCTGCGCCACTGGAGGCTCCACCTCACCGTGCTGGCCGGCACCTTCGTCCTCTTCCCACTGCTCGGCCTGGCCGCCGGATTCCTCGTGCCCGGC
Source organism: Streptomyces sp. NPDC040432 (assembly GCF_055595445.1). Classification (NCBI taxonomy): domain Bacteria; kingdom Bacillati; phylum Actinomycetota; class Actinomycetes; order Kitasatosporales; family Streptomycetaceae; genus Streptomyces; species Streptomyces sp. NPDC040432. The sequence goes on along the minus strand of NZ_JBVIVP010000005.1, from coordinate 429,034 downwards.
CTGTTGACCCAACCCCTCTACAGCGGTCTGCTCTTCCTCTGCCTGGTCCCCTCGACCGTCCAGTCGTCCATCGCCTTCACCTCCATCGCACGCGGCAACGTCCCCGCCGCGATCTGCGCCGGATCCTTCTCCAGCCTCATCGGGATCGTCCTCACCCCCCTGCTCGCCGCCGCCCTGCTCGACAGCGGCTCGGGCGGGTTCTCCCTCGATTCCCTCCTGAAGATCGTCGTACAACTCCTGCTGCCGTTCCTCCTCGGCCAGCTCCTGCGCCCCTGGGTCGGAGGTTTCCTCGTCCGCCGTCGGCAGGTCCTCGGTTACGTCGACCGCGGCTCGATCCTGCTCGTCGTCTACGCCGCCTTCAGCGCGGGGATGGCGGCCGGGATCTGGCACCAGGTCAGCCTCCCGCGGCTCGGCGCGCTGATCCTCGTCGAGGCCGTGCTCCTCGCGGTGATGCTGCTGGTCACCTGGTACGGCTCCGAGCGCCTCGGGTTCGACCGCGAGGACCGCATCGCCATCCAGTTCGCCGGGTCGAAGAAGAGCCTCGCCGCCGGGCTGCCCATGGCCAGCGTCCTGTTCGGGGCCCAGGCCGGTCTCGCCGTACTGCCGTTGATGCTGTTCCACCAGATGCAGTTGATGGTCTGTGCGGTCCTGGCCCGACGACGCGCCCAGGACCCGGTGGCCGATGTCCCCGTCGATGTGGCGGAGGTCTCCCGCGCCGTCCAACACCCCGCCCCGCAGGGCCGGTAACGTGCATCGGTGACCTGGATACGCCCGCTCGCCGCCCACGCCCCACGCCCCTGCACCCTGGTGGTCTGCCGGGGTTGCTGCTGCGGGGACCCGCGCAAGAACCCGGGCTCCGACCACGCCGGCCAACTCGCCCGGCTGCGCGAGGCGGCCGACGCATCGGAGGGCCTGCTGGCCGTCCGGACGAGCGAGTGCCTCGGACCGTGCGCCCAGGCCAACGTCATCGTGGTCCAACCCACCACCGAGAACCGCCGCCGGGGCGCGCGCGCCGTCTGGTTCGGTTTCGCCCTGGACGACACCGCGACGGACGAGATCATCGCCTGGGCCGAGTCCGGCGGACCGGGCGCCACCCCGCTGCCGGCCACCCTCGACCTCCACCGGATCGACCCGCCGGAACCGAAGCCGGCCCCCACCTCGCGCCGCGGTCGCCGCCGTTAGGGTCCGCGACCATGCCCGTCGTCGCCCGGCGGGCACCGGCCCGCTACGCGTCCGGCAGGACGATCCGTTGCTCACCCGCGTACACGTTCATGTCCCGGCCCCGCAGGAAGCCCACCAGGGTCAGCCCCGATTCCAGGGCCAGGTCCACCGCCAACGAGGACGGCGCCGACACCGCCGCCAGCACGGGTATCCCCGCCATCACCGCCTTCTGCGCCAACTCGAAGGACGCCCGGCCCGAGACCAGCAGCACCGCCCCCGTCAGCGGCAGCCGGCCGGCCTGGGCGGCCCGTCCGACGATCTTGTCCACGGCGTTGTGCCTGCCCACGTCCTCCCGTACGTCGAGCAGCTCGCCCTCCGCCGAGAACAGCCCGGCCGCGTGCAGTCCGCCCGTCCGGTCGAAGACCTTCTGCGCCGCCCGCAACCGGCCCGGCAGTTCGGCGAGGACCTCCGGGGTGACCCGTACCGGATCGGCGGCGAGGTCGGGGAAGTGCGTCGCCGTGCGCACCGCGTCCAGGCCGGCCTTGCCGCACAGACCGCACGAGGAGGTCGTGTACACGTTCCGCTCCAGCGTGATGTCCGGCAGCGGCACTCCTGCCGTGAGCTGCACGTTGACCACGTTGTAGGTGTTGGAACCGTCCTCCGCGGCACCCTCGCAGTAGGTCACGGCCCTGACGTCCGAGGTGCGGGCGATCACGCCCTCGCTCACCAGGAAGCCGACGGCCAACGCGAAGTCGTCACCCGGCGTGCGCATGGTGATGGCCAGCGGTTTCCCGTTCAGCCGGATCTCCAGCGGCTCCTCCGCGACCAGCGTGTCCGGGCGGACCCCGATCACCCCGTCCCGGATCCGTACGACGCGGCGCCGCTCGGTCACCCGTCCCATGGCGTTCGACCACCCGTTCTGTCCTCGTCGTGCACCTGACGAGGACATTCTCGCGGATCTGCGGCGTACGGAGCCCCCGGCAGGAAGTTGCTCGGAATTCTCCAAACATCGGTGTGAGATTCCTGTCGGGTCACGCGCCCCTGTACCGACCGGTAGCAGGTCAAGCTGAGGAATCCTGACTTCCGTACAGAGGGGGACCCCGCCCATGACCGGTTCACGCGTGGTGGCGCTAGGGCACTACCAGCCCGCGAAAGTGCTCACCAACGAGGACCTCGCGGCCATGGTCGACACGAACGACGAGTGGATCCGGTCCCGGGTCGGCATCCGGACGCGTCACGTCGCCGGGCCGGAGGAACCGGTCGACGAGCTGGCCTACCAGGCCGCCGGGAAGGCGCTCGCGAACGCCGGACTGATCCCCGACGACATCGACCTCGTCCTGGTGGCCACCTCCACCGCCATCGACCGCTCGCCGAACATGGCCGCCCGCGTGGCCGCCAAGCTCGGCATGGGCGGCGGGCCGGCCGTCATGGACATCAACGTCGTCTGCTCGGGCTTCACGCACGCCCTTGCCACCGCCGACCACGCGATCCGCGCGGGCTCCGCCACCCGCGCCCTGGTCATCGGCGCCGACAAGATGACCGAGATCACCGACTACAACGACCGCGCCACCTGTGTGCTCACCGGTGACGGCGCCGGCGCTGCCGTCGTCGAGGCGTCCGAGGAGCCGGGCATCGGCCCAGTCCTGTGGGGTTCGGTACCGGAGATGGGTCACGCGGTGCGCATCGAGGGCACGCCCCCGGTCTTCGCACAGGAGGGCCAGTCCGTCTACCGCTGGACCACCAGCCAGCTGCCGCCGCTCGCCCGCAAGGTCTGCGAGAAGGCCGGGATCACCCCCGAGGAACTCGCCGGGGTCGTCCTCCACCAGGCCAACCTGCGGATCATCGAGCCCCTCGCCGCCCGGATCGGCGCCGTCAACGCCGTCGTCGCGCGTGACGTGGTCGACTCGGGGAACACCTCGGCGGCCAGCATCCCGATGGCCCTGTCGAAGCTCGTGGAACGCCGCGAGATCCCCGTCGGAGCCCCCGTCCTGCTGTTCGGCTTCGGCGGCAACCTCTCGTACGCGGGCCAGGTCATCCACTGCCCGTAGGAGCCGGCCGGCGGCACCCCTCCGTGTCCCGTCCCGACGTGGACCGGCCCGGGGCGCGACCGACCGCACCCCCTGCGCGAGACGCTCCGTCCCGCCACCCGGTGTCGGGCATGCGCGCAGGTCAGCGCGGCGTGGCGGAGGAGGGGCGCCCCGGATATGTGGTCGGAACCCCGCCGATCCTTTGCTATTGTTGTCCATGTCGCCGCGGGAAACCGGGGCCGACCACCTGGTCCGGGTGGCGGAATGGCAGACGCGCTAGCTTGAGGTGCTAGTGCCCTTTATCGGGCGTGGGGGTTCAAGTCCCCCCTCGGACACGAGCAAGAGCCCCACACGAAAGTGTGGGGCTCTTCTGCGTTCCCGGGCCTCCCCGTGTCGGGGAGGCCCGGGCGTCACATCCGCAGCACGACCAGGCCGTCGGGCGGCGGGAGGGTGCCCGGCACGACCTCGGTGAAGGTGCGGGGGAGCGAGAGGCGCGGACCGTCGGGGGTGCCGGGAGACGGGGCGTCGAACAGGTAGGCCGTCGCCGCTGCGGGGTCGCTGACCAGGTGGGGGCCGTCCGGGGTGGCCGTGGCGCAGGTGATGCGGGTCAGCGGGGTGCGGAACAGCCGGCCCAGGTGGCGCAGCGTCTCCGGGGTCATCCGGGTCGAGGGGGGCCCGGCGTCGGGAGCGGGGTCGGCGGGCGGGGCGTCCGGCGGGATGGCGCCCGACAGCAGCAGGGCCAACAGCACCGGGACGGCCTTGCGGCGCAGGGCCTCGGTCGCCGGGCGCAGGCGGTGGGCGTGGGCGGCGGGCAGGGACAGGGCGAGGCTGCCCGCCGAGTCGCCCGTGGCGATCGGAACGGCCGCGCAGACGACACCGGGGGAGTACTCGCGCAGGTCGAAGACGGGGGCACCCGGGGTGACCGCGTCGAGGGCGCTGAACAGGACCCGGCTGTCGGTGATGGTGCGCGGGGTGAGCCGGGCCGGTCGGTGACGGGCGACGTGGTCGGCTCGGCCGTCGTGGTCGAGCTGCGTCAGCAGGCACTTGCCGACCGCGCTGGCGTGCGCGGCCGCGCGGAAGTCGACCCACTCGCGCACCGGCGGAGCGCCCGGCCCGTCCGCCATCTGGGTGATGCGGACCTCGCCCTCGGCGTACCGGCTCAGGTAGACGGCGGCGCCCGCGCTGTCACGGGCCAGGGCCAGGGTGCGTTGGAGCTGCCCCGCCAGGCCCTGTCCGCCGGGGGTCGCGAGCCGGTCCAGGGCCGGTCCGCGCCCGTAGACCCCCACCCCCGGGCGGTAGGCGTACTCCTCCTCGCACAGCAGGGCGAGCAACGGGCCCAATTCCGCCTCGGCCAGGCCCGTCTCCCGGCTCAGCCGGCCGACCCGGACGCCGAGCGGGTGTCGCTCCAGGACGCGTACGACGGCCAGCGCGCGGAGCGCCTGCGCCATGGCCTCGCCGGTGTCGGCCCCGGGTGTCGATCCCCGTGCGGCGGACGTGAGAGAGGGGTGGCGCAGGGGTCCCGCGGCGGGGCGGGGTCGGGGGGCGCGCAGGGGAGGCGGCGGCAGGAACGCGGCCAGGACGGGCACCAGCCCGGGCTTCGGCAGCGGTACCGGGCCCAGGTCGGGATCGTCCGTCTGGTCGACGTAGCGCAGGACGGCGGCCTGGGCGCACAGCCGCACCTCGCGCAGCTCGCGGCGGCCACCCGGACGGAAGCCGCGCAGGGCCAGTTCACGCGCCCAGACCCGGGCGTCGTGGTGCTCGCCGCGCCGGGAGTGGTCGAGGAAGAGGCAGTAGGCGGCGGACGCGGTGCGCGCGGTGCCCGCGCCGGCCGCGAACTGCCACCAGAACCGGGATCCTTCGCGCAGGCCCGCCAGGTGCAGGAGGCAGCCGAAGACGACCGCGCCCGGCAGGTCGGTGTGTCGACGGTCGAGGAAGCGGCCGAGGTCGTGTTCCGCACGCGGATCGCAGACGACGCCGAGGCAGAGGGCCTTCAGGTCGCGGCGGGCCCGTTCGGCGTCGAGGGGGCAGTCGCGGGCGGGATCGCTCCAGCCGAAGGGGCGGCGCCGGACCCGGCCGACGGTCGCCACGACCCCCGGTACGAGGGGGACGCGCAGCAGCCGGGCCTCGGCGGCGCCCAGGTCGTAGTGCGGGTAGCGGTCGCGGACGCCGGCCCGGTCCAGGAACTCGGCCAGCGCGCGCGGGTTCCCGTCGCGGTCGTGGCCTTCCGGCGGCCTCATGATTCCGCGGCCGCGTCGAGCAGCCGGGCCAGCCGCCGGTGTGCCTGGCCGAGTTGCGAGCGGACGGTGGCCTCGTCGACGCCCATCACGTCGGCGGCCTCCCCGGGGGTGCACTGGAGTCCGTAGCGCAGCATCACGGTGTCCCGTTGTCGTTCCGCGAGGCGGGAGACGGCGGAGTAGAAGCGAATCGTGTCGGTGAGCACCTCGTACTGGTCGACGTGCGCTTCCTTCAGGGCGGCCTCGAAGGCGCTGATGTCCATCGGCTGGGGCTGTCCGAGCCGGGGATCGCGTCGACGCTGCCCGTCGACGATGCGCTGCTTGAGGACGGTCCAGGCGTAGGCGTCGAGACGGTCCATGTGGAGCATCCGGAGCCACTCGTTCATGATCGAGTCGAAGGTGGCGTCCACGGCGTCCTCCGCGGCGGCGTCGGAACCGAGCTGGAGGTACGCGAAACGCATGTACGCCGGCCGCCGGTTCGCGTGGAACGCCCAGTACGACAGGCGTGCGGTCGGATCCCACTGGCTCATCGGTGTCGGCTGCCGGCGCCGACTCGGCAGCCCCACGGCCCCACCGGACTCCTCCGGTCCGCCATCGTTCACCGTTCCCCACCTCATCCCCTGGTGCGGGGGACATCAGATCAGCGCGGGCGCACTCGGAGGGCGCAGAGAAGAAACCTGGAAATATTACGTTCGGTGATGATCGATTGTTGATCGACGTTGATCGTGCGGCGGCTTGACCAGCGCAGATGCATATGCCGGATGCGATCCCGGACCCGACGGGCCTCCAGCGGCACGTCCACGGCGTGTGACCATCCCAAGATTCACTCGTTTGTCTGAGCGTGGCCACCTCACAGCGATTCGGCTCCACCGCCGTCGAACAGGCCGAGGCGGTGCTCGTCGAGCACTACCCCCATCTGGTCCGCCTCGCGTACGTCACCCTCCCCGACTCCCTGGGGCGACACACCCGGGTACTCCTGGCACACCGGGTCGTGCAACGGGCCCTGCCCCGAGCCGGTGGTGGCCCCGACCCCGGCGGACCGGGCGGCCCCGACAGTCCGGGCGGCCCCCTGGGCGGCGTCCGGGTCCGGGTGCTGCGCGCGGCCCTCGCCCCCGCCGGGCGGGCGCGCGCCCTCCTCGTCCGGGTCGGATGGCCACCGGCGCCCCCCTTCGTCTGGGGACTGCGCCTCTGGCCCCCGGCGGGCGGCATCGACGAGGCGGCCCGGCTGCTCGTCGGCGCGCCCGCGCCGGTCCGGGCCGCCTTCGTCCTGAGCCGGCTGGACGGACTGCCCGAGGAGGCCGTCGTGCGGCTGCTCGGCGCGGCCGGCGCCCCCGACGCCGCCGACGGGCTCCGCGAAGCCCTGGGCGTACCCGTCGACGAGACGCTCCTGCGGACGCTGCGCACGACGGAATTCGACTCCAGCGTGGTCAGCACCCGACCCACCGACCTGCTGCGCCGCCGCCGCAGGGTCCGCGCCGGGTGGGCCGCCGTGGCGGCACTGGCCCTGACCGGTGGGGTCCTCGTCGCCCACGGAACTCCGGCCGGAGCCCCGACCGCACCCGCGGCGGGACCGGTCGCCGCCGGGGTGCTCGACCCCGCCCGACTGGTCAAGGTCCCCGCCGAGGCCTGGGCCGACACCGCCCGGGTCGACTTCACCGCCTGGCCCGCCCGCGGCGCCCGCACCGCCGACCGGTCCCTCCTCGCCCGGGCACTCGGCGCCTGGGCGGCCCGGCCCGGCGGCGTCACCGTCTCCGCGGCCCCGGGCACCGCCACCGACCCGCCGGCGCACCACCCCCACCTGCTGTACGCCGGGAACGTGCCGGGCGTCGACCCGGGGCAGGACGGGCGGGACCGGGCGGTGGTGCTGCTCCTCGACGGAGACCGCGTCGTCCGCTACACCGAAGCCGCGGCCGGCCCCCGCGGGCGGACCCTGGACTTCGCCCGCACCGACGAGGCCGGGGTCACCACCGCCGCGGCCCTCGCCCTCGGGACCAACACCGAAGGCCGGCCCGCGCGCTACCTGGTCGCCCCCTGGATCGCCACCGCCGGGACCCGCGACCTGCTCCGCCCCGGGGACGGCACCACCGCGCTGGCCGTCGGCGCCGACGGGGTCACGGCCCCGGCCGCGGTGCCCCGTACCGTCGGGAGCTGCGACACCTGGCCCGCGCTCGAACTGACCTCCTCCGCCCGGATCGTGGAGAAGCACTCCTTCGTCCTCGCCGACCTGGGCACGCCCACACCCGTCCACCTCACCTACACCCCGCTCCCCGACGGCCCCGGAGCCGTCGCCGCCCGCCAGCCCCGCGAGGCCACCGGCGCCGCCGCCCGAGCCGCCTGGGCACCCGTGGCCTGTCGGCTGCGGGAACTGCGCGGAGGCGGCGTACGGGCCGTCAACGTCTGGGACTTCGCCGCCTCCGAACTCCCCGACGGCGCCGGCCGGGCGGTGTGGACCTGCACCCGCGCCTCCGGATGGGCCGGACCGGGCGACGTCCTCGTCCAACTGCGGCTGCCCGCCGGGCCGCCGCAGGACGTCACGCGGGCCCGGTCCACGGCCGCCTGCGGACGCTTCGGCCAACACCTCCTCGCGGGCACCCGCTGGCGCTCACCGGCGGGCCGCTGGTACCTCCTCGCCGCCGGGAGCCGGGAGGTCGCCGGCATCACCGCGTCCGGCGCGGTCCGCGCGGAGGCGAACGGCCGCACCCTGACCGCCCCGGCCGCGGCGGAGGGCGCCCCCGTCTCCCTGACGGCCCGGCTCCTGAGCGGCGGTCGGATCACCGCACTCGACGGCGCCGGGGGCGGCCGGGACTGAGGCACCGGCGGCGGGCCGGACCGGATGCCGACGGCGGGCCCGACCGGGCGGTCCGACCGGGGCCGTCCGCCGGCGCCCCGGTCACGGCCGTCCGCCTCCCGGACGACGGTCGGTGGCTTGGTCCACCGCCTGTAGCATGGGCCCATCGCGAGGGCCGTGACGGAGAGGTCACGACCCTCGCTTTTGCGTTACGCCCACCCCGACAAAATGCGGCGCGTGCCCTTTCGGCGGTTCGATACGATGAACCCCATCACAATCCGTCACCGGCACATCGTCACCGCATGAACGAAATGGAGCATCCGAGGATGGCTCGACACCTGATCACCAGCGCGCTTCCCTACATCAACGGGATCAAGCACCTGGGCAACATGGTCGGGTCGATGCTTCCGGCGGATGTGTACTCCCGGTACCTCCGCCAGCGCGGCCACGACGTCCTGTACATCTGCGCCACCGACGAGCACGGCACGCCCGCCGAACTCGCCGCCAAGGAAGCCGGCATCTCCGTCGCCGACTTCTGCGCGCAGGCCCACGACGCCCAGAAGGCGGTCTACGACGGCTTCGCGCTGTCCTTCGACTACTTCGGCCGCAGCTCCTCCCAGCAGAACGCCGAGATCACGCAGCACTTCGCGCGGAAGCTCCAGGAGAACGGCTTCATCGAGGAGCGGGCGATCCGGCAGGTCTACTCTCCCGCCGACGAGCGCTTCCTGCCGGACCGCTACGTCGAGGGCACCTGCCCGCACTGCGGCTACGACAAGGCCCGCGGCGACCAGTGCGAGAACTGCACCCGCGTCCTGGACCCCACGGACCTGATCGAGCCCCGCTCGGCCATCTCCGGCTCCACCGACCTGGAGGTCCGCGAGACCAAGCACCTCTTCCTCCTGCAGTCGAAGCTCCAGGTCGAGGTGGAGGCCTGGGTCGCCGAGCACGAGGAGGAGTGGCCGCAGCTGGCGTCCTCCATCGCCCGCAAGTGGCTGACCGAGGGCCTGCACGACCGCGCGATCACCCGAGACCTCGACTGGGGCGTCCCCGTCCCGGCCGACACGTGGCCCGAACTGGCCGCCGACGGCAAGGTCTTCTACGTCTGGTTCGACGCCCCGATCGAGTACATCGCGGCCACCAAGGAGTGGGCGGACGCCGAACCGGCCGACCGCGACCACACGTCCTGGTGGTACGAGGCCGATGACGTGCGCTACACGCAGTTCATGGCCAAGGACAACGTCCCGTTCCACACGGTGATGTTCCCGGCCACCGAGCTGGGCACCCGCGAGCCGTGGAAGAAGGTCGACTACGTCAAGGCCTTCAACTGGCTGACGTACTACGGCGGCAAGTTCTCCACCTCGCAGAAGCGCGGCGTCTTCACGGACCAGGCCCTGGCCATCCTCCCGGCCGACTACTGGCGCTACTTCCTGATCGCCAACGCCCCCGAGTCCGACGACTCGTCCTTCACGTGGGAGCACTTCGCCGCCACGGTCAACAAGGACCTCGCCGATACCCTCGGCAACTTCGTCAACCGCGTCCTCTCCTTCTCCCGCAAACGCTTCGGCGACGACGTCCCCGCGGGCAACCAGGCCGGAGAGGCCGAGGCGAAGCTCGGCGGGCAGATCGCCGAACTGCTGGCCGAGTACGAGGGCCACATGGAAACCCTCCAGTACCGCAAGGCCGCCGCCGCGCTGCGCGCCCTGTGGTCGGCCGGCAACTCCTACCTGGAGGAGAAGGCCCCCTGGCTGGAGATCAAGACCGACCCGGAGGGCGCGGCGCTCACCCTGCGCACCGCGATGAACCTCATCCACCTCTACTCGGTGGTCTCCGAGCCCTTCATCCCCACCTCGGCGCACGCCATGCGCTCCGCCTTCTCCCTCGCCGACGACACCGCGACGTGGGTGACGCCGGAGCAGGCGAAGGCGCTGGACGCGGTACCGGCCGGAACCCCGTTCACCGTGCCGCCGGTGCTCTTCGCGAAGATCACCGAGGAGGACCTGGAGTCCTACCGCGAGCGCTTCGGCGGCGCCCCGGAGGCCTGAGGTCCCGGGGCCCGAGGGCCCCGCGCACGACCGCCCGGAGGGGCGCGTCCCGATACGGGACGCGCCCCTCCGGCGCGTCCGGACCACGGCGGGAGGTAGGGGAAACCCCACCACGAAGAGGCCACTTGGGCGTGCAGACCCGAAGGGGGCCGCGCGGCTGGAATGGACCCATGATCCCTTCCCGAACCGCCCGATGGACCGCCGGCTGGCTGCTCGCGGCCGGCTGGGCGTCCTCGTTCCCGCTGTTCTCCTCGCTCGGGCCGCACCGGCTGTGGGGCTGGTGCGCCGGCGCCGGATACCTCGTGGCCGCCGGTGCCACGCTCCTCGGCCGGCGCCGCGCGGCCCTCGGCGCGGCCCTCCTCGGGGCGGTCGCCGTACCACTGGTGTACCTGGTGCTGACGGGCCAGGGGCAATCCGAGGTCGGCGTGATCGAACGGGCGGGGCGGCTCCTGCTGCGGACCGGACGCGTCTACGCGGACCGGCCCGCCGGAGTCGAGGAGTACACCCCCTACCTCCCCGGCATGGCGCTCCTCGGTGTGCCCCGCGCCCTGCTGGACGGAGCCTTCGGCACCGGCGGGAGCTGGGCGGTGCGGCCGTTGGGCGACGCCCGGATCTGGTGCGCCGCCGTGCTGTTCGGTGCGTTGTGGGTCGGCCGCAGGCTCCTCGGCGGGACCCGCTCGCCCCTGCTGCCGGTCCTGGTGGCCTCGCCGGTGGTGGCGCTTCCGCTGGTGGTGAGCGGCGTCGACCTGCCGCTGGCGGGCCTGTGCTGCCTGGCGCTCGCCGCCGCCGGTTCCGGGCGGCCCGGGGCTTCCGGGCTGGCGCTCGCCGCGGCCTGCGCCCTCAAATGGACCGCGCTGCCCGCCGTCGCGGTGGCCGTCGCGCTGCTCGGCTCCCTCCGGGGTGCGCGGGCCGCCGTGCGCTGCGCGGCCGTCGCCGCGCTCGGCACGGCAGCCCTGGTACTGCCGGGCCTGCTGCTCCAGCCGGCGGAGATGTGGCGGCAGGTGTTCGCCTTCCCCACGGGCCGCGCCGACGTACCCACCCCGGCGAGCAGCCCGCTGCCCGGGCACCTGCTGGCCGGGGTCGGGCCCTGGGGCTGGTACCTGACGGTGGGCCTGTTGGCGCTCGGAGGACTGGCCGTCGCCGTCTCGCTGGTGGCGCGCCCGCCGCGTACGGTCGTATCCGCCGCCCACCGGCTCGCCCTCGGACTCACCCTGGCCTTCCTGTTGGCCCCGGCGAGCCGCTTCGGCTACCTGGCGCTGCCCGTCCTGCTGGTGGCCTGGGCCCGTTCCGTGGCCCCGGAGGCCGCGTCCCGCGTGGTGGCCCGCTCCCGGACACGGGTGGAGCCCGCCGAAGTGCGGTGAGGGCCCGCGGCGCCCCCGATCGGCGCGTCGGGCCGTTCCCGGCGGAACGGCTCAGGCGCCGGCGCGGTCGCGGAGGTGGGCGAGGACCGCCAGGACGCGACGGTTGCCCTCGGCGGGGTCCAGCTCCAACTTCGAGAAGATGCTTCCGGCGTGCTTGACCACCGACGCCTCCGTGATGAAGAGGCGCTCCGCGACCGTCTGGTTGTTGAGCCCCTCGGCGATCAGCGCCAGGACCTCCCGCTCGCGCGGGGTGAGCCGGCCCAGGGGCTGGTCCCGCGGGGCGGGGGCGAGCAGCACCCGGACCACCTCCGGATCGATGACCGTCTGCCCGGCGTGGACCCGCCGCAGGGCGTCGAGGAACTCGGTCACCTCGCCGACCCGGTCCTTCAACAGGTAGCCCAGCCCGGCCGCCGGACCGGCGGCGAACAGCTGGGTCGCGTACGCCGTCGCCACGTACTGGGACAGCACCAGCACCGGCAACGAGGAGTCCCGGGAGCGCAGTTCCAGCGCCGCCCGCAGTCCTTCGTCGCGCAGGCCGGGCGGCATCCGTACGTCGGTGACGACCACGTCCGGCCGCTCGGCCGCCACGGCCCGCAACAGCTCGGGGGCGTCGCCGACGGCCGCCAGGACCCGGTGGCCGCCCAGTGTCAGCAACTCCGACAACCCGGCCCGCAACAGCACCGAGTCCTCGGCGAGAATCACCCGGAGCACGGCACCTCCACCCGGAGCTCCGTCGGCCCGCCCTCCGGACTGGACACCATCAGCCTGCCCTGCAACATCGCCACCCTGTCCGCGAGACCCGCCAGGCCCGCCCCCGCGCCGGGATCCGCCCCGCCGCGGCCGTCGTCGCTGATGGTGAGGGTGAGCCGGCCGTCCTCGACCCTACCGGCGACATCCACGTGCGAGGCGCCACTGTGCTTCGCGGCGTTGGCGAGTGCTTCCGTGACGGTGAAGTAGGCGGTGGTCTCGACCGGTTCGGGCAGCCGGGGCACCGGCAGATCGACCGTCACCGGCACCGGATGGCGCAGGGCCACCTCGGCGACGGCCGCCGCCAGACCGTGGTCGGTCAACACCTGCGGGTGTATCCCCCTTACCAGGTCGCGCAGTTGCTCCAGGGCGAGCTTCGCCTCGCCGCGCCCACGGCTCACGAGTGCCGCCGCCGCGGCCGTTCCGGACACCCCGCGCAGTTCCATCTCGGCCAGCCCCAGCGTCATGCTGAGCGCGACCAGTTGCTGCTGCGCCCCGTCGTGCAGGTCCCGTTCGATCCGCCGCCGTTCCGCCTCGAAGGCGTCGACGAGGCGGACCCGGGAGCGCGTCAGCTCCAACACCCTGCCGTCCTCCGCGCGCGGTCCCAACAGCAACCGGGCGACCTTCACCTGCGCCCCGGCGAGCAGCGCGCCCGCGTACGCGGCGACGACGAGGCCCACCAGACCCACCGCGGTGCCGGCCAGCCCCTCGACGGGATCCGCCACCGCGCGGCCGGGTATCAGCATCACCGAGTCCGGGGCGATGGCCCACACGATGACGGGCGTGGCGACCAGGATCCAGGAGCCCGCCAGCAGCGTGATCACCCCGAAACCGGCCACACCGAAGAGGGGCCCCAGCAGCGCGGCGTATCCGAACTCCCGCCAGGTGGCGCGCTCCCGCAGCCGCGTCCGCAGCCAGGCGGGCGCGCCGGCCCCGCCCAGGGACGTGTGCGGATCCGCGACCCGGTCCGGATCGACCCAACGAAGTCGCCACCGCTCCAACGTGCCGAGCGGGACCGCGCCCGCCACGGCCGCCACCAGCAGCACCAGCCCGAGCCCGACCACGGACAACAGCACCCCGAGCCCCACCAGTGCCGCCAGTACCAGCAGCACCAGGTAGCCGAGCACGGCCCCGCTCCCGAGATACGCCCAGCAACGCCACGGCCACCACGACCCGAGGAACACGCGAGGTCGCCGCATCACGCCCCACACGGTGACGGGCGGGCCGCCGTCGCCCACGGAGGCCACTACGCGCGGACGGCCGCGTCGGGGACCGCCGCGGCCGGCAGGGGGGACGGCGCCCCGTGCCAGGAGACGGCCGGCGCGTCCCGGGCCCTCGTGCAGGCGACGAACGACAGGCAGTGCTCGGCGGTCAGGTCGCTCCGGTGTTGCAACGGGTCCACCTGCGCGGGCGTGACCTGCGGCGGGAACGGCACCACCCCGTCCGCGACGCCCACGACGGCCACGCAACGGAATTCGAGCCCCTTCATGGTGTGCATCGTCGCCACCCGCACCCCGCTCACCGACGGCCCGGTGGCGTCCTTCACGGCGACCGCGGCGATGCCGTCCCGCCGAAGCCGCCCGATCACCGCGTCGACCGGGGTGTTGAAGTGGGCGCACACCGCGATGTCGGACGGATTCACGTGATTCTCCAGCCCGTCGTACTCGTCGAATGACTCCTCCGAGATGGCGAGCCGGGGCATGGGACTCCTCTGTGCGGCGGTGTGGAGCGGGCTGGAGCAAGCCTACGTACACGACGGCGGTGCGGGCACGCGGCACCGGTGTCGGAGGAGACGCACGGTCTGTGGAACGAAGGGCTCTGGTGGGCACTGTGGTTCAGCCAGGACGTCCGTGACGCGCTTCGGCATGGCCTCCGCGCGGTGCCGATCGGCGGGGCACGCGCCGCCGGCGGGTGGCTCCCGCCCCTGGCTCACAGGGCGGCGCCCAGGGCGAGGAAGCCGCAGATCAGGGCGAAGAGGATCGCCAGCAGCGGCCAGACGAAGCGCAGGTACTTGTCGTAGCCGACCTTCGCGAGGGCGACGCCGCCGATGGTGACGGCCGTGGTCGGCACCCAGAGGTTCATCCAGCCGCTCGCCGCCTGCCATGCCGTCACCACGATCGCGCGGGACACGCCCGCGAAGTCGGCGAGCGGGGCCAGGATCGGCATCGCGAGGGTGGCGTGACCGGAGGTGGAGGGGATCAGGAAGGCCAGCGGCAGGTTGACCACGAAGACGATCACCGCGAAGAGGCTCGAAGAAGTCCCCTTCACCACGCCCTCGATGGAGTGCAGGACGGTATCGGTGATCTTCGAGTTGTTCATGATGACGGTGACGCCCCGCGCCAGCATGATGACGAGGGCGGGGGACATGAAGTCCGCCGCGCCCTGGATGATCGTGGAGCTGAGCCGCGCCTCGCCCATCCGCGCCACCACTCCCACGAGCACCGCCGCGCACAGGAAGAGCGCGGAGAGCTGCGGGAACGACCAGTCCAGTTCCCAGGACCAGGGTCGCGCGTCCGCCTTGCCGGTGAGCGCGCCGGACCACGGCACCACCGAGAAGATCATGAACGCGAAGACCAGGACGAGCAGTACGAGGACCGCCTTGTGCAGCCGTGACAGCGCGGGTTCCTCGGCGGAGTCGGCCGAGGCCTTCTGCATGCGGTCGCCCGGCAGGAACCCGCACAGGGACTTCGAGGGGTCCTTCCGGACGCGCCGCGCGTAGCGGATGACGTACAGGACCGTGACCGTGGTCAGCACCACCCACATCACGGAGCGCAGCAGGATCCCGTCGCCGAGGGAGATGCCGGCGGCCGAGGAGGCCACTCCGGTGGCGAACGGGTTGACGGTCGAGCACAGCACGCCGATGCCGGCGCCCAGGATCGAGGAACCGACGGCGACGAGCCGGTCGTAGCCGAGGGCCAGCATCATCGGCACCAACAGGCCGTAGAAGCCGAGGGTCTCCTCGGCGAAGCCTTCGACGGTGCCGAGGACGGAGAACACCACCATCACGGCGGCGATCAGCAGTGCGCCGCGGTCGCGCAACCGGTGGGCCAGGCGGGCGATGCCGCGGTCGAGGGCGCCGGTGGCGAAGACGACGGTGATGAAGGAGCCGATCGCCAGGACGAAGAGGAAGACGCCGGCGCTGCCGTACAGCGCGCCGGTGAAGCTCGGCCCGACCTCGCCGGTGGTGGTGTCCTGGATGCCGTAGAGGCCGTTGACGGGGGCCAGGAAGAGGTCGGTCAGCCGGTCGGTGAGGCTCCTGGTGTCGTCGACCCGGTGGTAGGTGCCGGAGACCGGGGCGCCGTCCTCGCCCCGGGCGTACTGTCCGGCCGGGACGAGGAACGCCAGCAGCCACACCGCCACCGTGACCAGGGCCAGGACGGTCAGGGCACTGGGGAAGGCGAACCGGCCGGTCGGGGCGGGCGGCTCGTCGGGGCCGGGCGCTTCCGCCGCGTGGGCCCCGTGCTCCGGTGCTGCCACCCGCCACCGTCCCTCCACCACCGTGCGATCCCGGCCGAGCTGCGGATCCGCTCCTCCGATCATGGGCGGGGCGGTCGGGAGCGGCGTGGTGTGGTGGGCCGGCAGGGTGAGGGGCGGACGGGAGGCGGATGGTCGGGAGGGGGCCGCGCGGGCCGCCTCCGGGTGACGAAGGGGCTCCGACGGCAGGGTCCGGGCCGCCCCGGAACGAACCTTCGGACAAAGATCTTGACCTGTCCGCCGCGTGTCGAACTCGCCCCTTGATCGTTTCTTCAGCCGTAACCCTCATGTGGCTGCCGATCGGGAGGACAGCGGTGACGGCTTGGCAGTACTTCGCCGGGGCGGGCCTGGTGGCCGCGCTGTGCCCCCTGCACGGTCACGTGGCCGTCGCGGGTGACGGCAACGGCCGCGGCGCCCGGGTCGACGTGTGCGTGCCCGGCGGGACGGTACGGCCCCCTACGGGTCGGCCGCGGCCCGCGGACCCGCCCGTCGTGCGGCCCCCGGCGCCGTCCCCGGTGACGCCCTCCCCCCGGGTCACGGTGTCGCCGTCGGGGCGGCCCACCGTCCACCATCCCGGCGTCGCCCCCGGCCTCCCCGCGCTCCCCGCCCCGGCGGTTCCGTCCGGCCCGCCCGGGGCCCCGGCGCCGGGCGACGACGCGAAGCCCGCCCCGGTTCCGCCGGCCGCCGCGGCGGAACCGGAGACCGCGTCGGCCGAAGCCCCCGCTCCGCCCGCGCCGGGAGCCGCCGCCGGCTTCGCCAGCGCCTTCCGCATGCGCCCGTACCACTCGGCGGCCTTGGAACGGCGCGGCCCGGACGGTCTCGGCACCATGACGCTCATGGCCGTCGTCACCACCCCCGCCGTGCTGGCGGCCGCCGCGTTGCGGCCCCGCTCCAAGGGCCGCGGCTAGGGCCTGTCGTCAAAGTCCCGTCTGCCTCGCGGGCGACGACGGGACTTTGACGACAGGCCCTCGCAGCCCCGCCACCCGCGCACCCCTCGTACCACCGCACCCACGAACGGGAGATCCCTCGTGTCCGAATGGCTGGTCCTGGCCATCGCCATGGCGCTCGTCTGCGCCCTCGTCCTCACCATCACCACGATCCGGCACCGTCGGGTCGCGGACGACGAGGACACCAGCGAAACCCCCGACGTGATCGAGTACATGACCATGATGGTCGGGGTGGTCTACGCGATCGTCCTGGGCCTGGCCATCGCCGGGGTCTGGGAGGCGCGCGGCGCTGCCGAGGACAGCGTGCGCCGCGAGGCCCAGTCCCTGTACGAGGTCACCCAGCGCGCGGACGTCTACCCGGCCGCCGTCCGCGACCGGATCCGCGGCGAGGTGGACGCGTACGTCTCCCACACCGTGGACGTCGACTGGCCGCTGCTGACGTCCGGAGAGGCGTCCTCCGCCGAGGGCGGCGTGCTCCTCGGCAAGCTGCGCACGGACGTCACCCACCAGAGCCCGGCCACCGAGCTCCAGGCACAGGCCTACCAGCCGCTGCTCGACCACATCGCGACCGCCGACGACGCCCGGCACTCGCGCACCCAGAGCTCCGGTTCCACCCTGCCCGGGGTGGTCTGGTTCGGGCTGCTGGTGGGCGGCATCGTCACCATCGGGTTGATCTTCACGCTGCAGATCCGCCGCTCCGGGCGCGAGTTGCTGCTGGCGGGCCTGTTCAGCGCGCTGATCGTGTTCCTGCTGTTCATGGTGTGGAGCTTCGACGCACCGTACGGGCGGGACGGGGTCGACTCCGCGGGCCCGTTCCAGGACCTGTTCCCGGCGGTGTCGGTGACGGCCTCCCACTGAACCGGGCCACGGCCGGGCAGACCCCTCGGGCGGGGGTCAGGTCCCCGGTACGGGCGTGCGCCGGCGGGCGGCGGCCACCAGCGGCGAATGCCGCAGCGCGTGCGAGATCCGTACGAGGTCGCGCGGCCCGTCGGCGACGATGAGCACGTGGTCCTCCGAGTCCGCGTCGGCGTCCCCCGGGCCGTCGGGATCGACGGCGCCGGCCCGGACGGCGGCCGCCACCATCGCGGCGTCGGCGATCGCGCGGGCCGTCGCCTCGTCCGCCCCGTCCGCCAGCGCGAGTTCGAGGACGTCCTCCCGTTGCCTGCGGTCGAAGCAGGGTCCGAGTCGCAGGAACCCGTCATGGATGTCGGACTCCCGCTGGATCACCCGGATCTCGGCGGGGGACCACCAGGACATCCGCACGGAGGGGGTCCCGCTGGGCGCGGTGCTCTGCACCTCGTGCCACAGCGCGCCGAGTCGCCGGTACCTCGCCCAGGTCGCCCAGTGGTCGGACGCCCGCTGGCACACCAGCGGTATCACGAAGCCCACGGCGCTGACCAGGGCTCCGGCCGAGGCCAGCGGCGGGGCGGCGTAGGTGCTCAGGGCGTCCAGGTTGTTGCCGGTCCAGCGGGCGATGACCGCCGCGAACTTGGTGGCGTCGTAGGTGATGCTGAAGGCGTAGCCGGACACGATCGTCACCAGGCCGGTCCGCAGCCAGCCGCGCACCTGGAGGGACCAGCGCCAGCACATCGCGACCATCGTCACGGCGGCCACGTTGTGGGCCAACAGGTACAGGGCGATCATCACGCGGATGTACGGGGTGTTCGCGTAGTGCGTGTCGAAGTCGCGCAGCCGTTCCTCGGGCACGTCGCCGAGCACGAACAGCACGATGATCGCCACGATCACGACGGAGTAGCCGGCGATCCAGCGGCGCGAGGTGCGCCGCGTCTCCTCCGGGGGACCGCCCCGCCAGTTGACGATCAGGATCAGGCAGGACGCGCTGAAGGCGGTGATCAGGCAGTACACCAGCGGCGCGGAGAGGTTCGGGATCCCCGTCCAGCGGTTGACGGCCGCGATGGTGGGCGGGGCTGCGAAGGTGAACACCGCTCCGGCGAGGACGAGCAGGACGCAGACGGACCGCAGGAGCGGATCACGCCAGTTGGCGCGCAGCGCCGGCAGCTTGAAGACGAGGGAGATCGCCATCGCGGCTGCCGGGATGTAGTAGTCCTGACCGTTCAACGGTGGTTCCTGTTCAACGTTCTTTCCTGTGCCCCCGGTAGCCGAGGGACGTCTCGATCCGACCCGCCAGCTCATCGCGTTGGGCAGGGGCCCGGTGCCCGGCGGCTCCGGCGAGCCAGGTGCGACACCGGCTGCCCAGGAGCAGGCCGAAGGTCTCCGCCTCCGTCTCCTCCTGGACGTCGGCGCGGGTGCGCGCGGCGACCCGGCGGACGGTCTCGCCGAGGTCGGCCTCGTCGGTGAGCATGCGGGCGGCCACGGCGGCGCCGTCGACGTGGTGGCTGCAGTGGCCGGCCTTCATGTGCCACAGCTCGTGGCCGAGGATCACCAGCTGGTGGTCGGGGGCGGTGCGTTCCTCGATGACCACCAGGTCGCGGTCCGCCATGTCGAGCCACAGGCCACTGGCCGTTCCCTGCGGGAAGGCGGCCATACGGAAGTCCACCCGGCGACCTCGGTGCCTGCTCATGCCCTCGCAGAGGGCGGCGTAGAGGTCGACGGGTTCCACGGGGGCGGTGAGCCTGATGCCGGCCACCAGCTCCCCGCACAACCGCCGCTGCGCTCTGCCTATGCTCACCGTTCTCCCCGTCGGCGTGGATCCGGATCAGGATTCAAGGATCAGATCCAGAGTTTCGACTGGGTCATGATTCGTTCGGTTTGACACTTTCGAGAAGCATGTCCAGCCATTCGGTCACCTTGTCCCGGTGCTTGTCACTGGGCAGTTGGGCGGCGCGCCAGGCGATGCCCCGTACTCCGTGGTCCTGCAGGAGTCTTGCCAGCGGATCGCCGGCCGAAGCGGCTTCGGCCGGTACGGTTTGCCGCTCGCGTCCGGCGAAGTCCTGGAGCAGTTGCTGCTCGGTGCGCTGGAGGGCGTCGGTGAGGGCGTCGGCGTCGTGGGCGGTGAGGAAGCCGGCGTGCACCCCGAAGAAGCGCTGGATCGCGTCACAGTGTTCCATCGTGGGCCGCCGGTCGCCGTTGATCAGTGCGCCGGCCTGCTGCCGGGACATGCCGGCGCCGTCCGCGATCTCCTGCTGGGTGTAGCGGCGGCCGTTGGGTTTGACGCGGGTGCGCCGGAGCAGGTCGAGCCGCTGGAGGAAACGGGCCTGGAGGTCGGGTTCGCCGGCGGGTCGGCCGTCGAGGAGGGTTTTGATCACGTCCGTCGGTACCCCGGACGCGTCCGACAACCGGCGCAGGTCGAAGACCTGGTTCAGGGTGCGGCCCATTTTGTTCGCGAGTTCGGCGACCCGCGTGACGGTCGCTGCCAGGGGCGCGTTGGCCACCGCGACGGGAGCCGGGAAGCCGTCTGTCACCAGTGGTTCTCCTAGATCGCGCGAGGTCAGTGGGCACGTGGTCGGCCTCAGGGAATCTATCCGGTCTGCCTCGGGAGAGCTAGAACTTGCCACAGCTGTGGCGGGAATGAGCTGTCGCCAGGCTGGAATTGCCACAATAGTTGACACTCGAATGAAGTCGGTAGCAGGATCGCCACACGTAAATGAAGATCCAGACCGTGAGGAGGGGGAGCTCTCGGTGCCACATCTCGCAGCGGTGGGCCCGTCTGATGGCCTCGTCCGAGCCGGTGAGGAACGCCTGGCGGGCGAAGAGTCCGCGCGTGGCGCAGTGCGGTCGGAACGGCGCAAGGAGATTTTGCGCCAGCGCCGTGAGGAACTCGGGCTGAGCCAGGAGGACCTCGCGTCGCGGCTGCGCATCAGCGTGCGCGCCTACGGAAACTGGGAGCGCGGACTCGTCAAGGAGTGGACGGACCGCAAGCTCCTCGCCCTGGCCGAGGCCCTGGAGATGAGCGAGAGGCAGTGCTTCTGGCTCTTCCGGGTCATGGTCGACCGGGATCCGCCGCCCACGTGGCGCGCGGCCGAGGAGAGCCGACTGCCCCAGGACCCGGCCCAGCGCGACTACCTGTGTGATTACGCGGCCCTGATGGAGGCCGTTCCCTACCCGAGTTTCCTGGTGGACCACAGATGGGACGTGGCGCTCACCAACTCCGCCTTCGACCAGCTGTTCCAGTCGGTGCGCCCGCACCCGACGGCCCTGCCGGACGACAACTTCCTGCGCTTCGTGCTGTTCCACCCGGACGCCGCGGCCGTGCTGGAGGACCACGAACCGGCCTGGTGCGTACCGCTGCTGGCCCAGTTCGCGACGGCCCTGTCGGCCGCTCCCGAGGACGACGGGCTGCGGAGCATCCGGCAGGAGGTGGCCCGTGACCCGTTCATGGAGGCCGCCTACCGCTACGGCGTCCCGCACTGGCTGAGCACCCACGGCGAGGCGGCGGCCGAACAGGACGGAGCGGTACGAACGGTCCGCCATCCCGACCCGGGATGGGGCGTGGTGCGCTGCCGCATGGTGGCGGAATCCAGCCGAATGTTGGACGCGATGGGCCTCACCCGCATCACCCTCGTGCTCTCGGCCCCGCAGGGCCTGCCCAGGGGACCCGTGCGCGGCGGGGGCGGTGTCCCGCAGCAGCAGGGGGCGCGGCTGCGGGCCGTGCCGTCGCTGGGGGACTGACCGGCCGGGGGCACGGGCCCTCGGCCACGGTGTCGCGGTGGGTACCGCCGTGTGGATGCCACGATCCGTGCCACGATCCGCGTCATGCGCGGATGTCACGGGCCGTGGCATCGTTCGTGTCCGGGGCCGCGGCACGGGCCGCGGGTTCCGATGGGTCGGGGGTTCCGGGGGGACCCACGGGTCCCCCCGGGGACCGGGCGGTTCCGACGGGTTCCGGCGGGTTCCGGTGGTGACGGCGAAAGGGCGGTAAGAGGCGTGCGGTTGACCATCCTCGGCGGGGGCGGATTCCGTGTTCCGCTCGTTTACGGAGCACTCCTCGGGGACCATGCCGAGGGCCGGGTGTCACACGTGACCCTGTACGACGAGGATCCCGACCGGCTCACCGCCATGGCCCGGGTGCTCGCCGGGCAGGCCGCCGGCGTCCCGGACGCCCCGACGGTCACCGCCACCCGGGACCTGGACGAGGCCCTGCGGGGGGCCGACTTCGTCTTCTCCGCCATCCGCGTCGGCGGCCTGGAAGGCCGGGCCGCGGACGAACGGGTGGCCCTGGCCGAGGGAGTGCTGGGTCAGGAGACGGTCGGCGCGGGGGGTGTCGCGTACGGCCTGCGGACCGTGCCGGTGGCCCGGGAGATCGCGCGCCGGATCGCCCGTACGGCGCCCGAGGCCTGGGTCATCAACTTCACCAACCCGGCCGGCGTGGTCACCGAGGCGATGGCCCGGGAACTGGGCGACCGGGTCATCGGCATCTGCGACTCGCCGGTCGGACTCGGCCGCCGGATCGCCCGGCTGCTCGGCGCCCGCCCGCAGGACGCCTGGATCGACTACGTCGGCCTCAACCACCTCGGCTGGGTGCGCGGCCTGCGAATCGCCGGTCGCGACGAACTGCCCCGGCTGCTGGCCGACACCGAGGCGCTGGAGTCCTTCGAGGAGGGCCGGCTGTTCGGGGCCGACTGGCTGCGCTCCCTCGGAGCGATCCCGAACGAGTACCTGCACTACTACTACTTCAACCGTGACACCGTACGGGCGTACCAGGAGGCCAAGCAGACGCGCGGTGCCTTCCTGCGCGACCAGCAGCGGGGCTTCTACGCCGAGGCGGGGCGCCCCGGGACGTCCCCCGGATCGGCGCTCTCGGCCTGGGACCGGACCCGGGCCGAACGGGAGGCCACGTACATGGCCGAGAACCGGGAGGCGGCCGGCGTCGGCGAGCGCGACGGGAGCGACCTGGAGTCCGGCGGCTACGAGAAGGTCGCCCTCGCCCTGATGCGGGCCATCGCCCGGGACGAACGCGCCACCTTGATCCTCAATGTCCGCAACCGGGGCACGCTGTCCGTCCTCGACGCGGAAGCGGTCATCGAGGTGCCGTGCCTCGTCGACGCGAACGGCGCCCACCCGGTCGCCGTCGCCCCGCTGCCCCTGCACGCGGTGGGCCTGGTGACCTCGGTCAAGGCGGTGGAACGGGAAGTGCTGGCCGCCGCGGAGAGCGGCTCGCGCGCGGACGCCGTCAAGGCCTTCGCCCTGCACCCGCTCGTCGACTCCGTGACCGTGGCCAGGAAGCTGCTCGACGGCTACGCGACGGAGCATCCCGGCCTCGCCCACCTGCGCTGATCCCGGACCGGGATCACCCGTACGGCCCCGTGCCGCATGCGGGACGGCGGGTGCGCTGTGAGAGTGCGAGAGTGACCACAGCCCCCGCCACGGCCGCCGCGCCCCCCGTGCTCGACCGGCGGCGGCGCAATGTCATCTTCGGCACGATCATGCTGGGTGTGCTGCTCGCCGCACTCGACCAGACGATCGTGGGCACCGCGCTGCCCACGATCGTGGCGGACCTCGGCGGCGGCGACCACATGTCGTGGGTGGTGACCGCCTACCTGCTCGCGGAGACCGTCTCGACGGTGCTGGTCGGCAAGTTCGGTGACGTCTTCGGCCGCAAACTGATCTTCCAGATCTCGGCGATCGTCTTCATCACCGGTTCCTTCCTGTGCGGCTTCGCGAGCAACATGACCCTCCTGATCCTGTGGCGAGGCGTCCAGGGCATCGGGGCCGGCGGTCTGATGGTCACCGCGATGGCGCTGATCGCCGATGTGGTGCCGCTGCGCGAACGGGGCAAGTACCAGGGCGCCATCGGCGCCGTCTTCGGCGTCGCCACGGTCATCGGGCCGCTGCTGGGCGGGCTGTTCACCGACTCCCTGAGCTGGCGCTGGTGCTTCTACGTCAACGTGCCCATCGCCATCCTCGTGGTGATCGCGGCCGCGCGGACCATCCCCTCGGTCCGGGCGTCCGGCAAGACCGTGATCGACTACCTCGGCATCGCGCTGGTCTCGGTCGGCGCGAGCGCCCTGATCCTCGCCACCAGCTGGGGCGGCAACGAGTACGCCTGGTCCTCCCCGATGATCATCGGCCTGTTCGCGGGCGGCGTCGTGGCCCTGGCCCTGTTCTGCCTCGTGGAGCTCCGCGCCCTGGAACCGATGCTCCCCATGAGGCTGTTCGGGAACCCGGTCTTCTCGATCTGCTCCGTCCTCAGCTTCGTCGTCGGTTTCGCGATGCTCGGCGCGATGACCTTCCTGCCGACCTACCTGCAGTACGTGGACGGGGACTCCGCCACCATCTCGGGCGTACGAACCCTGCCGATGGTCATCGGGCTGCTCATCGCCTCCATCTTCAGCGGCAACTTCGTCAGCAAGACCGGCCGCTACCGGATCTTCCCCATCGTCGGTTGCGCGGTGATGGGCCTGGGGCTGTACCTGCTGTCGATGATGGGGCCGGGCACCAGCGCCTGGCTGGCGTCCCTCTACATGTTCGTGCTGGGCACCGGGATCGGCCTGTGCATGCAGGTGCTGACCATCGTCGTGCAGAACACCGTCGACTACGCCGACCTGGGCACGGCCACCTCCGGCGTCACGTTCTTCCGGACGCTCGGCAGCGCCTTCGGGACCGCGGTGTTCGGCACCATCTACGCCAACACCCTGGCTCCCGCGCTGAAGACGGCCGTCGGCGAGGCGGCCCGCGGCACCGGGGAGGACCCGGCGCGCCTGGCGGCGGCGGCGCAGAGCCCGCAAGGCGTGCGCGGACTCGACCCGGACGCGGCCGGCCCGGTCATCGCGGCGTACGCGGACACCCTCCAGACGGTGTTCCTGTGGACGGTACCGGTGGCCGCGGTCGGCTTCGTGGTGGCGCTCTTCCTCAAGGAGGTCAAGCTGCGGGACTCGGCCCGGGCCGGATCGACCGACATGGGCGACGGCTTCGGTTCGCCCGCCACGGCCTCCGGGGACTCCGCCAAACTGTTGGAGTTGGCCGTCGGCAAGATCGTACGGAACATGGGCGCGAAGGACGCGCGCGGCATCGTGCACGCCTCCGACACCCGATTGGACATGGGCGGCGCGTGGGCGGTCATGCAGGTCGAACGGATGACCCGCACCATCGGCCACGCGAGCCTCGGCCTCATCGCGGGGCGACGCTCCGTACCGCCCGAGGTCCTGCTCCCGGTCTACGACCGGATGGTGGAGGAGGGCTACCTCACCCGCGACGGCCACTTCTTCTCCCTGACCCGGGCCGGTCAGCGGGAGGCCGACGTCATCTCCGAGGCGTGGGCGAAATGGCTCGGGGACCAGTTGGAGAAGGACCGCGGACGGCCGCGCAGTGCCGAACTGCGGGTGGCGGCCGACGCGATCGCGAAGCGACTGCTCGCGGAGGACCTGGCGGACGGCAACTTCGCACCACAGGTCGGGCGCCGGGCCTGAACCGGGCCTGAACCGGGCCTGAACCGGGCCTGAACCAGGTTCGAACCGGGCCTGAACCAGGTTCGAACCGGGGCTGAACCGGGGCTGAACCGGGGCAGAAGGGGTCGCTCCGCCACTGGGCCGGAACTCGTGTGCGAGGGGGCGGAACTCCAGGTGGTCGCCGGACGTCCTAAGGGGTGAGACGGTCACGGGGCGAGGGGGAACGGTCATGGCGATCACGCTGGCCGAGGAGATCATGTTGTTGTCCCTGGACGACGAGTCCGGGGTGGCGAGGCAGCGGCAGGCTGCGGGATGGGCCGTGGCGGGCGCCATCCTGCTCGAACTCGTCATGGCGGAGCGGGTGTCGGTGGAGGGCAAGTTCCTGACGCTCGCCGATCCCACCCCCACCGGCGAGAAACTGCTCGACGGCAGGCTGCTGTTGATACGGACCTGGTTGGGGAACCGGGATCGGCGCCGGGCCACGCAGTGGCTGACCAAGGACAGCACCAAGGCGGTGGGCGCCGCCCTGGAGAGCCTGGCGGCTCGGGGGCTGGTCGTCGAGGAGGTGCGAAAGTTCCTCGGGGTGTTCCCGCATCGACGCCATCCCGAGGTCGACGGATCCGTGGAGCGCGCCCTGCGGGAGCGGCTCGCCGCGGTCGTCCTGGAGGGCGCCGAGCCGGACGAGCGGACGGCGGGGCTGATCTCCCTGCTGCACTCGGCGAAACTGCACCGGTTGGCCTTCCCGGGAACGCCGGTCAGGACCGTGACTCCCAGGATGAAGGAGATAGCCGCGGGTCAGTGGGCCGCCGAGAGCGTCCGGATGGCCATCCGCGACATGCAGGCCGCGATGGTCGCGGCCACCGTCGCCACCGCCGCGGCCGCCACCGCCTGAGGGGCGGCGCGGGACGGGGACCCGGGCACGCCGGAGCCGCCGGGGGAAGGCCCTGCCCGGGTCGAGGGCCTTGGGCGGACTCAGGAACCGGCGGTCGGCGCGGCGCGGCAGGGGTACGAGGCGCCCTGTGGCCCAGGCGTGAGGTCGGGGCGCCAACTGTGCAGCACCGCGGCCGTGGGGGCGTAGAGCTCCGCGGGGATCCCGGCCGGGGCGAACCACCGCCAGCGGACGATCTTGTGGGGTTCGGTGACGCGGGGCGTCCCGGTGGCGGCGCGGGTCACGGCCGCCGCCGTCAGCCGGGTCACTCCGGATGCCGAGTCGATCCCGACGGAGAGCACTTCGACGTCCTCGGGTGCGGCTCGCAGGTCCGTCTCCTCGGCCAGTTCGCGGGCGGCTGCCTGCTCGAAGCCCTCCCCGGGATCGACCTTGCCGCCCGGGAGTTCCCAGCGGCCGTCGTGTGCCTGGCCGAGCAGGATCCGGTCATCGGCCCCGATCACGATCAATCCGACGCCGACCACGGCGTGGGGGCGGGGCGTGGCTCGCTCGGGGCGTTCGTTCCCGTCGGTCATGGTTCCATTTGCCGGTTCGGCAACGTGATTTGTCAAGCGCCACCGTCCGGGCACACCCTCACGGCCATGGACAACGTGAAGCGGGACGCATACGACGTGGCGATCGTGGGCGGCGGGGCCGCCGGCCTCGCCGGGGCGCTGACCCTGGCCCGGGCCCGCAGATCGGTGCTCGTGCTCGACTCCGGGACCCCGCGCAACGCCCCCGCCGCCCACATGCACGGCTACCTCGGGCAGGACGGGGAGAGCCCCGCCGCTCTGTTGGCCCGGGGTCGGGAGGAGGCCGCCCGGTACGGGGCGCGGTTCCGGTCCGGGCGCGCGGGGACCGCCGTCGCCGCCGACCGCGAACAGGACGCCGGCTTCCTGGTGCGCTGCGCGGACGGTTCGTCCGTCCGGGCGCGGCGGCTGCTCGTCGCGACGGGGCTGGTGGACGAACTGCCGGAGTTGCCCGGCCTGCGGGAGCGCTGGGGGCGGGACGTGCTGCACTGCCCGTACTGCCACGGCTGGGAGGTGCGGGACCAGCCCTTGG
The DNA here is from genome assembly GCF_055595445.1 of Streptomyces sp. NPDC040432. Lineage (NCBI taxonomy): Bacteria > Bacillati > Actinomycetota > Actinomycetes > Kitasatosporales > Streptomycetaceae > Streptomyces > Streptomyces sp. NPDC040432. The sequence continues at coordinate 401,960 of NZ_JBVIVP010000005.1, read as the reverse complement.
CGGTCCTCGCGACCGGTCCGCTCGCGGTGCACCAGGCGCTGCTGTGGCGGCAGTGGAGTCCCCGGGTGACCCTCGTCGCGCAGGGCCACGGGCCCGGCCCCGAGGACCTGGAGGCGATGGCCGCCCTGGGCATCGTCGTGGTCGAGGGGGAGGCGACGGGCCTGATCGTCGAGGGGGACCGGCTGACGGGGCTGGAACTGGCCGGCGGGGCCACGGTGGAGTGCCGGGCGCTGGTGGTGGCTCCGCGGTTCACCGCCCGTTCGGGGGTGCTCACCGGTCTGGGCCTGCCGACGACGACGCTGGAGCGCGACGGGGTGCCGATCGGCACGTGCGTCGAGTCCGAGCCGGCGACCGGAGCCACAGCCCTGCCGGGCGTGTGGGTCGCCGGGAACGTGACCTCCCCGGTGGAACAGGTGTCCGGTGCGGCTGCCCAGGGCGTCCGCGCGGCCGTCGCGATCAACGCCGACCTCGTCGGCGCGGGGACGCGCGACGCGGTCGCGGCGTGGCGGGCCGCTGCGGGGGCGGGCGTCCAGGACGGGGCCGCGGGCGCTGCGGGGCGGGCCGGCCGGTAGCCGTGCCCGGAGCGGAGGATTGACCGGGGCCGGGCCGAAAACGCGGCGATTCGGACAAGCGTGCGGGTTTCGTTCGAGGCTCGTCCGTGCAGGCTCTGGCGGTGTGATCGTCGTACGGTTCATCGGCCGCCAGGGGGACGCAATGGCACATGTGCTGGTCATCGGCGGAGGCATCGCGGGGCTGGCCACCGCGCTGCTGGCGGCGCGCCGGGGACACACCGCCGAGCTGTTCGAGCGGGACACCCGAGCCCCCGGCACCGCCCTCGACCGGGACTTCTTCCGTTGGCGGCGCCCCACCGTCCCGCAGGCGGCGCAACCGCACGTGCTGCTCGGCGCGGCACGCAAGGTGCTGCTCGACGAACTGCCCGACGTGCACGCCGAGATGCTCCGGCTCGGGGCGCGCGAGCGGCACGAACTGGACTGGTTCGACGCCCGCCCGCCCGCACTGCCCGGCGACGAGGACCTCGTCATGCTCCAGGCGCGCCGCATCGTGCTGGAGAGCGCCCTGGCCACGGCGCTGCGCGCCGAACAGGGCGTGGTGACCCGGTACGGGGAACCCGTGGAGGGACTCGTCACGGTCGGCGACGCCGGAACAGGGGCGGGGGACGGTTCCCGAACCGGACCCGCACCCGGACCGGGGGCCGCATCGGGATCGGGGATCCGGGTGACCGGGGTGACCGCGGGCGGCGGGGCCTACGCGGGTGACCTGGTCGTGGACGCGGCCGGGCGGCGCGGCGGCGTCGAACGCCTGCTGGCGGCGGCCGGCTGCCGGCCCGCCGCCGTCGAGCGGCACCGCACCGGGCTCGCGTACTTCTGCCGCTGGTACCGGCTGCCCGACGGCATGGAGGAGGGACCGCGCCGGCCGTGGACCGTGACGGGCGGATCCTTCGCGGGCTGCGCGGTCTTCCCCGCCGACAACAGGATCTTCGCCGTCACCCTGTTCGTGCACACCGACGACCCCAGCCGTGGCGCACTGCGCACCCCGGCCGTCTTCGACGCCGCAGCCCGCGCCTTCCCGCCCGGCGCCGCCTGGTTGGAGACGGGCGCCGAACCGCTGTCCGGCGTACTGGCCATGGCGAGCCTCGACAACCGGTGGAGCGCCCTGGCGGACGAGCGGGGCCCCGTGGTGAGCGGACTCGTCCCCGTCGGGGACGCCCTCACCCACACCAACCCGACCCTGGGGCAGGGGACCTCGCTGGCCCTGTGGGCCGCGCACCGGGTGGCCCGGTCGGCGCACCGGGATCCGGGAACGGCCCGGTTCGCCACCGACTACCACGACTGGGCCGTCCGTACGCTGAAGCCCTGGTTCGACTTCCAGGTCGTCGCCGACACGGCCATCGGGGAGCGCTTCGCGACCCGTGCGGGGCGTACGGGAACGGCGCGGGAGGTGTCCGCGTTGTTCGACTGCGCGCTGGAGGACCCGGAGGTGATGCGGGCGCGCGCGAAGGTCCGGCACCTGGCCGAACCCCCCGAACGGGCGTACGCGGACCCCCGGATCCGGGCCAGGGTGGCCCGGTGGCTGGCGGCCCGGCCGGACTACTCCCCGAACGCGGTGGGCCCGGACCGGGCGCGCTGGGAACGACTGACGGCGGTCTGAGGGCTACCGGGTGCGGGGTGTCCGGTGGAGGGATCGCCCCGGGGTGTCAGCCGCCGGCGCCCAGTACCTCGGCGAGGTCGTAGCCGATGACCTCCTCCAACTGGGCGTAGGTGCAGCTCTGCGGGGTCCGGTCCGGGCGCCAGCGGCGGAACTGGGCCGTGTGCCGGAAACGGTCGCCCTCCATGTGGTCGTACGCCACCTCGCAGACGCGCTCGGGGCGCAGCGGCACCCAGGAGAGGTCCTTCTTGCCGGTCCAGCGGCTCTGGGCGCCGGGCAGGCGGGCGCTCTCGTGCGCGGATTCCTCGGCCCACGCCGCCCAGGGATGGTCGTGCGGGTCGTCCATGCGCAGCGGGTCGAGTTCCTCGACCAGTTCGGCGCGGCGCTTCATGGGGAAGGCGGCGCAGACGCCCACGTGCTGGAGGGTTCCGTGCCGGTCGTGGAGCCCGAGGAGGAGCGATCCGATGATCGGACCGCTCTTGTGGAAACGGAAACCCGCGACGACCACGTCGGCCGTACGCTCGTGCTTGATCTTGAACATGAGGCGGGCATCGGGCCGGTACGGGAGATCGAGGGGCTTCGCGATCACCCCGTCCAGGCCGGCGCCCTCGAACTGCTCGAACCACTCCCGCGCGAGCGCGGGGTCGGTGGTCGCGGGCGCGAGGTGGACGGGGGGACGGGCGGTGGAGAGGACCTGGACGAGGGCGCTGCGGCGCTCGGCGAGCGGGGTGTCGAGGAGGGCGTCGTCGCCGAGGGCGAGCAGGTCGAAGGCGACGAAACTGGCGGGTGTCGTCCCGGCGAGGAGCTTCACGCGGGAGGCGGCGGGATGGATGCGTTCGGTCAGTCGATCGAAGTCGAGCCGCCCGTCGTGCACGATCACGATCTCGCCGTCCACCACGCAGCGATCCGGCAGGTTGTCCTGCAAGGCTGTCACCAGCTCGGGAAAGTACCTGGTCAGGCTCTTACCGGTGCGGCTGCCGATCTCGACCTCGGCGCCGTCGCGGTACACGACCGCCCGAAAGCCGTCCCATTTGGCCTCGTACTGCATGCCGGCCGGGATCGTGGACACGGACTTCGCGAGCATCGGCTTCACGGGGGGCATCACCGGGAGATCCATACCCAGGATTCTGCGGTGGTGCGTCCGGCTCCGCCCGGTATGCGCACCCGGCCGAGCCCGCCTACCGTGGCGCACATGGGTGCTGCCGGTGGTGCGATCGAGCTCGAAGCGGGCGGGCGGGCGGTACGACTGTCCAGTCCCGACAAGATCTACTTCCCCGAACGGGGACTCACCAAGAGGGACGTCGCCGAGTACTACCTGGCCGTCGCCGACGGCATCACGCGCGCCCTGCGCAACCGCCCCACGACCCTGGAACGCTTCCCGGAGGGGGTGGAGGGCGAGTCCTTCTTCCAGAAGCGCGCGCCCAAGAACCTGCCCGACTGGATCCCGACCGCCCACATCGCCTTCCCCAGCGGGCGCACGGCGGACGAGATCTGTCCGACCGAGCCCGCCGCTGTCCTGTGGGCCGCCAACCTGGGCTGCCTCACCTTCCACCCCTGGCCGGTGCGCCGCGACGACACCGACCGGCCCGACGAACTCCGCATCGACCTGGACCCCCAGCCCGGCACCGACTACCACCACGCGGTGGCCGCCGCCCACGAACTGCGTGCACTGCTGGAGGAACTGGGGCTGCGGGGCTGGCCCAAGACCTCGGGCGGGCGAGGCCTGCACGTGTTCGTGCCGATCGCACCCCGCTGGACGTTCACCGAGGTCCGGCGATGCGCCATCGCCCTGGGCAGGGAGTTGGAGCGGCGGATGCCGGGCAAGGTCACCACGGCCTGGTGGAAGGAGGAACGCGGCGAGCGCATCTTCGTGGACTACAACCAGACGGCGCGCGACCGGACGATCGCCTCCGCCTACTCGGTCCGTCCGCGCCCCCACGCCCCGGTCTCCGCACCGTTGCGCTGGGACGAGGTGGACGACGCCGAACCGCGCGACTTCGACATCGTGACGATGCCGGCCCGGTTCGCCGAACTCGGCGACCTGCACGCCGATATGGACGACCACGCCTTCTCGCTCGACACGATCCTGGAACTCGCCGACCGGCAGGAGCACGAGCACGGGCTCGGGGACATGCCCTACCCGCCGGACTACCCGAAGATGCCCGGCGAACCCAAGAGGGTCCAGCCGAGCCGAGCCAAACACCAGGACCCTCCGGGCGCCACCGACACCGACTAGGAGTCGGGTTCGGCGCCGGGGCGGGCGGCGCCCGATCCGTCCAGGGTCGGGGGCGGGGCGTCGGCGGACAATCCACGTGCACCGGTCCCTCACTTCGGGAAACACTGTGCTGATGAGCTCCGCCACCACCCCGACAGCACAGGAACGCGCCCTTCGCCACGTCGCCGGACTGGCATCGGGTCCTCCCGTGGACCCGAAGCTGCGGGTGACCCTCAACTTCCACCCGGACCGCCCTTGGCGGGGCCGGCCGATCCTGGACGCCCTGGCCGAGTCCGGTGTCTACCACTCGCAGTTCGTCACGGGGACCAGCAACGGCGGCCTGACCGCCCACGCCGGTGGCGACCGGTGGCGTTGGGAGAGCCGGATCTTCGACGGTGCCTACGACACCGCGAGCCCTCATGCGCGCCCCGTTTACGGTGCGTTGAACTTCCGGCACAAGCCGGTCGGCGGGGCGGCCCGCTTCGGGTCCGCCCACTTCCGCCTGTCGACCGAAGCGATGTCGCGGACCACGTTCTGCTACCCGGACAGCTTCCTGGAACCCTCGGATTTCGGGGTCGCGGCGCGCATGGGACTGCTCGGGATCGCCCTCGCGGACGAGCAGGACGAGCTCGACGACTACATCGAGGCCCAGGTCCACGGCCCGGTCCGGCCGCGCCACCATGCGGAGGCGCTTGTCCTGGACCCCTGCTACCGGGGAACGGAGGTGGAGGCCGCGGCCCTGCGCCTCGGCTGCCCGGTGGAGTGGCACCCCGGCTTTCGGCTCGGTGTGGACGAACTCCGACGTCACCCCGACTACCGCGGCCGGGAACACGTCGAGCTGGGAGCCCGGATCGCCGTCGACGGAGTGCTCGATCCCCGGATCATCGGCGACGCCGCACGGGCCGGCCGCCATGACCCCCAGGCGCTGAAGAAGGTGTGGCACTGCCTGGCGCGGTTCGGGGCGCCCGAGCGGCCCGCCGACGAACCGGTGGCCCCGACCATGCCGGAAGGTTCCGCACCCGACGGCGGCCGGTCGACCCGGGGCGGCGCCCGTGGCTGACGCACCTGCTCGTCCGCTGCTGTTCCTGGATGTCGACGGGCCGCTGATTCCCTTCGGCGGAACGGGCTACCGCACGTACCCGACGCCGTGGGAGGCATCCGGGAATCCGCTGCTCGCCCGGCTCGACCCCGCCATCGGGGCACGACTGTTGGCGCTCCCGTGTGATCCGGTGTGGGCCACGACATGGGGCGGGGAGGCCAACGAGACCGTCGCCCCCCTCCTGGGACTGCCCGAACTACCGGTGGTCGAATGGCCCGAGCCGCCGGGCGACGGGCATCGGGACGGGACGCACTGGAAGACCCGTCCGCTCATGGCCTGGGCGGGGAATCGCGCGTTCGCCTGGTTCGACGACGAGATCACCCCGGCCGACCGCGCCCGGGCGGCCGCCCACCATCCGCGGCCCACCCTCCTCCACCGGGTCGACCCCCGCACCGGCCTCACCGAAACCGACTTCGACGCCCTCACCCACTGGCTGACCCACCTCCCCGCGCCCTGACGCCACCGACCGGGTGGGCCGGCGCCGAGAGGGGCGCGACGAGGAGCCCGGTCACGCGGGGGCCGCCGCAGCCCGGCCCCCGCCGCCGAGGTCATGCCCCGCAGCCGGTCAGCCCGACAGGCGGTCGAGGGCCAGCGCGTGGGCGCGGGCGAGGGAGTCGGCAGCGGCGCAGGGAACGTCCGGCTGCACCCCGACGCCCTCCCAGTTCGTCCCGGAGACGGGGTTGACGGCGCGGCCGACGGGGATGGTGGCCTCCAGATGCGGGTGCACCGTGAAACCCTGGCACGGGTGCGCGCCGCCGCGGGTGCCCTCGCCGACGACCACGGCGCGGCCGAGCTGCTGGAGGTCGTAGGCCAGTTCTTCGGCGGCTGAGAAGGTGCTCTCGCCGGACAGCACGTACAACGGCTTGCTGCCGCCGAAGCGGGCGCCCGGAACATGCGGCGGGCTCCAGGACTGCTCGCTGTCGCGGCTCCGCCAGTGCATCGTGTTGAGGTGGGTGCGCTCGTCGAGGAGGTAGCCGCAGACGAAGGCGACCGTGTCCGGGTCGCCGCCCCGGTTGGTGCGGAGGTCGACGATCAGCGCCCGTGCGCGGGAGACCAGGGTGAGCGCGGCGCTGAGGGGTTCGGCGGCCCACGGCAGCGGAAACAGCATGGGTGCCAGCTCCAGCACGGCCACCTCCCCGTCGAGCAACTGCACCCGGGGCACACCGCCCAGCGTCGTGTCGAAGTCCCGGCGCATCGCTTCCAGGGAGGCCGCGCCCCGCTCCGGGGACACCGGTTCGGCGTGGTGCTTCAGCCTCAGGTGCCGGTCACCGTTGACGGACTGCAGATCCGCGGTGACCAACCGGGAGAGCTCCTCGGCGTCGTCGACGGCGTAGGCGCCCTCGGAGAGGCGTCGTTGCAGCAGGACGCCGAGCTGCTCGGCCGGCTCGGGGAAGACGTAGTGCTCGGTCAGGAGCCGGGTCGTCTCGTCGACGACCAGGGCCGGTACCAGCTCTGTTGAGGTGCTCATGGCAGGGAGTAGAGCACCGCTCTCGCTCGGACGTCAAAGGGTTTGGATGCCTTGTGGCATGTCTGATCAGCTCTTTCGTCCCGGGTGGGCGTCGACCCGACATGATCGGACGACTTGCGGGGGTTTCGGGGCCGCGAGTTTCAGGGCCGCGAACGGGGTGGCCCGGCGTGCGCACTTCGCTACGGCGGCGCCCGGTGTTCGCCCCTCAATAAACACGAACGATCGTGCTAACATTTTTTCATGGTCCTGCCGACGTCTGTCGGTGCCGCGAAGATCCGGAGGAGTGGGCATGCGTCCCATGGCTGCACTTGTGAGCGTCACCCTCGACATCGCCGCCAGGGTGGCCCCGGGACAAGCGGGGAAGGCCGCGTTCGCGCTGTTCATCCGCCCCCTCGGGCGACCTCCGCTGCGGCCCGAGGAGGTCGAGCCGATGGGGCGGGCCGAGAGGGGGTCGCTGACCGTCGACGGCGCGTCCGTCACCACGTACCGATGGGGCGACGGACCGCGCCCGGTGCTGTTGGTGCACGGCTGGTCCTCGCGCGCCTCGCGGTTCGCCGCCTTCGTGACGGCGCTCCGCGCCGAGGGGCACACCGTGGTGGCCTTCGACGCCCCCGGGCACGGGGAGTCCGGCGGTCGGGCCGCCTCGGTACGCGACTTCCGCGACATCATCCACGAACTGCACCGGGAACACGGCGAGTTCTCCGCCATCGTCGCCCACTCCATCGGGGTCCTGTCCAGCCTGTTCGCGCTGCGGGACGGCATCCGGGCTGAGCGCGTGGTCGGTATCGGGGGCGTCGCTCACTTCGACCCCGTCATCGAGGGGTTCCGTCGCTCCCTGCCCGCCGGGCCGGCCGTCGTACGGGCGCTGCGCGACCACATCGAACACCGGCTCTTCGCGGGAGTGCCGGACATCTGGCGCCGACTGGATGCCCGGGTGGACCCGGGCCCGGCTCCGGAACGCATCCTGCTCGTGCACGACATCGAGGACGACACGACCGCGCCCGCCCAGTCGCGGGCGCTCGCGGAGGCCTACGGGGAGCGAGCCCGGCTGATCGAGACCCATGGCCTCGGTCACCGACGCATCCTTCGCGACCCCGAAGTGGTCGCGGCGACGGCCGGGTTCCTCGCCGGGATGCGGACGGCCGCGGTCCACTGAGCCGCCCGGCCGCGTCGGGGGCCGGTCCCGTCGGGCCCCGGCGGCGACCGGTCCGCCGGTCCGTGGCAGGGGCCCCGGCCCGGCCGGCTCCGACGGTGGTCGCGTCAGGCGGCTCCGACAGCGGTGGGTGGCCGTTCCGGTAGTCCTTCCGGGGCGACCGCGGCGGCCCTCAGTCGATCGAGGATGCCCCGGGCGGCCCGCTCGTAGGCGGCGGAGTCCTCCAGCAACAGCGAGTGGGCGTTGGCCAGTTCCATCAACGCGATGATCTCGAAGGCCAATTGCGGCACCTCCGCCGCACCGAACGCATCACGGAACGCGCCCGCCAGCCGGGCCTCGTCCAGGACCCGTTCCACGTAACGCGTCCAGTCGGACCGCGCCTTGGCGATCTCGTCGCGGACCGGACCGGGCCGGGCGTCGAACTCGGCCGACACCGTGGCGAAGAAGCACCCGCCGGGAAAGACCCGCCCCGCCGAGTACGCGAGCCAGCGCTCGCACAGCAGCCAGGCCTTGGCGACGCCCGTGGGCTCCCGGTGCACCGGGCGCACGACGTGCTCCACGAACACGTCCACGGCGGCGCGGACGGTCGCGAGCTGGAGGTCCTCCTTCGAGCCGAACAGGGCGAACACCCCGCTCTTGCTCAACCCCAGATCGGTGGCGATCCTGCCCAGCGACAGGCCTTCGAGCCCGTCCACGGAGGCGACCCGCACGGTCCGATCGAGGACCGTCCGCCGCGTCTGGTTACCGCGCTCCACGCGCCCGTCTGCCATGCCCCCAGCTTACCGAACGCACGATCGTTCACTCTGTGCGGGCGCCGGAGCCGTGTGCCGGTGTTGATCGTGCGTTGATGAGACGTACATCGGAGGGAGCCAGCATCGGCGCATGTCGATGAACACCACCACCAGCACCACCCCTGCCTGGTACGCCCTGGCCCTGTGCGCCCAGACGGGCCCGAGCTTCTTCTTCCCCGAGCCCGGCTCCTCGCTGCGGGACGCGAAGCGGCTGTGCGGGGCGTGTGAGGGGAGGGCGGCCTGCCTGGAGTACGCCCTGACCAACGACGAGCGCTTCGGCGTCTGGGGTGGACTCTCGGAAGCGGAACGCCAGGCCCTGCGCCCGCGCGGCTGACGGGCCACCCCCGCTCGGGCGCCTGCCGCCGCACGACGAAGCCCCGGGGAGCGTGGCTCTCCCGGGGCTGTCGTCGTGGTCCGCCCGACGGGCGGGTGGTCCCGGTCAGCCCTTGCGGGCGGCCAGGCGGGCGGCGCGGGCGGCGAGGCGCTCGTCGAATTTGCGGGCCTCGCTGTCGAGCCCGTCCATGAACAGGCCGAGCTCCTCCTGGGCCTGCTGCCCCTCGGGGCCCAGACCGTCGATGCTCATGATCTTGAGGAAGCGGATCACGGGGCTCAGTACGTCGTCGTGGTGGATCCGCAGGTTGTAGACCCCGCCGATCGCCATCTGCGCGGCCATCCGCTCGAAGCCGGGCATGCCGTGACCGGGCATCCGGAAGCCGACGACCACGTCCCGCACGGCCTTCATCGTCAGGTCCGGGGCGATCTCGAAGGCCGCGCCCAGCAGGTTGCGGTAGAAGATCATGTGCAGGTTCTCGTCCTGCGCGATGCGGGCCAGCATCCGGTCGCAGACGGGGTCGCCGGACTGGTGACCGGTGTTGCGGTGCGAGATGCGGGTCGCGAGCTCCTGGAAGGCGACGTACGCGACGGAGTGCAGCATCGAGTGGCTGTTGTCGGACTCGAAGCCCTCCGACATGTGCTGCATGCGGAACGCTTCGAGCTTGTCCGGGTCCACGGCGCGCGAGGCCAGCAGGTAGTCGCGCATCACGATGCCGTGGCGACCCTCCTCGGCGGTCCAGCGGTGCACCCAGGTGCCCCAGGCGCCGTTCCGGCCGAAGAGCGTGGCGATCTCATGGTGGTAACTGGGGAGGTTGTCCTCGGTCAGCAGGTTGACGACCAGCGCGATCTTGCCGATGTCGGTGACCTTGGACTGCGCCGGGTCCCAGGCCTCGCCGTCCTCGAAGAAGCCGGGGAAGTTGCGGCCGTCGCTCCACGGGACGTACTCGTGGGGCATCCAGTCCTTGGTGACCTTCAGGTGGCGGTTGAGTTCCTTCTCGACCACCTCTTCCAGCGCGAACAGCAACTTGGCGTCGGTCCACGCCTCCGAGCTGCCGAGGTGGGGAGAGGTGATCGTCACGGGTACTCCTGGGTGCAAAGCGAATTACCTACGGTTCCGTAGCCTACGGAGTCGTAGGTTAAGCGCGACATCAAGGCGAGCCAAGCCCCAAAGGTCGGTACGCCCCGTTACATCCGGTTATTTACGCAGTTTGAAAGCGCGCCAAGTGGGTTTAATGGCTTGAGATTCACGCCGACAAGTGATCGCTGGCCTCCGGTCCTGGCGTAGGGAGTGCCCGACGGGGCGGCGGCCGAGGTGGTCGGAACGGGTCACGAAATACCGCGGGAAAAGATCATCTAGGCGTACAACCGGTGGCACCGGTGACCCCGATTGCGCTACGTTCGGTAGCGCGGATCTCACGCGGGGCGACCCCGGGCCGTACGGCTGTCTGCCCGCCACCGGCACTCACCGGTGCGCCCGGCCGGAGCCCGTGACGCGCACCGCTTCGCACCGCACCGCTCCGCGCACCGCACCGCCACCTCGTACGTACGACACCACCTCGTACGTACGACACCACTTCGCACCCGGAACCACCCCACCTGCGGCACCGCCGCACCCCCTGCGCACAGCACCGCACCACCCCGTGTACATCGCACCGAGGACATCACAAGTGGGAGCAGCACGATGACGGGCACCCTCCGCGGCCTGCGAGAGGTCCGCGACTTCCGGCCGGCTCCGCCCCTGGCCGAGAAGCTCGGCCATTCGGTGCGGCTGCCCGGCGGGCCCCGTGGCGCGGGCGCCGCCCGGGCGGCCGTACGGTCACTGCTGCTGCGGCACGGACTGGCCGAGCTGTGCGGCACCGCCGCCCTCGTCACCTCCGAGCTCGTTTCCTGCGCCGACCGGTTCACGCCCGGTCTGGACATGACGCTCACGGTGCACTGGCGGTTCGACGCCTTGCGGATCGTCCTCTACGACCAGCACCCCGCGCACTCCTCGCCGGAGGAGGGCGAGGAGTGCCGGCAGCTCCGCAGCCGCGCGATGTGGCTCCTGGCCCGGGCCGTGGAATCCGGCGACGGGGACTGGGGGCTCACCCCCGTACTGACCCCGCGCGGCGGCACCAAGTCCTGGGCACTGCTCTCCCGTTGAGGGGCTCCGGGCCCGGTCGAACCCGGCCCGGTCGAACCCCGGCCCCGTCGAACCCGGCCGGGGTGAGCCCGTCCGGGCCCGCCCGATCGGCCGGACCCGGACCGCCCCGGCGGTCAGTGCTCCCAGCGGGACTCCCTGACCTCCTCCGCGGTCGTCGACCGCAGCTCACCGTCGAGCAGCAGCCAGCGCGTGATGCCGATCGACTCCAGGAACGGCACGTCGTGGCTCGCCACCACCAGTGCGCCCTCGTACGACTCCAGGGCACCGGTGAGCTGTCGAACGCTCGCCAGGTCCAGGTTGTTCGTCGGCTCGTCCAGCATCAGGAGCTGAGGAGCAGGCTCCGCCAGCAGCAGGGCGGCGAGCGCCGCCCGGAAGCGTTCGCCGCCCGACAAGGTGCCCGCGGCCCTGTCCGCACGGCCCCCTCGGAAGAGGAAGTGCGCGAGCCGTGCCCGGATCACGTTGTTCGTGGCGTGCGGGGCGAACCGTGCCACGTTCTCCGCGACCGTCCTGGCGTCGTCCAGCACGTCGAGGCGCTGCGGCAGGTACCGCGTCGGGACGTGCGTGACCGCCTCACCGGAGGCGGGCGGGGCGAGCCCCGCGATCGTCCGCAGCAAGGTGGTCTTGCCGGACCCGTTGCCGCCGACCAGAGCGATCCGCTCCGGCCCGCGCAGCTCCCACGTGCCGCTCACGCGGGCCCCGTGGGGCAGGTGCAGATCGGTCAGGGTCAGCACCCGGCGCCCGGGCGGCACCTGGGTGGCGGGCAGCTCGATCCGGATCTCGTCGTCGTCGCGCACCGCCTCCACGGCCTGGTCCAACCGCTCCCGGGCCTCGGTCAGTTTCTCCGTGTGCATGATGCGGTGCTTGCCGGCCGATTCCTGGGCGGCCCGCTTGCGGGCACCCATGACGATCTTCGGCTCGCGCTTGTTCTCGTACATCTTCTGGCCGTACCGCTTGCGTCGGGCCAGCTTCATGTGGGCTTCGGAGAGTTCGCGCTTCTGACGCTGCACGTCGCCCTCCGCGACCCGGACCATCCGCTCGGCGGCCTCCTGTTCGGCGGCCAACAACGCCTCGTAGTCCGTGAAGTTGCCCCCGTACCACCGGACTTCGCCCTCCCGCAGATCGGCGATCTGGTCTACGCGGTCCAGCAGCTCACGGTCGTGGCTGACGAGCACCATCACCCCGGTCCACGATTCGACGGCCGCGTACAGGCGGCGTCGGGCCCGTAGGTCCAGGTTGTTGGTCGGTTCGTCGAGGAGCAGGACGTCGGGGCGGGCCAGCAGCAGGGCGGCCAGCCGCAGCAGGACGCCTTCTCCGCCGGACAGTTCACCGACGGTGCGGTCCAGGCCGATCCGGGCGAGACCGAGCTGGTCGAGGGTCGCCAGAGCGCGCTCCTCGACGTCCCAGTCGTCGCCGACCGCGGCGAAGTTCGCCTCGGTGGCCTCACCCGCCTCGATGGCGTGGAGGGCGGCGCGGGTGTCGCGGATGCCGAGGACCTCGTCCACCCGCGCCCCGGTGTCGAGGGTGACGTCCTGCGGTAGGTATCCGACCGATCCGGCGACGGAGATCTGGCCACCGGCGGCCCGCAGTTCACCCGCGATCAGTTTCAACAGGGTGGATTTGCCGCATCCGTTGAGGCCGATCAGGCCGGTGCGGCCGGGGCCGACGGCCCAGTGGAATCCGTCGAGGACGGGGGTTCCGTCGGGCCATTCGAAGGAGAGGTCGGAACAGGTGACATGGGTAGGGGCATGACTCATGGAGGCCTCCAGGTTGCGTGGATGGTGCGTGCAACGCGGGGAGACAGCCGACTGTCACGTGGTCGTGTCGGTGGTCGGTGTCTCGGACCTCAGACGAGCAATGTCCTACTCCGTTTCGGCGGCAATGGGGCGCTCATGACGCTACGGAAAGCCGCCGCCGGCCGCAATCGATTAAACGGCCGGGGGTCAGCGGGAGCCGCGCATCAGCTCGGCCAGGCCGTGGTCCATGTCGAGGTAGTGGTGCTCCAGACCCGACGGCACGAGCGCGGCGGCGCGGTCCAGGAACCGCTGGAGTTCGGCCGTCACCATCAGGACGATCGCCACCCCCTCGGCCGCGTGGAACTCGATCGTCGTCCGGTCCCCGTCGTACGGGCGCACGCGCACGTCGCCGCTGCCGGACGGCTGTCGGACACCGGCCGCCAGCAGCTCGCGGGCGAAGGTCCACGAGACCTCGACGCCTTCCAGGGTGGCGAGCGCGGGGAAGGCCATGCGGACGGCGAAGGGATCAGCCCGGTCGTAGCAGAGGGTGACGGGCACGGTCTCGACCTTCGGCGCGGTGGCGATCAGTCGGGCCTGCACGGCCTGCTCGATGACAGTGATCAAGGCTCGCTCCCTTGCGGCGGATCTGCTGCCGGCCTGTGGGGTGGAGTCCGGCAACCGGATAGACGCCGGAATCGGCACATCCGTGCATGCGGGATGACGTGAGCTGTGTCACCGATTGGCCGGATCTCGCCCGTGTGATCGCACAGAGTGACGGCACGTGGACGGTGGGCCAAGGATCGGCGGCCGGGCTCCCTGATCCCGGGCGCCCGGATTACGTCCGGTTCCCGCTCACTCCACGGGACCAAGGCCGCCCGGAGGTGCCACGGACGGCCCAGTGATGCGCCCTGGACGGAGATCGCGGGGTGCGTTAGCTTCCGGCGCCATGAGACTTCTGGGAGTTGGCATGTGCGCGGCAGCCCTCTTGGTGGGGGCGGTGGCCGCTCCGGTACAGGCGGACACCGGCGCCCCGGCGTCCGCCGGACCGGGCCTACGGGACCTCGGGTGGTCCGTGAAGGCCACCGACAAGGACTCCCGATTCCGCGGCCTGGCCGCGGTCGACCGGAGCACCGCCTGGGTCGCCGGATCGAAGGGCGTGGTGCTGCGCACGGTCGACGGCGGCCGCAGCTGGCGCGACGTGTCGCCGCCCGGGGCCGTCGCCGAGGGCCTGGAGCTGCGCGACATCGAGGCCTTCGACGCCCGCCGGGCGGTCGCCCTGTCCATCGGGGAGGGCGAGGCGTCCAGGGTGCTGCGGACCGAGGACGGCGGCGCCACCTGGACCGAGGCCTTCCGCAACCCCGATCCGCGGGCCTTCTACGACTGCCTGACCTTCTTCGACTCCCGGCACGGGCTGGCCATGAGCGACCCGGTGGACGGCAAGTTCCGCATCCTGGCCACCGATGACGGCGGCCGCAACTGGCGGGTCCTGCCGGACATCGGAATGCCGGCCGCGCTCCCCGGCGAGGCGGGGTTCGCGGCGAGCGGCCAGTGCCTGGTCTCCTCCGGCCCGCGCGACGTCTGGCTAGCCACCGGCGGCGGTGCGACGGCCCGCGTCCTGCACTCCGCGGACCGCGGCCGGACCTGGCGGGCCGCCGACGCCACGGTCCCCGCGGGCGACCCCGCGCGCGGGGTCTTCGCCCTCGCCTTCCGCGACCGTACGACGGGCCTCGCGGTCGGCGGCGACTACCGCACCGACCAGGCCTCGCCGCAGGCCGCCGCCCGCTCCGCCGACGGGGGTCGCGGCTGGCGCCGGGCCGCGACGCCGCCGCCCGGCTACCGGTCGGGTGTCACCTGGTACCCGTACGGGCGGTCCACCGCCCTCGCGGTCGGCCCCACCGGTACGGACGTCACCACCGACGCGGGCCGCACCTGGCGGGCGCTCGACGCCGGCTCCTTCGACACCGTCGACTGCGCGTCCGACGGCGGCTGCTGGGCCGCGGGGGAGAAGGGGCGGGTGGCCCGACTGGAGCGGCGCTGACGGCCCGTACCCCGTCCGCGGGCCGGTCCGTGAGATCGGGGCCGCGGGGCCGGTGAACACCTCCCTGCCAAGGCGGCGGGCCGCGGAGAACCCAGCGGCCGTGCGGAGGGGCGCGCCGTCGGAACCGGCGTGGAACCGGGCGGGCCCGCGCGGGTCGGGTCGGCCCGGTGCGCGGGTCCCGGCGGCGGTCAGGTCGCCGGGTTCTCGCGGACCGTGGCGAGGTCCGCCGAGGTCCTCGTGGCGAGGAACTCGGTGATCCGGTAGGCGCAGACACCGGAGACCGCGAAGGGGTCCCCGGACGCGATCTCCTCGATCTCGGCGCGCGAGACGCCGCCGGCCAGGATGACGCCGCCGTCGCGCGGCACCTTGCGGCCGGAGGCGAGGAAGACGCCGGCCGCGTAGTGGCCGTCCAACCAGGCGATGTGCGCGTCCATCTGCTCCTCGACGGCTTCGACGGGCGCGGTGTAGGTGAGCTCCATGACGAACATGATCGCCAGGCTACTCTCGGACCATCATGACGATTGTGAAGACCCCCGCCGACGAGGCCGAGGCCCGGGCGATACAGGACGAACTGCGCCATCGGGTCGTGCTCACCGAGACCGGCCCGCCACCCGGCGCGGGCCTGGTCGCCGGAGTGGACGTCGCATACGACGACGCGCGGGACCTCGTCGCGGCCGCGGCCGTCGTCCTGGACGCCGGCACCCTCGCGGTCGTGGCCGAGGCCACCGCCGTCGGACAGGTCAGCTTCCCGTACGTTCCCGGACTCCTCGCGTTCCGTGAACTGCCCACCGTGCTCGCCGCGCTGGAGTCCCTGCCCGTCACCCCCGACCTCGTGGTCTGCGACGGCTACGGCCTCGCCCATCCACGGGGCTTCGGACTCGCCTGTCACCTCGGCGTGGTCACCGGGCTGCCCAGCATGGGCGTCGCCAAGAACCCCTTCACCTTCACGTACGAGGAGCCGGGCGCCCGCCGCTCCGAGGCCGCCCCGCTGCTGGCGGCGGACGGAGCCGTGGTCGGCCGGGCCCTGCGCACCCAGGACGGGATCAAGCCCGTCTACGTGTCCGTCGGACACCGGGTCACGCTGGACAACGCCTGCGCCCACGCCCTGGCGCTGAGCCCCCGCTTCCGGATCCCGGAGACCACCCGGCACGCCGACTCGCTGTGCCGCCGCGCCCTGCGCGCCGCGACCGACTGACGGGCCGGCCGGAGCGGCGGACCGAACCGGCCGCCGCAGCCGCCCGACGGACCGCCCGACGGACCGGCCGAATGGTCGCCCGACGTGTCCGCCGACGGGCCGGCCCGTGTCGCGCCCCCGGCCCGGGCCGGCTCAGTCCTCCGCCGCCACCCGGAAACGGATCCCCGCCTTCTGCAGCCGGTCCAGCAGGGCGTCGCCCATCGCCACCGTGGTGGTCAGCTGACCGGCCGCCTCCGGCAGGGCGTCGTGGGCCAGGCACAGCGCGGACTCGGCCAGCATCTTCGCCGTCTCCCCGTAACCCGGGTCGCCGCCGGAGACCTCGGTGAACACCCGCCGCCCCCCGCCCTCCCCGACGAAGCGGACGGTGAACCAACTGCGCGCCCGCCGCTCCGCGTCCGGGCCGCTCCCCGGCTCCCAGCGGCCCATCAGCCACCGGCGGGCCGCCGGGACCTGCGCCAGCGCCGCCACCGCGCCCACGGCGGCCGTGCCGCCCACCGCGACCGGCAGGTGCCGCACCGCGGCGAAGTGCCGGTAGCGGAAGTCCGGCCCGTACCGGGCCAGCGCCGCCGCCGACCGGGCCACGACCGCCGGGTCGAGGGTGGGCAGCGGCAACGCCCAGGAGCCGGTCTCCCGACTGAACCGGGGCGCGCCCACGGGTCCCCGTACGCGCCGCCCCGGCAGCCGGTGCTCGTGCAGCCGGCGGGCCCGGGCCGCGGCCACGGTCTGCGGGCCCCGGCCCAGGGCGGTCAGCGCGGAGGCCAGGGTGCCGCCGGAGAACAGGGCGTTGGAGCGGACGAAGCCGTCCACCCGCAGCGGCACGCCCTCCGGCAGACGGTTCACGGTGAACCAGGCACCGAGGTCGGCGGGGATCGAGTCGAAGCCGCACGCGTGCACCAGCCGCGCCCCCGTTTCCCGGGCCCGCGCGTCGTGGGCCACGTACATCCGGTCGACGAACTCCGGCTCGCCGGTGAGGTCGACGTAGTCGGTGCCCGCCTCGGCGCACGCCTCGACCAGCTCCGCCCCGTACCAGACGTACGGGCCCACGGTCGTGGCCAGCACCCGGGTGGAGGCGGCCAGTTCGCGCAGGGCCGGGCCGTCGGAGGCGTCCGCCCGCAGCAATGGCAGGTCCGCGCAGGCCGGATTCAGGGCGGCGAGGCGCTCGCGCAGCCGTTCCAGCTTGCCGAGGTCGCGCCCCGCGAGTGCCCACCGGCAGTCGGTCGGGGCGTGCGCGGCGAGGTACTCGGCGGTCAGGGCTCCCACGAAGCCGGTCGCGCCGAAGAGTACGACGTCGTGGGCCCGTTGTGGACGGTCGTTCGGGACGTGCTCGTTCATGAACCGCTCCTCCCAGCTGGTATCGGTGGCTGAGGCTAGCGTGGGAACCGACTGTCCGTACGAGCAGGTGTGACCTGCGGTAAGTGGGAGGCGTCGATGAGGGCTGCGGTGCGCAGGTGGGAGGCGGTGCGGGAGTTCGCGCTGGGGCTGCCGGAGGCCGTGGAGGAGCACCCGTGGGGCCCCGAGGACGCGGTGGTGAAGGTCAACAGGAAGATCTTCGTCTTCCTGGGGAACACGGACGGCCCCGGCGCTCCCGGCGTGTCCGTGAAGCTCAAGGACGAGGCGCTGCACGGTCACGCGATGACGGCGCCGGGGGCGGAGCCCACGGGGTACGGGCTGGGTCGGGCCGGCTGGGTCTCGGTGCCGCTCGGGGAGAAGGGGGCGCCGACGGCCGAGGTGCTGTGCGAGTGGGTGGAGGAGAGCTACCGGACGGTCGCGCTCAAGCGGCACGTGAAGGAACTGGACGCGCGGATCGCGGAACGGGCCGGAGGCCAAAACGACTAAGCGCTTGCTCTTGTGCTGAGTGGAACACGTTCCTAGCATCGCTGGTGTTACATCGGTTGTGTCACACACTCGCACCAGGGACGCTGGGGGCTCGATGGCAGTGACGGGGTCAGGAACGGAACCGGGCGTGACGCCGGGCGCGGGCCCGATCGCGGAGCCCGAGGCGGGGCCGGGGGGCGGTCCGGCCGCCACCGGCGGCCCGCTCGCGGGCGTGCGCGTCGTCGAACTGGCGGGCATCGGCCCGGGCCCGTTCGCCGCCATGCTGCTGGCCGACCTGGGCGCGGACGTCGTGCGGGTGGACCGGCCCGGTGGCGGTGGCCTCGCGGTCGACCCGGCGTACGACGTCACCAACCGCAACAAGCGGTCCGTGCTGATCGACCTGAAGTCCGACGAGGGCCCCGCCCGGGTGTTGGACCTGGTCGAGCGCGCCGACGTGCTGATCGAGGGGTTCCGCCCCGGGGTCGCCGAGCGGCTCGGGGTCGGCCCCGCCGACTGCCACGCCCGCAACCCGGCCCTGGTCTACGGTCGGATGACGGGTTGGGGCCAGGAGGGGCCGCTCGCCCACACCGCCGGGCACGACATCGCGTACATCGCCGTCACCGGTGCCCTGGGCATGATCGGTCGCCCCGACGAACCCCCGGCCGTACCCGCCAACCTGGTCGGGGACTACGCGGGCGGCTCGCTCTACCTCGTCATCGGCGTCCTCGCGGCGCTCCGGCACGCCCGCACCCCCGGCGGAGCCGGCCAGGTGGTGGACGCCGCTATCGTCGACGGCACCGCCCACCTCACCGCGATGATCCACGGCATGGTCGCCGCGGGCGGCTGGCAGGACCGGCGCGGGGTCAACCTCCTCGACGGCGGCTGCCCCTTCTACGGCACCTACGAGACCTCCGACGGCGGCCACATGGCGGTCGGCGCGCTGGAGCAGCAGTTCTACGACACCTTCGTCGGCCTCCTCGGGCTCGGCGACCGGGCGCCCGCCCGCAAGGACCTCGCCCGCTGGGGCGAGTTGCGCGAGGCGGTCGCCGCCCGCTTCAAGTCCCGGACGCGCGCGGAGTGGACCGCGGTCTTCGAGGGCACCGACGCCTGCGTGGCCCCCGTGCTGTCCCTGCGCGAGGCGCCCCACCACCCGCACCTCGCCGCCCGCGGCACCTTCACCGACTTCGGCGGAATCACCCAACCCGCCCCCGCGCCCAGGTTCTCCGCCACCCCCACCGCCGTCACCTCGGGTCCGGCGCGGCCGGGCGCCGACACCGGGTCGGTGGCCGCCGACTGGGACGTACCGGGCCTGCTCGGGAAGGAATCCTGATGGAACTCTCGATGATGCTCGACTACGCGGGTGATCCGCGGCGGGCCGCCGACGGGGCCGCCGCGCTGGAGGCGGCCGGTCTCGACGCGCTGTGGGTCGCCGAGGCCTGGGGCTTCGACTCCCCGACGATCATGGGGTACCTGGCGGCGCGGACCGAGCGGATGAAGATCGGCTCGGCCATCGTCAACGTCTACTCCCGCACCCCGGCCCTCATCGCCCAGACGGCCGCCGGCCTCGACGCCCTCTCCGGCGGCCGGGCCCTGCTCGGCCTCGGGGCGTCGGGCCCGCAGGTGGTGGAGGGCTGGCACGGCAGGACGTACGACCGGCCGCTCGGCCGGACCCGGGAGACCGTCGAGCTGTGCCGGCGGATCTGGCGCCGCGAGACCATCGACCACCACGGCATCACCGACATGCCGCTGCCGCCCGAGAAGGGCGGCCGGCACGGCAAGCCGCTGAAGATCCTGACCCGGCCCGTCCGTGACCGGATCCCCGTGTACGTCGCCTCGCTCGGCCCGGCCAACGTGGCGATGACCGCCGAGATCGCCGACGGCTGGCTGCCGACCCTCTTCGTCCCGGAGAAGGCCGCGTCGGTCTGGGGCGGCCCGCTCGCCGAGGGCACGGCCCGGCGGGCGCCGGAGCTCGGCCCGCTGGAAACCGTGGCGGGAGGCCTGCTGGCCATCGGCGAGGACGCCGCCGCCGCGCGGGACCTCGCCCGCCCGCAGATCGCCCTGTACGTCGGGGGCATGGGCGCGCCCGGCAAGAACTTCTACAACGACCTCGCCGTCGCCTACGGGTACGGCGACGAGGCCCGCAGGATCCAGGAGCTGTACCTGTCGGGCCGCAAGCGCGACGCGGCCGCAGCCGTCCCGGACGAGTTCTGCGAGCTCATGACCCTGTGCGGACCCGAGGGCTACGTGCGCGACCGGATCGAGGCCTTCCGTGAGGCGGGCGTCACCATGCTCAACGTCACCCCCGTCGGCCCGGAGCCGGCCCGTCTGATCGAAACCGTCAAGAACTGGCTCTAGGAGGCCCCCTGATGAAGCGCCGGATCTTCGACGCCGACCACGAAGCGTTCCGCGGGACCGTCCGCACCTTCCTGGCCAAGGAGGTGCTGCCGCACTACGAGCAGTGGGAGAAGGACGGCATCGTCAGCCGCGAGGCCTGGCTGGCCGCGGGCCGTCAGGGGCTGCTGGGACTGGCGGTCCCGGAGGAGTACGGCGGCGGCGGCAACACCGACTTCCGCTACGCCGCCGTGATCGCCGAGGAGTTCACCCGGGCCGGGACCCCGGGGCTCGCCATCGGACTGCACAACGACATCATCGGCCCGTACCTGACCTCGCTGGCCACCGAGGAGCAGAAGCGCCGCTGGCTGCCCGGTTTCTGCTCCGGCGAGACCGTCACGGCCATCGCCATGACCGAGCCGGGCGCGGGCTCCGACCTCCAGGGCATCCGCACCACCGCCGAGGACCGGGGCGACCACTGGCTGCTGAACGGCTCCAAGACCTTCATTTCCAACGGCATCCTCGCCGACCTGGTCATCGTGGTCGCGAGGACGACCCCCGAGGGCGGCGCCCACGGGCTGTCCCTGCTGGTCGTCGAGCGCGGCGCCGAGGGCTTCGAGCGCGGCCGCAACCTCGACAAGATCGGCCAGAAGGCCCAGGACACCGCCGAGTTGTTCTTCCACGACGTCCGCGTCCCCAAGGAGAACCTGCTCGGCGAACCGAACGGCGCCTTCCTCCACCTGATGACCAACCTCGCGCAGGAGCGGATGGGCATCGCCATGGCCGGCATCGCCGCCGCCGAACACCTGCTGGAGATCACCCGCACGTACGTGAAGGAGCGGGAGGCCTTCGGTCGCCCCTTGTCCAAACTCCAGCACATCCGCTTCGAGATCGCGGAGATGGCCACCGAGTGCGCCGTCACCCGTGCCTTCCTCGACCGCTGCATCACCGACCACTCCAACGGCGAACTGGACCACGTCCACGCCTCCATGGCCAAGTGGTGGGCCACCGAACTCCAGAAGCGGGTGGCCGACCGCTGCCTGCAACTGCACGGCGGCTACGGCTACATGACCGAATACCGGGTCGCCCGGGCCTTCACCGACGGCCGCATCCAGACCATCTACGGCGGCACGACCGAGATCATGAAGGAGATCATCGGTCGTTCCCTGCTGGACTGAACCCTCCCCTTGGAAACCTCCGAAAGGCTTGACCAGTGAGCACCGAAGCTTACGTATACGACGCGATCCGCACCCCGCGCGGCCGCGGCAAGGCCAACGGCGCCCTGCACGGGACCAAGCCGATCGACCTGGTCGTCGGCCTCATCCACGCCCTGCGCGAACGCAACCCCGGCCTGGACCCGGCCACCATCGACGACATCGTCCTCGGTGTCGTCGGCCCCGTCGGCGACCAGGGCTCGGACATCGCCCGGATCGCGGCCATCGCCGCCGGACTGCCCGACACCGTGGCGGGCGTACAGGAGAACCGCTTCTGCGCCTCCGGCCTGGAAGCCGTCAACACGGCCGCCGCCAAGGTCCGCTCCGGCTGGGAGGACCTGGTCCTCGCGGGCGGCGTCGAGTCCATGTCCCGCGTCCCGATGGCCTCCGACGGCGGAGCCTGGTTCGCCGATCCGATGACCAACTGGGACACCGGCTTCGTCCCGCAGGGCATCGGAGCCGACCTGATCGCCACCATCGGCGGATTCTCCCGCCGCGACGTGGACGAGTACGCCGCGCTCTCCCAGGAACGCGCCGCCGCGGCCGTCAAGGCAGGACGCTTCGCGAAGTCCGTCGTCCCGGTCACCGACCGCAACGGCCTGGTCGTCCTCGACCACGACGAGTTCATCCGCCCCGGCACCACCGCCGACAGCCTGGCCAAGCTCAAGCCCTCCTTCGCCGACATCGGCGACCTCGGTGGCTTCGACGCCGTCGCGCTGCAGAAGTACCACTGGGTGGAGAAGATCGACCACGTCCACCACGCCGGCAACTCCTCCGGCATCGTCGACGGCGCCTCGCTCGTCGCCATCGGCTCCCGCGAGGCGGGGGAGAGGAACGGGCTGAGCCCGCGCGCCCGCATCGTGTCGGCCGCTGTGTCCGGCTCGGAGCCCACCATCATGCTCACCGGCCCCGCCCCCGCCACCCGCAAGGCCCTCGCCAAGGCCGGGCTCACCATCGACGACATCGACCTCATCGAGATCAACGAGGCCTTCGCCGGCGTCGTGCTGCGCTTCGTCGCGGACATGGGCGTCTCCCTCGACAAGGTCAACGTCAACGGCGGCGCCATCGCGCTCGGCCACCCGCTGGGCGCGACGGGCGCGATGATCCTCGGCACGGTCATCGACGAACTGGAGCGCCAGGACAAGCGCTACGGGCTCGTCACCCTGTGCGTCGGCGGCGGCATGGGCGTCGCCACCATCGTCGAACGCCTCTGACCCGTCCTGTACCCACGCCCCCCGGACCTCCCGAAACGAAAGCAGTGACCATGAGCGAGTCCACCACGATCCGCTGGGAACAGGACGAGACCGGCGTCGTCACCCTGATCCTCGACGACCCCGACCAGTCCGCCAACACCATGAACCAGGCCTTCAAGGACTCCATCGCCGCGATCGCCGACCGCGCCGAGGCCGAGAAGGACTCCATCCGCGGCATCATCTACACCTCCGCGAAGAAGACCTTCTTCGCGGGCGGCGACCTCAAGGACATGATCCGGCTGCGGCCCGAGGACGCACGGCTCGCCTTCGACACCGGCACCGAGATCAAGCGCTCGCTGCGCCGCATCGAAACCCTGGGCAAGCCCGTCGTCGCCGCGATCAACGGAGCGGCCCTCGGCGGTGGTTACGAGATCTGCCTCGCCTCCCACCACCGCGTCGCGCTCGACGCGCCCGGCTCCAGGATCGGTCTGCCCGAGGTCACCCTCGGCCTGCTGCCCGCCGGCGGCGGCGTCACCCGTACCGTCCGCCTCATGGGCATCGCCGACGCGCTGCTCAAGGTCCTGCTCCAGGGCACCCAGTACAACCCGGCCCGGGCCCTGGAGAACGGGCTGGTCCACGAACTGGCCGCCGACCGCGAGGAGATGCTGGCCAAGGCCCGCGCCTTCATCGACGCCAACCCGCAGTCGCAGCAGCCGTGGGACGTCCCCGGCTACAGGATCCCCGGCGGCACCCCGTCCAACCCGCGGTTCGCCGCCAACCTCCCGGCCTTCCCCGCCAACCTGAAGAAGCAGCTGAACGGCGCCCCGTACCC
This sequence comes from Streptomyces sp. NPDC040432, assembly GCF_055595445.1. Classification (NCBI taxonomy): domain Bacteria; kingdom Bacillati; phylum Actinomycetota; class Actinomycetes; order Kitasatosporales; family Streptomycetaceae; genus Streptomyces; species Streptomyces sp. NPDC040432. Next base: position 378,241 of record NZ_JBVIVP010000005.1, on the reverse strand, counting down.
GGCGCCGCGCAACATCCTGGCCTGCGCCGTCGAAGGCTCCCAGGTGGACTTCGAGACCGCGCTGACCATCGAGGCCCGCTACTTCACCGAGCTGGTCACCGGGCAGACCGCCAAGAACATGATCCAGGCGTTCTTCTTCGACCTCCAGGCCGTCAACGCCGGCCGTAGCCGCCCCGACGGCGTCGAGCCCCGCGAGGTCCGTAAGGTCGCCGTCCTCGGCGCGGGCATGATGGGCGCCGGCATCGCCTACTCCTGCGCCCGCGCGGGCATCGACGTGGTGCTCAAGGACGTCACCCCGGAGGCCGCCGCCAAGGGCAAGGCGTACTCCGAGAAGCTCCTCGACAAGGCGCTCTCGCGGGGCCGCACCACCGAGGCCGAGCGCGCCGAACTCCTCGCCCGGATCACCCCCACCGCGGACCCCGCCGACCTGGCCGGCTGCGACGCCGTGATCGAGGCCGTCTTCGAGGACACCTCCCTCAAGCACAAGGTGTTCCAGGAGATCCAGGACGTCATCGCGCCCGACGCGCTGCTCTGCTCCAACACCTCGACCCTGCCGATCTCCGGACTCGCCGAAGGCGTCAAGCGGCCCGCCGACTTCATCGGCCTGCACTTCTTCTCGCCCGTCGACAAGATGCCCCTCGTCGAGATCATCAAGGGCGAGCGCACCGGCGACGAGGCCATCGCCCGCGCCTTCGACCTGGTCCGCCGGATCAACAAGACGCCGATCGTCGTCAACGACTCGCGCGGCTTCTTCACCTCGCGGGTCATCGGCCAGTTCATCAACGAGGGCGTCGCGATGGTCGGGGAGGGCATCGAGCCCGCCTCGATCGAGCAGGCCGCCGCCCAGGCCGGCTACCCGGCCAAGGTGCTCTCCCTGATGGACGAGCTCACCCTCACCCTCCCGCGCAAGATCCGCAACGAGACCCGCAAGGCCTTCGAGGCCGAGGGCCGCGCCTGGGCCGAGCACCCGGCCGACACCGTCATCGACCGGATGGTCGACGAGTTCTCCCGCCCCGGCCGCAGCGGCGGCGCGGGCTTCTACGAGTACGACGACGCCGGCAAGCGCGCCCGCATCTGGCCCGGCCTGCGCGAGCACTTCACCAAGGACGGGTACGAGATCCCCTTCGAGGACATGAAGGAGCGGATGCTGTTCTCCGAGGCCCTGGACACCGTCCGCTGCCTCGACGAGGGCGTGCTCACCTCGATCGCCGACGCCAACATCGGCTCCATCATGGGCATCGGCTTCCCCGCCTGGACCGGCGGCGTGATCCAGTACGTCAACGGCTACGAGGGCGGCCTGCCCGGCTTCGTCGCCCGCGCCCGCGAACTCGCCGAGAAGTACGGCGAGCGCTTCACCCCGCCCGCCTCCCTCGTGGCGAAGGCCGAACGCGGCGAGACGTACGCCGACTGAGCGCCGCCGGCGCGCACGGCCGTCCCCGTCCCGACCCCGGGACCGGGACGGCCGCCGGCGGGCCGGCCCAGGTCGTCTCCTCGGATCCTGCCGGGCGTCGCGGGCCCGGCAGGAGGCGGCCTACCGGGCGTCGCGCAGCACCGCGAAGGCGCCGCGCCGCTCGCCGCCGTCCGGGGCGGACCAGCGGGCCAGTACCTGCCCGCGCACGTCCTCCCCGGAGGCGGCCCCCGGACGCAGCACCCGGCTCAGGGTCAGGGTCACCGGCGCCCCCTGCGCCGCCGCGAGGACGGTGGCGTCGGCGCTCTCCGTCACCCGCGCCGGCGCGGCGGGGACGGCGGCGACGGTGCGCACCTCCACCGTCGGGTCGGGGGAGTCGCTCTCGCTCTGCGCCTGCGCCTCGACGCGGCCCGCCAACAGTGCGAACAACTGGGCGACCAGCACGGGATCGTGGGCCCCGTCGTAGACCCAGCGCTTGCCGAGCACGCCGTGCTCCAACGTCCCGATCAGGCCCGCTTCCCCGCCGTCGAGCGGGGCTCCGCGGTAGGTGAGCGGCGTCAGGTAGGCCGGCGCGGCGCCGTCGGCGCCGTCCGTGACGACCAGGAACTCGATGCCGACCTCGCCCTCGGGGTCGTCGAGCCGGAACCCGCCCGCCCTGGCGAGCTCCGGGGCGACCGCGGCGCCCCGGTACCAGGGCCGCGTCGGGAGCCAGGCGGCGAGGAGTTCGACCTTGGTCGGGGTCAGTGTGGTGTGGTGGATGACTGCCATGATCGCGAAACTACTCGGGCCACCGGGTCCGCGCGAGGGCCTTGTCCTCAGTCCGACCCGGGGGCGAACGCCGCGCGCAGCTCCTCCTTCAGGGACCGTTGGAAGGCCGTCACCAACGCCTGCACGACCATCGGCTGCATGTGCGCGGACAGCGCCTTCATCGACTCCACCCGCTCGGGATCGCTCTCGCCCTCGGTGAACGGCCCCCACACCTCGTCGCGGAACAGCGTCGTCAGCTGGTGCGCCGCCGTCCGCGCGTGCTCCAGCAGCAACGTCCGGGCCACCAGGATCGTCTCGTGGGCGATCGGCACGTCGAGGAGCGCCACCCCCAGCCGCAACAGGCCCGGATCGACGCGGAACCCGTCGCCCGAGGCGGCCACCACGTTCATCGCGGCCAGCCGGCGCAGGTCACCGTCCGTCAGGTCCCGGCCGGCCCGACGCTCCAGCTCGCCGCGCGACACCTCCTCGGCCGCGTCCGGGGCCCAGGTGGCCACCAAGGCCCGGTGGATGGCCAGGTCGTGCGCGCTCAGGTCGTCGGGCAGTGCGTCCAGGTAGCGCTGGATCGCGGACAGGGTCATGCCCTGGTGCTGCAACTCCTCGATCAGCGCCAGCCGGGACACGTGCTCCGGGCCGTAGTGCCCCACCCGACGGGGTCCGATCACGGGAGGGGGCAAAAGCCCGCGCGTGCTGTAGAACCGTACGGTGCGGACGGTGACGCCGGCCTTCGACGCCAGCTCGTCGACGGTGAGCATCGGCTCGGTTGCCCGGTCGGCCATCGTCTGCGCCTCGCTCTCTGCTCCACAGCTTGGGTTCAACAGTATTGCTGTCGCACCAACGATGTGAAACGGCCAGGAGCTGCCCATGACCACGAACCTGCGACTGCCCGGACAACCCGGGGAGATCACCCTCCCCGCCCTGCTCGCACGCAACGCCGCCGATCACGGCTCCCTCGCCGCGCTGTCCTGGCGCGAGGGCACGCAGTGGCGGACCCTCACCTGGAGCGAGGTCCGCCGCAAGGTCGCCGTCCTCGCCTCCGGGTACGCCGCCCTCGGCGTCGAGCGCGGCGAACACGTGCTGCTGATGATGGGCAACCGGCCCGAGCACTGGCTCACCGACCTCGCCCTCGTCCACCTCGGCGCCGTGCCCGTCACCGTGTACGGAACCTCCGCACCCGAACAGATAGCCCACATCGCCCGCCACAGCCGGGCCCGGCTGGCCGTCGTCGAGGGCGCACGCGAACTCGCCCGGTGGGAACCGCTGCTGGCCGACGCCTCCGTCCCCCTGGAACGCCTCGTGGTCGCCGAGGCCGCCCAGGCGGGCCCGCACCGCACCTACGGATCGCTGCACGCGAGCGGCGCCCGCCTGCACAGCGCCGACGCCTTCGAGAAGGCCTGGCGGGAGACCCGCCCCGAGGACCCGTTGACCGTCGTCTACACCTCCGGCACCACCGGGGACCCCAAGGGCGTACGCCTGACCCACCGCAACATCATGCTCCAGGCCGTCCGCCTCGACCGGAACACGGACCTGCCGGAGCACGCCGAGCACATCTGCTACCTGCCGTTCGCGCACATCGCGGAGCGGATCCTCGGCATCTACCTGCCGCTGCTGCGCGCCGCCCACGTCCGGCTCGTCGGCGACCCCACCGCCGTGGCGGCCGCCGTCCGCGAACTGCACCCCGTGCAGTTCTTCGGGGTGCCCCGGGTGTGGGAGAAGCTCGCCGCCGGAGTCCGGGCCGTCCTCGCCCAACTGCCGCAGGAGCAGCAGCGGGCCATCGACGAGGCGGGGGACCTGGCCCGGGCGCGGGCCGGCCACCGCGAACGCGGGGAGGACGCGCCGGCCGCGCTCGAAGCCTCGTACGCCGAGGCGCGCGAGCGGGTCCTGGAACCGCTGCTGCGCCTGGCCGGGCTGGACCGGCTCGTGTGGACGGCCAGCGCCACCGCGCCGATGCCGATCGACGTGGTGCGTTTCTGGGCGGGCTGGGGGATCACCATCATGGACGCCTGGGGGCTGACCGAGACTTCCGGCGTGTGCACCGTCAACAGCCCCGACGACTTCCGGCTGGGCTCGGTGGGCCGTCCCATCGAGGGGCTGGAACTGCGTGTCGCCGAGGACGGGGAGATCCTCACCCGGGGCGAGACCGTCTTCGCCGGCTACCTGCGGCCCGACGGATCGGTGGAGGACGCGTCCGACGCCGACGGCTGGTTCCCGACCGGGGACATCGGCCGGATCGACGCGGACGGCTTCCTGTGGCTGACCGACCGCAAGAAGGAACTGATCATCACCTCGAACGGGAAGAACGTGTCCCCGGCCCTGGTGGAGAACACCGTCAAGGAGCATCCGCTGATCGGCCAGGCCCTGGTGCACGGCGACGGCCGCTCCTACCTCGTCGCCCTGCTGGTCCTCGACCCCGAACTGGCGCCGGGCTGGGCCGCCGCCCGCGGGATCGACGCCCCTTCCCTCGACGCGCTCGCCGCCCACCCGGCCGTCCTGGACGAGGTCGCCCGCGCCGTTGAGGCCGCCAACGCCCGCCTCAACCGCACCGAGCAGATCAAACGGTTCCGGCTGCTCGCCGCGGAATGGGGGCCGGAGTCCGGTGAGCTGACGCCCTCGCTGAAGCTGCGCCGCCGTGTCGTCCGGGAGAAGTACGGAGCCCTGATCGAGGGGCTGTACGAGACGCCGTAGCCCGGACGGCCCACCCGGTGGGCGGGCCCCCGCCCACCGGGCGACCGTGGGGTAATGTCGACACGTTCTCCCGGGCCCCCGGGCCCGCCCATCGGGACGGGGTGACCGTCCGTGGGAGTGCTGCGTGACCATCCCGAACTGGCCCTGTTCCTGTGCCTGGCGGCCGGCTACCTCCTGGGCAAGCTGCGGGTCGGCCCGATCACGCTCGGCGGCATCTGCGGCACGCTGATCGTCTCGCTGCTGCTGGGCGCCTGGGCCCACATCGAGATCTCCGCCGACGTCAAGACGATCTTCTTCGCCCTGTTCATCTTCGCCCTCGGCTACCTGGCGGGCCCGCAGTTCTTCGCCAACCTCAACCGCAAGAGCATGCGCTTCTTCGCGCTCTGCCTCATCGAGCTGGTCTGCGTCCTCGGCCTCGCCTACCTGCTGGCGAAGGCCTTCGACCTGGACGTCGGCACCGCCTCCGGCATCCTGGCCGGCGCCGCCACCGAATCGGCCGTCGTCGGCACCGCCACCGAGGCCATCGCCAAACTGCCCGGCCTGACCGCGGAGCAGATCACCACCTACCAGGGCCACGTGGCCACCGCCTACACGGTCTGCTACCTCTTCGGCCTGGTCACCATCGTGATCTACACCAGCCAGATCATGCCGATGCTGCTGCGCGTCAACCTGCGCGACGCCTCCCGCGAGCTGTGGGAGCGGATGCGCGGGGGCGGGGCTGCCCTGGAGAGCGACGAGCGGGAGGCCCTGCCCGGCCTGGTCGGCCGGACCTACCTGGTCACGACCGCCGACGGCCGCACGGTCGGCGACCTGGAGGCCGGCTTCGGCGGCCGGGTCACCGTGGAGGCCGTCAAACGGGGCTCCAGGACGCTGACCCCGGCACCGGACCTCGCGCTCACCCTCTCCGACCTGGTCCTGATCGTCGGCCGCCGCTCGAACACCATCGAGGCGGGCCGCGCCATCGGCCCGGAGACCCCCGGCATCCCGGGCGTGGACACCCCGCTCGTCACCAGCCAGATCGCGGTGACCGACCGTTCCGTGTCCGGCAAGACCATCGACCGGATCGTCCACGAGCACCCCGAGTTCTCCCGCAGCGGCGTGTACGTCACCGACGTGCTCCGCGGCGACCAGAACCTGCCCGCCACCCCCGAGACGGTCATCGAACGCGGCGACGTCGTCACCCTCGTCGGTGCCCGCTCCGGCCTGAACAAGATCGTCGCGAAGATCGGGACCGTCGCGAAGAACGACTCCACCGACTTCGTCTACCTCGGACTCGGCATCGCCGCCGGCTCCCTCCTCGGTCAGGTCGTCGTCCGCTTCGGGGGCGTCCCGCTCTCGCTGGGCACCGGCGGCGGCTGCCTGGTCTCCGGACTGCTCTTCGGCTGGTTCCGGTCCCGCCGCCAGACCTTCGGCGCGTTCCCTCCCCAGGCCGCGACCACCATCAAGGACATGGGCCTCGCGGTGTTCATCGCCTGCACCGGCCTGACCTCCGGCCCGCAGGCCTGGCCGCTGCTCAAGGAGTACGGGGCGCTGCTGCCCTTCGCCGGGATCGCCATGGTCCTCGTACCGGCCACGCTCTCGCTCGTCATCGGCCGCAAGCTCCTGAAGATCGAGCCACCTCTGCTGATCGGAGCGATCGCGGGCCAGCAGTGCTCCACCCCGGCCATCACCTCCGTCACCCAGGTGGCGCAGAGCTCCGTACCGATGCTCGGCTACACGATCACCTACGCCCTGTCCAACTTCCTGCTGCCCCTGACCGGTCCGATCCTCGTCGGGATCCTCGGCGCCTGAGCCCCGTACACCAACGGATGGCACCCACATGATCGATTTCTTGAACCGGAACATCTTCCAGCCCCACCCCGAGCTGCTCGTCTTCCTCACGGTGGCCGTCGGGTTCCTCGCCGGCAAGCTCCGCTACAAGGCGATCGCCCTGGGCGCCGTGACGGGCTGCCTGATCGTGGGCCTGGTGTTCGGAGCGCAATTCAAGATCACCATCGACGGGACCGTGAAGAACCTCTTCTTCACGATGTTCCTCTTCGCACTCGGCTACAAGGTCGGTCCCCAGTTCTTCCGGGGCCTGAAGAAGGACGGCCTGCCCCAGGTCATCAACGCCGTCATCGTCTGCGTGACCGGCCTGCTGGTCTGCTGGGGGTTCGCCTCCTTCCTCGGTTACGGGCCGGGCCTCAGCGCCGGCCTGCTCGGCGGGGCGCTGACCCAGTCCGCCGTCATCGGTGTCGCACAGGACGCCATCGGCAACCTGCCGGGCCTGTCGGCCGACCAGGTCAAGGAGCAGGAGAACCTCGTCGCCGTCGGCTACGCGGTCACCTACCCGCTCGGCACCATCCTCTGCGCGATCCTGCTGGCCTCGATCCTGCCCCGGATCTACCGCCGGGACCTGGCCGCCGAGAGCGCCAGGCTCGCCGTCGAGATGGACGCGCCCGCCGACGACCCGGACCTGCACGAGGGGTACTACGAGGTCGTCCTGCGCGCCTACACCATGGTCATGCCGGACCTGGTGGGTCGCACCATCGAGGACTTCGAGCAGCAGCAGAAGGCGCTCGGCCGCCGCATCTACCTCACCCGGATCCGCCGCGACGGCGCGATCATCGACCACACCCAGCGGACCGCCCTGCGCGAGGGCGACGTGGTGGCGGTCTCCGCCCTGCGCGACTCCCTGGTGGCGTTCGACGCGCGCAGCCACATCGGCCCCGAGACCGACGACGTCGAGCTGTTGGGCTACCAGACCGAGACCCTGCACGTGGTGGTCTCCGAGAAGGCCCAGTTGGGCCGGACCATCGCCGAACTGCGTGCCGAACCGTTCATGGTCGGCGTGTACATCGACAAGCTGTACCGGGCGGGCGCCGAGTTCCCCTACCGGCTCAGCACCCCCGTCGAGCGCGGTGACACGGTGATCCTTTCGGGGCCGAAGCGCCTCGTGGACCCGGCCGGCGCCGCCCTCGGCAAACCGGTTCCGACGAGCTTCGCCACCGACATGATCTGGGTGGGCCTCGGCATCTTCCTCGGCGGCTGCCTCGGCATCCCCGCCCTCACGGCCGGCGGCGTACCGATCTCCCTGTCCACCTCGGGCGGCGCACTGATCATGGGCCTGGTGTTCGGCTGGATCCGGGGCAAGTACCCGACGTACGGGAACGTCCCGCCCGGAGCCCAGTGGTTCATGGACACCTTCGGACTCTGCCTCTTCGTCGCGGTCGTCGGCATCAACGCCGGGCCCAGCTTCACCAGCGGACTGGCCCTGGCCGGCTGGGGCCTGCTGATCTTCGGGGCCGTCGCCACGCTGATCCCGCTGCTCGTGGGCTTCCTCGTCGGCCACCACATCCAGAAGATCCGCTTCCCGATCCTGATGGGGGTCCTCGCGGGCGGCCAGACCACCACGGCCGCGATCGGCGCCGTGGTCGAACAGTCCAAGTCCCAGGTGCCGGTGCTCGGCTACACGATCCCCTACGCCATCAGCAATGTGCTGCTGACCATCTGGGGCGCCGTCATCGTCCTCCTCCACCACTGACCCCGCACCGGCCCGCGCGCCGTCCGACCGACGCGCCGTCCGACCCGTACCGCCGTCCGACCCGTACCGCCGTCAGAGCCGCACCGCCTACGTAAGGAACCACCGTGCCGGAGACCAGCTTCAGCCGCGAGGAGATCCAGTCCTTCGCCCAGCTCAGCCCCTTCGAGCTCAAGGACAAGTTCATCCAACTGGCCACGGCGGCCCAGGAGGGCAAGCCCGGCCAGAAGGAGACCACCGCCCGCGCCATGCTCAACGCGGGCCGCGGCAACCCCAACTGGATCGCCACCGGACCGCGCGAGGCGTTCTACGCGCTCGGCTACTTCGCCCTCGACGAGTCCCGTCGGGTCTGGACCGCCGACAACCTCGGCGGGATGCCGGAGAAGAAGGGCATCGGCGGTCGCTTCGAGTCCTGGGTGCGCCGTCACCCCGAACTCCCCGGCGTCGAGATGCTGTCCGCCTGCGTCCAGTACGCCCTCACGCGCTGGCCGTTCGACAAGGACGCGTTCATCCACGAGCTGACCGACGCGATCACCGGCGACAACTACCCGGTCCCGGACCGGATGCTGACCCACGCCGAGCACATCGTCCGCGGCTACGTCTCCGACGAGATGTTCGACGAGCGCCCGCCGCACGACACCCTCTCGCTCTTCGCGACCGAGGGCGGTACGGCAGCCATGTGCTACATCTTCGACTCCCTGATGAAGAACGGGATCCTCCACAAGGGCGACAGGATCGCCCTGCTGACCCCGGTGTTCACCCCGTACATCGAGATCCCCGAACTCGACACCTTCGAGTTCGACGTGGTCAACGTCTCCGCGAGCCTGTTCGCCGAGACCGGGGTGCGCCAGTGGCGCTACCCGGAGGAGGAAATCGCCAAGCTCGCCGACCCGTCCGTCAAACTCGTCTGCCTGGTCAACCCGAGCAACCCGCCGTCCCTCGCGCTCAGCGACCGGGTCACCGACCAGATCAAGGAGATCGTGGCCGGCCCCAACCCCAACCTGCTGATCGTCACCGACGACGTCTACGGCACCTTCGTACCCGGCTTCCGCTCCCTCGCGGCCGAACTCCCGCGCAACACGCTGCTCGTGTACTCGTACTCCAAGCACTACGGCTGCACGGGCTGGCGCCTCGGAGTCATCGGCCTGCACGACGACAACGTCATCGACGAGATGATCGCGGCGTTCCCCCAGGACCGGAAGGACCGCCTCGCCAAGCGGTACGGGACCCTGACCCTGGACCCGGGCTCCATCCGCTTCATCGACCGGTTGGTCGCCGACTCCCGGTCCGTCGCCCTCAACCACACCGCCGGCCTGTCGCTGCCGCAGCAGACGATGATGGTGCTCTTCTCCCTCTTCGACATGCTCGACGAGGGCCAGGCCTACAAGGCCCGCATCCGACAGATCGTCCACCGACGCCTCGACCTCCTCCTGGAGGGCGCCCAGATGAAGATCAGCGAGGACGACAAGCGGGCCGGCTACTACATCGAGCTGGACCTGCTCGCCGAGGCCGAACGGGTCCACGGCAAGGACTTCGCCGACTTCCTGGAGAAGAACTACGAACCGGTCGACCCGCTCTTCCGACTCGCCGAACAGACCTCCGTCGTCCTCCTCAACGGCGGCGGGTTCGACGGTCCCCAATGGTCGGTCCGGGTCTCCCTGGCCAACCTCGACGACCTCGACTACCTGAAGATCGGCCACCACCTGCGGGCGATCTTCAACGACTACGCCGAGGAATGGCAGCGCTCCAAGTCCGCCGGCTGACCGCCGGGGGTGCCCGCTCCCGGGCGGGCACCCGTACGGGTGCGGCCGGCCGGCGGCCGATCACCGGGTCGGGGCCCGACGTCTTCCACTCCCCAAGGGGGCACTCAGGGGTACGCGACTCTGGGGGAGGCAACGCCCCGACCGGCCGGCGGGGGGACTGCCGGTCGGTCGGGGCGGGCGGAGCGTCAGGCTGGGGTGTGAGCCTTCTCGGTGGAGCCACCGCCCTGGCACGCCAGGCACGGCTCGCTGTACACGACCTGCTGCTCACCGTCGACGAGGATCGTGCGCCGGATGCCGCGGCACGCGACGCACCCTCTCATCTCAGTGCGGCGACGCGGAACGTTGCCCTTGCGGCGCAGCTCCCGGAGGTGGTTGATGAGCGGTCCGTGATCAGGGCTCTCCCACGAGGTCATGACCGGTCAGCGTAGCTCAGTTCGGGTGGTCGTCGCGGCAGTTGCCGGAGCAGTCCGTATCGCCGCAGTTGCTGGAGTGCTCGCACTGCGCCGCGACCGGCATGCCCGTGAGTGGTCCCCGCCAGAGTGCGGCGTCGGTAGCGAAACCGGCCTTGGTGATGCGCCGTTGCGTACGGTCGAGGGCGCCCGGGTTGTGCCGGGTGTGGTCGGGCGGCTCCGGCATGTGGTGTACGAAGCGGCCGAGGTCGTGACACAGCTTCGCGTAGATCCTGGTGTGCAGGATGAGCGCGTGCCATCCCTCGTCCACGGTCCGGGACGGCCGCATGCCCCCTGGGAACCGGGCTGCGGCCGCGACGAATTTGATGGCTTCCAAGGTGATGCGTTCCGCGTCTGCCTGCGCGATGTCCGGGTTGTTGCTGCCGACCGTCGCGGCGACGGCCTCGAACTCGGCGCGGGTGATGAGGGTGCGGGGGTCCCGAACGGTGAGGGGCATGGTGCCTCCAGTGCTCATGGGGGCGGGGGTGTCCGGGCTGGTCCGGCAGAGGGGAGGTACGGGCGTGGACATGCGTCTCCCTTGGACGTGTGCAGGACAGTGCAGGAGTGGGGAACCCGGCCGCCGGTGACGGCGGAGCACCGGTGACCGGGAGTTCAGTGGCCGCGCTCGCGTTCGGCCGCGGTGACCGGCCGGCAGGCCGGGTCGGACTTCCGGTGCAGGATGATGTCCGGCCGGGCGCCGGATGGCGAGTGACGACGACAGTCTCGAAGTCGCTGTCAAGGGCGCGTTGGCAGCGTGCGCAGATCCGGCCCGCGGTCACGCCGGCTCCACGTTCGAGACGACGGTCGAGAACTCGCGGCCGGACGCGGGTCGAACGTACGCCAGGTCCACCCACCGATCGACGCCGGTGTCCGACACGTTCTCGTGGACGACAGCCATCAACACGCCCTCGACACCGGACGCGATGTCACGGACCCGTTTGCGCAGGAGGGCGTGCTCGACGTACTCGTACACCTCGGCCATCTGTCCGGCTCCCCAGCGTCGTCAGCGGATGGTGACACCAGCCTGACGGCCCGGGAAGCCGTGAACGCTCACAGAATTGTGAGTGCCTGCAAGCGTTAGAGCCCGATCCAGCGGGCCATGCCGCCCAGACCGTCCGGCGCCCGCCTCGACATGTGCACCAGCCCACGGATCGTGGTCCGCGTGCCCGGCAGGTGCCGAGTCTGCTCCGGCGCCACACGGCGGGCCTGCGCCAGGTACCGCAATGACGCCTTCGGCGAGCCGGCCTCCATCTCCACGAGCGCTCGATCCACCATGTAGCGGGCTCGTCGGGACGTCAGCATCGCGTCCGGCACGGTCAGCGCCCGCGCCTGCCCGAGGGCCGTGTCGAACTGCCTCATGGCGATGGACGCGCCCAGCTCGTGCAGCCGCACGTTCATCGCCCCGAACGACAGCCAGTGCACGTCTCCGGCCTCGCCGCCTACGCGGCCGGCCAGAACCCGGGCGGCTTCCAGGTGTGACTCCACTGCGGCCGCGTCGCCGTCCTTGGCGGCCACGGTGGCGAGGCCCAAGTGCAGCTGCCCGGTGACCGCAAGGGCCTCGCGGGTCGACCGCCCCTCCAGCAGAGCTTGACCCGCGATGATGAGGTGCGTGCTTGTCGAGCACCGCCACAGGGTGGCCCGCTTGTACCGCTGGACGGCCTCGACACACGGGTCCGAGGCATGGCCGGCGGCCCAGCCCATCCGGTCGAGGGCGACACGAGCAAGGTCGGGATGATCCAATTTCAGGGCGACGTCGTGCGCGGTCCGGTAGGCGGAGGCCAGGGCCCGCCAGGCCTCCGTCGACGGCGCGGCGTAGACGGTGTGCGTCAGCTCCAGGACCAGAGCGGGCAGGGCGCGGGCAGCAGCGCGCAAGTTGGTGGCACGAACCTGCCGGCACAGCGCGTCCGCCGCAGTCGCCAGCTCGCGCACCGGGCGGACTGCGGGGAGGTCGGCGTTCGGGCCGAGGTCGAATCGGTCGAGGGCTTCGCGGATGGGGGCGACCAGCGCGACCAGGCGGTCAGGCGGCAGCGACGTCACAGCGGGGGGTCCTACCAGATCGGACGCGTTCACCCCGATGGCCTGAGCCACGGCTGCCACGAGACCAGCCGAGGCGCGGCGGGCACCGCACTCGACCTGATTCAGGAGGCTGAGGCTGTACGGGATCCGGTCGGCCAGCTGTCGCTGCGTCAGGTGGTGCAGTCGCCGCTGCTCGCGGATCCGGGACCCGGTGTAGTCATCGTCAGGTAGAGGCACACTGGTCTCCGTCCAGGACTCGTCATCAAGGACGGTACCGCCGATCGCCCCGACTCCACCCGAATCGGAAGCGGTTGCGTAGGGTCGGGCGCATGACGACGAGGACCTTGTACCTGCTCTGCTCGGCGGCCCCGCCCGTCTTCGGCATCGCCGAAGTGGTCGAGGAGGCGCAGGCCCGCGGCTGGGACGTCTGCCTTGGGCTGACACCGGCTGCCGCCGAGTGGCTGGAGGACGACATCGACGCGTTGGCGACGTTGACCGGGCGCCCGGTCCGCTCGCGGTACAAGCGGCCCGGTCACCCGGACGTGTGGCCGCCGGCCGACGCGGTACTCGTCGCTCCGGCCACGATGAACACCATTAACTCGTGGGCTCTCGGCATCACGGGGACGTGGCTCGTGGGGTTCGTCGCCGAAGCGATTGGCAAGAGGATCCCGCTCACGGCCATGCCGTGCGTGAACAGTGCGTACGCCCAGCACCCGCAGTTTGAACCGTCGCTGAAGACGCTGCGTGAGGCAGGAGTTCAAGTGCTATTCGGCCCCGATGGGTTCGAGCCGAACGCTCCCGGCGAGAAGAAGTCCTTCCCGTGGGCCGTTGCGCTGGATGCCATTGAGGAGCATCGCGGATAGCCGGCCGGGCCCGGAACGCACGAAAGCGCCCCACCCCGTCGAGAAGGGGGCGCCGTGGGGGCGACGCGGTGCCCGCCCCCGTACGGGGGCGGGGTGGTCAGCGGCCGATGACCGGGTAGTGGTCGGAAAGGTTGTCGTACGTGTAGGAGGTGCCCCAGCTGGAGACCGTCCACGGCGTCGACTGCTCCTTGACGACGTTGTTCTCCCAGCCCGCCGGGCGGGCGTTGCCCTTGCGGTGGAGGACGTGGTCCAGGTCCTCGCGCGGGTCCGTCGGGTAGCGGTACCGCGCGATCGAGTTGAGCGCCGTGTCGAAGGAGTACGTGTGCCCCGTGCGGGTGTCCGCGCCGGCCAGGTCGGCGTCGGCCAGCATGGAGGCGTACTCCGGGGTCCGCGAGTCGACGTTCATGTCGCCCGCGACGATGACCTGTTCGGCCGCCGGGATGTTCTTCGCGTCGAGGAAGGCGTCGATCGCCTTGAACTGGCGGCTGCGCATCTGCGCCGCCTCGCCCGCGCCGCAACCCGGGTCGGTGGACTGGGCGTGCGTGCCGACCACGTGCACCTTGGCGCCGTTCACGTTCAGCACGACGTAGGCGAAGCCCTTGTTGGACCACCAGTCGGCGCCGCAGGCGTCCTTGTAGACCACCTGCTCCTTGCGGACGATCGGCCACTTGCTCAGGACGGTGACGCCGCCGTCCTCCGGCGTCGTCGCCGAGTAGGCGCCGCCGGTGGCGTCCCAGCCGCTCTTGCTGCGACCCACGACGGGCGTCTGGTAAGGGTACTTGGCGGCCGAGTTGGCCTTCAGCGCGTCCGACGCGGAGTTGTCGAAGGCCTCCTGGAGCACGACCACGTCGTGCCCCTGGTAGAAGGAGGCCTTGGGGATCTCGGCGGCCCGGTGGTCCTGACCCCAGTTCGGGTACAGGTTCTTGCTCATCAGGAACACGTTGTACGACAGGACGCTGAGCCGCGGGGCCGCGGCGCCCTCCGCGGCGGTCGCGGCCGGCGCGGTGGTGACGGTCAGGGCGCCGACGGCGACCGCCGCGACGGCCGTGGCGGCGGCGCGGCGCGAGCGGGGCGAGGTGTGCAGCATGAGGGTCTCCATCATTCCTGCGGGGGAAGTGCGGGGAAGATCGACGCCGTCATACAAGCAGCACCAGTTACCTCTGGGTAACACCCGTGCATCGACTTTCTGTCCGGAGCGAGACCGTTCGGGGCTCGCATACTTGTGTCATGGAGACGCCGCACCACGCACCACCGGCCGGGCCCCGCCCCGACCCCGAGCCCCCCGCCCCCGGTGGGGTGCTGTGGACCATCGCCGGGGACGTCCGCGCCCTGCTGATGCTGCCCGCCGCCTTCACCATGCAGGTCGCCCACCCCGCCATCGGGGCCGGAGTCGACGCGTACTCCGTCTTCCGCACCGACCCCTGGGGGCGCGGGGAACGCTCGCTGCGCTCCGTCCAGCTGTGGGTGTACGGCGGCGCCGGAGCCGCCGAGGAGGGGCGTCGGGTGCGCCGCCTGCACAAGGAGATCCAGGGGATCGACACCCGGGGCCGCCGCTACCACTCGCTCGACCCGGCCTGCTACTCCTGGGTCCACGCCACCGGCTTCCCCGTCTACCTCCACGCGGGGCGCTACCTGCTGCGCCGCTTCACCCCCGCCCAGGAGCGGCAGCTGTACCGGGAGTGGCTCCAGGTCGGCCGGATCCTCGGCATCCACGACCGGGACATGCCGCAGAGCATCGAGGAGTACTGGGTCTACTACCGCCGGATGCTGGCGCAGGAGATCGAGCCGACCGCGGTGGCGCGGGAACTGGTCGCCACCGACGTGGCCCTGCCCCGGCCCGAGGTCGGGTCGGCGCCGGTCCGGCTGCTGCTGCGGCTCACGTGGCCGCTGCTGCGCAAGGCGTTCCTGCACCTGCGGGCCTTCGTCAGCGTCGGCTACATGCCGCCCGAGGCGCGGGACGCCATCGGCCTGCGGTGGACCCCCGCCCAGGAACGCAGGCTCCGGCGGTTCAGCACCGCCGTGCGGCTCCTCGTGCCGCTGCTGCCCGAGCGCCTGCGCTATCTGCCGATCGCCCGCGCCGCACGGGCACGCCGGCGCGCCGGCGCCCGCTGAGGGGCGCCGGCGCACACGGGGCAGCGGCCGGAGCGATCAGTGGCCGTGCTTGTGGCCCTGCTCCTGGCCGTGGTCGTGGACCGTGTTCGTCGCGGCGATCTTCTTCCAGGACTTCGGCTCGACGGTCGGCCCGGCCGGGGCCTGGAGGGAGCGGGCCCCGGCCTTGGCGGCCGGCGGGGCGAAGGCCGGCTTGCCCGGGGTGTACAGCCAGGTCTCGAACAGCTGCGCCAGGGGCTTGTTGGAGACCTTCTCCGCGTAGCGGACGAAGTCGCCGACCTTGGCGTTGCCGTGGGCCCGCTCGGTCGGCCAGCCCTTGAGGATCCGGAAGAACTTCTCGTCGCCGATCTCGTTCCGAAGCGCCTGGAGCGCAATGGCCCCCCGGTCGTACACGGCGCCGTGGAACTGGTTCTCCGCACCCGGGTCACCCGGCTTGACCTGCCAGAACGGGTCCTCGGCGGGACGGGAGGCGTACGTCCAGTCGGCGAGCTCCTGCGCGGTGCCCTCGCCCTCCTTCTCCGACCACAGCCACTGGCTGTAGCGGGCGAAGCCCTCGTTGACCCAGATGTCCTTCCAGTTGTCGACGGAGACGCTGTCCCCGTACCACTGGTGGGCGATCTCGTGGACGACCACGGAGACGTTCGCCCCGTTCTGGAACTGGCGGGGCCCGTAGAACGGCCGGGTCTGGGTCTCCAGCGCGTAGCCCGCGTTCACGTTGGGGACGTAGCCGCCCAGCGCGTTGAACGGGTACGGGCCGAAGATCCCCTCCAGCCACTCCGCGACCTCACCGGTCCGCTCCACGCTGGCGCGCGCGGCGCCCGCGTTGTCGCCGAGGTCCTTGCTGTAGGCGTTGAGGATCGGCAGGCCGCTCGCCGTCCTGTCCGTGGTGATGTCGAACTTGCCGATGGCCAGGGTGGCCAGGTACGTGGCCTGCGGCTTGTTGGAGCGCCAGTTGAAGCGGGTCCAGCCGAGCTTCGAGCTCTGCGACTGGAGCACGCCGTTGCTGATCGCCTGGGTGCCGTCCGGGACGTTGACGGAGACGTCGAAGGTGGCCTTGTCCAGCGGGTGGTCGTTGCTCGGGAACCACCAGATCGCCGAGTCCGGCTCCTGCGCCGCCACGCCGCCGTCCGGGGTGCGCTGCCAGGCCGTCCAGCCGTCGACCTTGAACTCCGACGGCTTGCCCGCGTACTTGACGACGACCGAGGACTGCTTGCCCTTCGGCAGCGGCTGCGCGGGGGTCACCTCCAACTCCTGGGTGCCGGTCGCGGCGAACTTCGCCTTCACCCCGTTGACCCGGACCTCGCTCACCTTGAGGCCGAAGTCGAGGTTGAACCGGGACAGGTCCTGCTTGGCGGTGGTCAGCAGGGTGGCGGTGCCCTCCAGCAGGTCCGTCTTCGGCTGGTACTGCAGGCGCAGGTCGTAGTGGGAGACGTCGTAGCCGCCGTTCCCGCTGGCCGGGTAGTAGGGATCGCCGATACCCGGGGCGCCCGGACCCGCACTGGCCGCCGACGCCGGGATCACCAGCAGGAGGGAGGCGGCCAGGACGCTCGGGGCGATGACTTTGCGGTGCACGAAGAGCTCCAAGTGGTAGGGGAGACAGATCGGTTCAAGGTCTCGTCGGTCGACCGTATTCACCCGCGCCGTGCCACGTCATGTCCATGGCCCCTGCTGTCACACGATCGCCATTCGGCCGTCACACCCCGCTGAGCGGACGCGCCGGTCGGTGAGCGCGCCCCCGGTGGCGTGGGCACGGGCGCCCGCACGGGCCCGGCGGGCCCGGCGCACCGGGTACGGAGTCCCGTGCGCGGGCGCCGGGCGCCCCGCGCGCACCCCTCGGCCCGTCCCGCACCACCCGTACGAGAAAGGCCGGAAAGCTGCGGGCGCGGGACGCGGCGGAACGGACCGCGGGACGGATCCGCCCGGGCCGCGACACCTCCGGGCGGGCAGGGCCCGAGGGGTTCCCGCCGTCCGCCGCGGTCACCTGCCACAATTGGCAGCCTTCCACGCAAACGAAGGCAGGCGGGACCGCACAGTGACGATGTCCATCGAAGGCAGGATCGCCGAGGAGCTCGGCGTACGGGAACGGCAGGTCAAGGCCGCCGTCGAGCTGCTCGACGGCGGTTCCACCGTCCCGTTCATCGCGCGCTACCGCAAGGAGGCGACCGAGGAGCTCGACGACGCCCAGCTGCGCACCCTGGAGGAGCGGCTGCGGTACCTGCGCGAGCTGGAGGACCGGCGCGCGGCCATCCTCGAATCCGTACGGGAACAGGGCAGGCTCGACGAAGCCCTGGAGGCCCGGATCAACGCGGCCGACACCAAGGCCCGACTGGAGGACATCTACCTCCCGTTCAAGCCCAAGCGCCGCACCAAGGCCCAGATCGCCCGTGAGGCAGGCCTGGAGCCGCTCGCCGAGAGCCTGCTGGCCGATCCCTCGGTCGAGCCCGCCGCCGCCGCGGCCGCGTTCGTCGACGTGGACAAGGGCGTAGCCGATCCGGCCGCCGCGCTGGAGGGTGCCCGCGCCGTCCTCACCGAGAAGTTCGCCGAGGACGCCGACCTGATCGGCGAACTCCGCGAACGCATGTGGGGCCGCGGCCGGCTCGCCTCGAAGGTCCGCGAGGGCAAGGAGGAGGCCGGCGCCAAGTTCGCCGACTACTTCGACTTCGCCGAGCCGTTCACCGCGCTTCCCTCGCACCGCGTGCTCGCGATGCTGCGCGGCGAGAAGGAGGACGTCCTCGCCCTGGACCTGGAGCCGGAGGAGCCGTCCGAGGTGCCCGGGCCCTCCACGTACGAGGGAATGATCTCCCGCCGCTTCGGGGTCGCGGATCGCGGTCGCCCCGGCGACAAGTGGCTGGCCGACACCGTCCGCTGGGCCTGGCGCACCAAGGTCCAGGTGCACCTGGGCATCGACCTGCGGTCCCGGCTGCGCGCCGCCGCCGAGGACGAGGCCGTACGTGTCTTCGCGGCGAACCTGCGCGACCTGCTGCTCGCCGCCCCCGCCGGCACCCGTGCCACGCTCGGCCTCGACCCCGGCTTCCGCACGGGCGTCAAGGTGGCCGTCGTCGACGCGACCGGCAAGGTCGTCGCGACGGACGTCATCCACCCGCACGTGCCCGCCAACCGGTGGGACGAGTCCCTGGCCAAGCTGGCCCGCCTCGCGAAGGAGCACGCGGTCGAGCTCGTCGCCATCGGCAACGGCACGGCCTCCCGCGAGACCGACAAGCTCGCCGGCGACCTCATCGCCCGCCACCCCGAGCTGGGCCTGACCAAGGTGATGGTCTCGGAGGCGGGCGCCTCCGTGTACTCGGCCTCGGCCTTCGCCTCGCAGGAACTCCCCGGTATGGACGTGTCGTTGCGAGGCGCCGTCTCCATCGCCCGTCGGCTCCAGGACCCGCTGGCCGAGCTCGTCAAGATCGACCCCAAGTCGATCGGTGTGGGCCAGTACCAGCACGACCTGTCCGAGGTGAAGCTCTCCCGCTCCCTCGACGCGGTCGTCGAGGACTGTGTGAACGGCGTCGGAGTGGACGTCAACACCGCCTCCACGCCGTTGCTCTCCAGGGTGTCGGGCATCAGCGGCACCCTCGCCGAGAACATCGTCGCCCACCGCGACGCCAACGGCCCCTTCCGCAGCCGCAAGGGCCTCAAGGACGTGGCCCGCCTCGGACCGAAGGCGTACGAGCAGTGCGCCGGCTTCCTGCGGATCCGCGACGGGGACGACCCGCTCGACGCCTCGGCCGTGCACCCCGAGACGTACCCGGTGGTCCGGGCGATGGGGAAGACCGCCGGCGGTGACGTGGCCGCGCTGATCGGCAACACCGCCGTCCTGCGCTCCCTGCGGCCGGAGGAGTTCGTGACCGCGGCCTTCGGCCTGCCGACGGTCGGGGACATCCTGCGCGAGCTGGAGAAGCCGGGCCGCGACCCGCGCCCGGCCTTCAAGACGGCCACCTTCAAGGAAGGCGTCGAGAAGATCGGCGACCTGGCCCCCGGCATGATCCTGGAGGGCGTCGTCACGAACGTGGCCGCCTTCGGCGCCTTCATCGACATCGGCGTCCACCAGGACGGCCTGGCCCACGTCTCGGCCCTCTCGAAGACCTTCGTGAAGGACCCGCGGGACGTGGTCAAGCCGGGTGACATCGTCCGCGTGAAGGTCATGGACGTGGACATCCCGCGCAAGCGGATCGCACTGACCCTGCGCCTGGAGGACGAGGCCGGTGCCGAGCGCGGCGCCGGCGCGCCGAGGCAGCGCGAGGAACGCCGGGGCGGCGGCCGACCCCCGCAGCAGCGCGGCACGGCCGACCAGGGCAACGGCGGCCGGGCAGGCACCGGTCAGGACCGCCGGGGCGGCCAGGGTCAGGGCGGCCAGGGGCAGCGCGGCGGAACGGGACAGCGGCAGGGCGGCGGCTCCGGCGGCGGGCAGGGGAACCGGCGCGGCAACGCCCCGGCACCGGCCAACAGTGCCATGGCCGACGCCCTGCGCAAGGCCGGTCTCACCGGCCCCGACGGCCGCGGCAAGCGGAGCTGACGGCCGCCGCCGGCGGCCCCGACCGGTGCCCCGGGCGGCCGTGACGCCGCCGCGGCCCGGCTGCCGGGAATGGCCGGATAGGCACCCCGGTCGGGGGTGCGCCTTGCCAAGCCCCGAGCGGAATCGGTAGGGATGGTGGAACACCCCTTCGTCCTGTACGGACGGGTGTTCCGTCTTCCCCTCCGGGACCGCCCCCCGAGGCCGCCTCAAGGCACAGGACCCTATGCCGATGCCCCCGCACGCCTACCGACGCTGCCCGAGAAAGGGTTCGAAGAGGGACCACATGCCCCATGGGGATCTCAGCCTCCGCAAACGGTGCGAGTTGATTCTCGGCCATCTGGACCTGCCCCATCCGTTTTCACTCGACGGACTGTGCGCACGCGTCGCCGAACAGCGCGGCCGGCCCATCCGACTGCACCCGCTGCCCCCCGAGGCGGCCGAATCGGGTGTGTGCGGCCTGTGGGTGGGAACCGCGAGCGTCGACCACGTCTTCTACGAGGCCCGCACCACCCCCCTGCACCGGGAACACATCGTGCTCCACGAGCTCGGGCACATCCTCTTCGGCCACCACTCCCTCGACGGCGAGGACGCCGACGGCCCGGCGCCCGTGGTCCTGGGCCGCACCAACTACACCAGCCTCCAGGAACGGGAGGCTGAACTGCTCGCGAGCATGATCCGCACCCGTGTCCCCGGCCCCCGCCGACCGCGCCCGGCCGGCGCGCCCCGGGGCGCCCTCGCCCGGCTGGAGTCCGCCATGGGGTACGAGCGGGGTCCGCGCGATGGCGACTGACCTCGCCGCCCTCGGGGACTGGCTCGCCGTACCGAGCGTGGCCTGCCTGTGGGTCGCCGTCCTGCTGCGCGCCCCCGGAGCACTGCGCTCGCCGCAGCAGCGCGGACTGTGGCTCGCGGTGGCCACCGCGGCCGCCGCGATGACCCTCAACCTGCCCGAGGTCGTCGCCCACGCCATGAGCCGCGACCCCGGGTACGCGCACACCGTCGGCCTCGTCCGCAACCTCATCGGAGTCCTGTCCGCCGGCGCCGTGCTCTACTTCGTGGCCGCCGCCACCGGTGGACGCGTCCTCCAACGCGCCGCCCGGGCCGGAACACTGGTGTGGTCGGCCGCCCTCCTCGTCCTGGACGCCGCCGCGCCCGAGCACGCGAGCCACACCATCCCGCCCACCGGCGACCCGGTGCCCTCCCTCGCCTACTGGCTCGTCCTGATCTCCGCCCACCTGATCGCCAACACCGTCTGCGTGTCCGTCTGTCTGCGCTACGCCCGCCGGACGGAGAGCCGCGCCCTCGCCGCCGGACTGCGACTGTTCGGCCTCGGCACCGCCCTCGCCGGGCTGTTCTGGTTCGCGTACCTGCTGAAGGCCCTGTTCGGGAGCACCTGGGCGATGCCCGTCCTGCCGCTGCTGATGAACCTGCACGGGCTGCTGCGGGCCGCCGCGATCCTCGTGCCGACCCTGTGCACCCTGCGCCGCACCACCGCCGACGTCACCACCGCCTGGCGGCTGTGGCCGCTGTGGCGGGACCTCGTCGAGGCCGTCCCGCACGTGGTGCTCTCCCCGCCCCGCACCGGCCGGGTGCTGGAACTGCTGTGGCCGCCCCTCCCGCGCGGCCTGCTCGTCTACCGCAAGGTCATCGAGACCCGCGACGCGATCCTGGTGCTCGGCGAGTACGTGGACCGGGGCGTGCCCGAGCTCGCGCGCAGCCACGTCGCCGGGAGCGGGATCCCCGAACAACGACGGACGGCCGCCGCGCTGGCCTGCGTACTGAGACAGGCCCGGCAGGCGAAGCTCGCCGGACTGCCCGGCCGGCCGGGCACCGGATCCCTGGAACTACCGGCCGAGATCCGGACCTCGGCCGAGGGCGGGGACCTGGAGAGCGAGGCCGGGTTCCTGGTGGACGTCGCCCACGCCTGGGACGCGCCCGGCACCGCCGCGTTCACCGCGGCCCCGGCCGCCGGTACCCACGACAGCCCGAACCCGTAGGAAGTGGAGCAGTCTTGACCACCGTATTGATCACCGGAGCCAGCGCCGGACTCGGTGCGGCCTTCGCGCGCGGCTTCGCCGCCAAGGGGTGCGACCTGATCCTCGTCGCCCGAGACAAGGCCCGGCTGGAGTCCCTCGCCGCGGAGCTCGCCGGCGAGTTCGGCGCCGCCTGCGAGGTCCTGCCCGCCGACCTGCTGGACGCGCGGCAGTGCGCGGCCGTCGCCGAACGGCTCGCCGACCCGGGCCGGCCCGTCGACGTACTCGTCAACAACGCCGGATTCGGGCTGCCGGCGCCCTTCCCGTACAACCCCGTCGAGGACGAGGAGCGGATGCTCGACCTCCTCGTCAAGGTCCCGCTGCGGCTCACGCACGCCCTGCTGCCCGGCCTGCGCGCCCGCCGGCGCGGCGCCGTGCTCAACGTGGCCTCGGTCGCCGCGCTGCTGCCGACCGGGACGTACGGGGCCGCCAAGGCCTGGGTGACCGCCTTCAGCGAATCGCTGCGGGTCGACATGGAACCGTACGGGGTGCGCGTGCTCGCGGTGGTGCCGGGCTTCACCCGCACCGAGTTCCAGGAGCGCGCCGGCATGGACGTCAGCGCGCTGCGCGACGCCGTCTGGCTGGAGCCCGAGGCCGTCGTCGCCAAGGCCCTGCGCGATCTGGCCCGGCGCCGACCGGTGAGCATCACGGGCCGCCGCTACCAGGCGTACGCCCTCGCCGCCCGCCACCTGCCGCGCGGTTTCGTGGCCCGCAGGATGGCCCGCACCCGCCGGCCGCCCGTCGGATCCGACGCGTGAGCGGGTCCGTGGAGCGGGCCCGCGAGGCCCTGGCGTCGGGGGCGCCGCCCGCCGAGGTGTGCGCCGCACTCGCGGCCGACACGCACGACCTGCGGGGCGCGGCGCTCGCCGTGTGCGAGGCGCTCGGCATTCCGCGCACGGACGCCGAGAAGAGGCTGGGGGAGGGCGCCGATCCGGGGGCCGGGTTCGGCCCCGGAGCGGAGTCCTCCTTCGCCGGGTTCCTGGACCTCGCCGAACTCCTGGACCTCACCGGGACGTTCGACGTCCCGGTCACCCTGGACGAGCCCGGCGAGCACATCCGCGCACTCATGGGCCGTGCCTTCGGAGCGCTCGGCGGCGTGCCGAGCGGGGCGGCCCTCGGCATTCACCGGCGGCTGTACACCGGCCGCCTGCCCGAGGCGTACGCCGCCCTCGTGCGCCTACGGGTCCGAGAGCGCGGCGACCCGGTCCGGTACTGGACGACGCTCGCCTCGGTGGGCGAACTGCTCGCCGCGTGGCTGCCGCCCGACGACCGGGAGGCAGCCGAACGGGTGCGGGAAGCCCGTGAGCGCTGCGCCCGTGAGGCCGCCGCCGCTACAGCTCGGTGACCTTTCCGTCGACGACCTCCAGACGGCGGGTCACGTGCACCGCGTCCAGCATCCGGCGGTCGTGCGTGACCAGCAGCAGGGTGCCCTCATAGGCGTCCAGCGCCGCCTCCAACTGCTCGATCGCCGGCAGGTCGAGGTGGTTCGTCGGCTCGTCGAGCACGAGGAGGTTCACGCCGCGCCCCTGGAGCAGCGCCAGCGCCGCCCGGGTGCGTTCGCCGGGGGAGAGGGTCGCCGCGGTCCGCAGGACGTGCGCCGCCTTCAGGCCGAACTTGGCCAGCAGCGTCCGTACCTCCGCCGGCTCGGTGTCCGGGATCGCCGCGCAGAACGCCTCCAGCAACGGCTCGTCGCCGAGGAACAGCCCGCGGGCCTGGTCCACCTCACCGACCAGCACGCCGGAGCCGAGGGTCGCGGCGCCGGAGTCCGGCGCGAGCCGCCCCAGCAGGACCGCGAGGAGGGTGGACTTGCCGGCGCCGTTGGCCCCGGTGATCGCGACCCGGTCCGCCCAGTCGATCTGCAGGCTCGCGGGGCCGAACGCGAAGTCCCCGCGCCGCACGGCCGCCTCGCGCAGGGTGGCCACCACCGAACCGGAACGCGGGGCCGCGGCGATCTCCATCCGCAGCTCCCACTCCTTGCGGGGCTCCTCGACGACGTCCAGCCGCTCGATCGCGCGCTGCGTCTGGCGCGCCTTCGCGGCCTGCTTCTCGCTGGACTCGCCGCGCAGGTTCTTGCCGATCTTGTCGTTGTCGGAGGACTTGCGGCGGGCGTTGCGCACGCCCTTGTCCATCCAGTTGCGCTGCATCTGCGCGCGGCCTTCGAGGGCGGCCTTCTTGCCCGCGTACTCGTCGAACTCCTCGCGGGCGTGGCTCCGGGCCCGCTCGCGCTCCTCCAGGTACGAGTCGTAGCCACCGCCGTAGAGGTTGATCTGCTGCTGCGCCAGGTCGAGTTCGAGGACCTTGGTGACGGTCCGCGTGAGGAACTCGCGGTCGTGGCTGATCACGACGGTGCCCGCGCGCAGCCCCTTGACGAACTGCTCCAACCGCTCCAGACCGGCCAGGTCCAGGTCGTTGGTCGGCTCGTCCAGCAGGAACACGTCGTACCGGGACAGCAGCAGCGACGCCAGACCGGCACGGGCCGCCTGGCCACCGGACAGCGCCGTCATCGGCAGGTCCAGGCCCACGCCGAGGCCGAGCTCGCCCGCCACCTCCTCGGCCCGCTCGTCGAGGTCGGCGCCACCGAGGTTCAGCCACCGGTCGAGGGCGTCCGCGTACGCGTCGTCCGCGCCCGGGGTGCCGTCCACGAGCCCCTGGGTGGCGGCGTCCAGCTCGGCCTGCGCGGCGGCGACACCGGTACGGCGGGCGAGGAAGTCCCGGACCGACTCGCCGGGACGCCGATCGGGCTCCTGGGGCAGGTGCCCGACGGCGGCGCCGGGCGGGGAGAGCCGCAGCTCACCGGTCTCCGGAGCGTCCAACCCGGCGAGGAGCCGCAGCAGGGTCGACTTCCCGGCGCCGTTGACGCCGACGAGTCCGATGACGTCGCCGGGCGCGACGACGAGGTCGAGATCGGCGAAGAGCGTGCGCTCACCGTGCGCGGCGGTGAGCTTCTTGGCGACGAGGGTTGCAGTCATGATGCCCCGATCCTATCCGCGCCCGCGGGGGCCTCAGGTGCCGATCAGTCGGAGCCCCGCCCACAGGGCCGCGACGGCCGCGACCAGGCCCGCGGGGGTCGTGAGCAGCCCGAGCCGGGTGAACTCCCCGAGCCCGACGCGTTCGCCGTGCGCCTGCAGGATCCGCCGCCACAGCAGCGTGGCCAGCGAACCCGCGTACGTGAGGTTCGGGCCGATGTTGACCCCGATCAGCACGGCCAGCACCGGTCCGGCTCCGCCCGGGGCGGCCAGCGGCAGCAGCGCGAGCACCGCGGGCAGGTTGTTGATCAGGTTGGCGAGGAGGGCGGCCACACCGGCCACGGCGAGCAGCGCGGGCAGCGAGTCGCCGGCCGGCAGCACCCTCTCCAGACCGTCACCGAGGCCGTGGTCCACGACGGCCCGTACGACGACGCCCAGCGCGAGCACGAACACGCAGAAGGCGGGCGCGGCCGCCTTCACCAGTCGGACCGGCGTGGTCTCGCGCCGCCGCAGGGCCCGCACGGCCAGGGCCACCGCCCCGGCCAGCGCCGCCCAGGCGGGGCTCGCCCCCGCGAAGGAGGTCACGACGAAGCCGGCCAGCGTCAGGACCAGCACCGCGAGTGCGAAGCGCGGCATCGCCACCCGCTCCACGGCGTCCGGGGCGTGCTCGGGCGGGGACTTCAGATCGGTGCGGAAGAAGCGGCGGAACACCACGTACTCCACCCCGATCGCCACCGCCCACGGCAGGGCCATCAGCGCGGCGAACCGGGTGAAGGAGAGGCCGCTCGCGGCGAAGGCGAGCAGGTTGGTCAGGTTCGACACGGGCAGCAGTAGCGAGGCCGAGTTCGCCAGGTGCGCGGTGGCGAAGACGTACGGTCGCGGTCGCGCCCCGAGGTGGGCGGCCGTCGCCAGGACCACCGGCGTCAGCAGCACGACGGTGGCGTCCAGGCTCAGCGCGGCGGTGACCAGCGAGGCCACCACGAACACCGGGCCCAGCAGCGTTCCCGGCTCCCGCCCCGCCGACCGCCGGGCCACGGTCGCCCCGACGGCCCGGAACAGCCCCTCGTCGGCGCACAGCTGGGCGAGGACGAGGATCACCGCGAGGAACCCGACCACGGGCAGCAGCTCGCGCAGCTGCCCCCAGGCGTCGGCGGGGGAGACGACGCCGAGGGCGACGAGCAGCGCGGCGGCCGGCACCGCGGCAGCCGCCTCGGGCAGCCCGCGCGGGCGCAGCACGGCGAAGGCCAGCACACCGAGGAGGGCGGCGACCGACAGGGACTCGGCGAGGACGGTGTTCAGGGCGGGACTCCGGGACGGGGGCGGCCGGGATCCCGGGGGGACCTGCGGCGGGGCGTCCCGGAAGGATCGCACGGTCGACGGCATGGCCGGATGGGTGGGATGCCCGTCATTGCGGCCACCCGCCCGAGGTCACACCATGGAGGCATGCCGCTGCGAAACGTGCTGGTGGTCCTCTACGACGGGCTCCAGAGCCTGGACGTGACCGGTCCCGTCGAGGTGTTCAGCGGCGTCGACCGGTGCCCCGGGGAGGGCGGGTACGCGATCACCACGGTGTCCCCGGGCGGCGAGGCCGTCCGGACGAACAGCGGACTGACCCTGGTCCCGGACGGGGACCTGGAGAGCGCCCGGCCCGGCCCGGGCACCACCCTGCTGGTGCCCGGCGGGCAGTACTCGGCGCGCTTCGAGCCCCGGCTCACCGACTGGCTCCGCGCGTACGGGGGCGGGGCGGAGCGGCTCGTGGCGGTGTGCTCGGGCGGCCTGCTGCTCGCCGAGGCCGGGCTGCTCGACGGCAGGCGGGTCACCTCGCACTGGGACGTGTGCGAGCGGATGGCCCGGGACTACCCGGCGGTGAGGGTGGACCCGGACCCGATCTTCGTCCGCGACGGCCCCGTGGCGACCTCGGCGGGGGTGACCGCGGGGATCGACCTCGCACTCGCGCTCGTGGAGGAGGACTTCGGTCTGGACGTCGCCCTGCTCATCGCCCGGCACCTCGTGGTGTTCCTGCGCCGCCCCGGCACCCAGGCCCAGTTCAGTGCTCAGCTCGCCGCGCGGACGGCCCGCAGGGAGCCGCTGCGGGACGTCCAGCAGTGGATCACCGAGCATCCCGCGGAGGACCTCGGGGTGGAGGCGCTCGCCGCCCGCGCCGCCCTTTCACCGCGGCACTTCGCCCGGGCCTTCCGGGCGGAGACCGGGGTGACGCCGGGGCGTTACGTCGAGCGGGTCCGGGTGGAGCACGCCCGACGGCTCCTGGAGGACGGCCGGGACGGGGTGGCGCAGATATCCCCCGCGTGCGGCTACGGCACCCCCGAAGCTCTCCGCCGGGCGTTCGTCAGGGCCCTGGGACAACCCCCGGCCGAATACCGGCGCCGCTTCGGCCCGCAGGCCCACGACCGGTCCCCGAGCCCCTGACGCCCCCCGATCACCGAGCACCACGCAGTCACCGACAGCCCACAGCCCACAGCCCCCAGCCCGTAGCCCCCAGCCCGGACCCGGAACGGGTCGGCCCGATCACAGCTCCGGAGGAGCCATGCAGATCGCCGTACTGCTCTACGACCGCTTCACCGCACTCGACGCCATCGGCCCCTTCGAGACCCTGGGCCGGCTCGACGGCGCGGAGACCGTCTTCGTGTCCGAACGGCCCGGCCCGGTGCGGACCGACAGCGGTTCGCTCGCCCTCGTCGCGGACCGGGCCCTGGGCGAGGTGACCCGGCCCGACATCGTCGTCGTGCCCGGCGGACCGCACCCCGAGGTGGAGATGAAGAACCCGGTGGTCCTCGACTGGCTGCGCGGGGTCGACGCCACCACCACCTGGACCACCTCCGTCTGCACCGGCTCCCTGCTGTTGGGGGCCGCCGGCTTGCTCGACGGACGCCGGGCCACGAGCCACTGGCTCTACCTGGACCGGCTGACCCCCCTCGGCGCCGAGCCGACCGGGGAGCGGGTGGTCTACGACGGCAAGTACGTCACCGCCGCCGGCGTGTCGTCCGGCATCGACATGGGGCTCGGTCTGCTGGGCCGGATCGCCGGCGACACGTACGCGCAGACCGTCCAGCTGATGTGCGAGTACGATCCCCAGCCGCCGTACGATGCCGGCTCCCCGGACAAGGCGCCGGCCGAGATCGTCGCCCGGCTGCGCGGCTCTAATCCCCTGACGGCCGACTGAAGCTCGGCGCGCGGCGCTCCAGGAACGCGGCGACGCCCTCCGCGGCGTCGCCGCTCGCGGCGGCCCGCTCGGCCCAGTGGACGTCCCGGTCGGTGCGGCCGTCGACGAACTCCTTGGCCGCCGCCTGGGTCAGCCAGGACCGGGTGGTCAGGACGCGGGTGAACTCGGCGACCCGCTTGCCGAGTTCACCGGCGGGCAGCAGCTCGTTCAGGAAGCCGGCCCGCAGGGCCTGCTCGGCATCGATCAACTCGGCGGAGAACAGAAGGTACTTGGCCCAGGCCGGGCCGACCACCGAGGCGAGCCGCCGGGTGGAGGAGGCCGGATAGACGATGCCCAGCTTCGCCGGGGTCACCCCGAAGGACGCCCCCTGCTCGGCGAAGCGCAGGTCGCAGGCCGCCGCGAGCTGGCTCCCGCCGCCCACGCAGTACCCCCGGATCGCCGCGACCGTCGGCTTCGGGAAGGAGGCGAGGGCCTCCTCCGC
Source organism: Streptomyces sp. NPDC040432 (assembly GCF_055595445.1). NCBI lineage: Bacteria > Bacillati > Actinomycetota > Actinomycetes > Kitasatosporales > Streptomycetaceae > Streptomyces > Streptomyces sp. NPDC040432. Next base: position 349,486 of record NZ_JBVIVP010000005.1, on the reverse strand, counting down.
CGCCACCGACAGGGCCTGGGGGTCATCGTCGCCGGTGAGCGAGGAGATGTCGGCGCCCGCGCAGAACGTGGCACCGGCCCCGGTCAGCACCAGCACGCGTACGGCCGGATCGGCGGCGAGCCCCGGCAACAGGTCGGGCAGGGCCCGCCACATCGATGCCGTCATGGCGTTCCGTTTGGCCGGGTGCGAGATGACGACGGTGGCCACCCCGTCGGCCACGGTGTGGGAGAGGGCTGCGTCCCGGGCTGCGTCCATGCGCCGGATGCTATCCGGGCCCGCCGATCCCGTGACCGACGGGGAGTCCGCTCCGGGGGTGCGGAACGCCGGGGGTGCGGAGGACGGGGTGCGGTAGGGCGGCACGTCTCCGCGCGCGGAGCGGACCGCCCCGGAGCGCGTGATCGGCGGGCTGGTCAGGGAGGACGAGGTGGCGGGCGGGCGGGTCGGACGCGGCGGACGGGACACGGGAGGCCGTCCGCGGAGCGCCCGAACCGGATCAGGAACGGTCCAACAACTGACTCTGTCATACGCCAGTGGTCAAAAAGTGTCCGATTGACGCTGACTTCTGGTCAGCGGTTCGGTCCGGACCAGGCTGTTCCCCACTCTGGACGCGTGGAGACGATCGAGCGCGAAGACGGGGGCCGGAAAATGACAGACAGCGGGAACGTCCCGCCAGCCGGGGGAGGTGAGGCGCCTGCTCCGGCGGACCCCCTCGCTTACGAGGGAGTGTGGCGCTTCACCGCGCCGGCGGTAGAAGAATCCGTTCCGCAGGCCCGCCGCGCGGTCCGTGACCTGCTCGGCCGGCAGGGGGTGCCGGCCCATCAGGACCTGGTGTACTCCCTGCTGCTGATCGTCTCCGAACTGGTGACGAACTCCGTGCGGCACGCGGCCCTGCTCTCCCCGGAGGTGGCCGTCGAGGTCGCGGTGGGGCGCGAGTGGGTGCGGGTGGCCGTCGAGGACAACCACCCGTACCGCCCCAAGGCGCTGGAGGCCGACTTCGGCCAGACCGGCGGCCGGGGCCTGCTCCTCGTCCGCGAGGTGACGCAGGAGGCCGGTGGGGTCTGCGACGTCGAGCACACCTCCACGGGCGGCAAGGTGATCTGGGCCGCGCTGCCGCTGACCGCCCCGCGGAACCCCACGCCCTGACCGGCCCGAACCGAACGACGGGCCGGCGACCCGCGACGTCCACCGCACGGACGTCACGCCGTCCGCGGCCGTACCGGCCCACGGGACGCGCCCGCCGGCTCGTGGACGTCCTACCAGCCCGCGTTGTCGCCGGTCAGCTCACGGATCGCGGGCCTCGCCGCGTCCAGCACGGTCATGAACCAGGCCGAGAACGGCACCTCGGCGTGCCGCTTCGCCAGTTCCTCGGCGGTGACGAACGCGGTGTCGCCGACCTCCTCCGGATCCGGCTCCGGTCCGGCCTGCGCGAGTCCCACGAACAGGTGGTTGTACTCCTGCTCGACCAGCCCGGACGCGGGGTCCGGATGGTTGTAGCGCACGGTCCCGGCCTCGGCGAGCAGCGACGGGGACAGCCCCAACTCCTCATGCGTCCGCCGGGCCGCGGCCGCGAACGGGGACTCGCCGGGGTAGGGGTGACCGCAACACGTGTTCGACCAGACGCCGGGGGAGTGGTACTTCCCGAGGGCCCGCTGTTGGAGCAACAGCCGGCCCTGCTCGTCGAAGAGGAACACGGAGAACGCCCGGTGCAGCAGGCCGGGGGCCTGGTGGGCGGACAACTTCTCCGCCGTACCGATGGTGTTGCCGGCTTCGTCGACCAGTTCGAGCATGATCGCTTCCGGAGTGCCGGCGCCGGGGAACCCGCTCTGCGCGGCGGTGGCTGGTGTGGTCGGCATACCCATCCTTCGCTTCGGACTTCGACCTTCAGTCTGCCGTACAAAACGGGCTCATCCCCACTTCGCGTGATCCACGCATGTCCGCCCCCCATCGCGTGATAGGTGAGGGGGGGCGGAGCATCAGCTCGTCACGCGCGGCGGATCAGACGCCGAACGGGGCGGGATAGCGGATGGTGCCGGCCGGGACCGGGACGCCGTCGTCCAGCACGAGCGCCATCATGGCCTCGTCCGGCACGTCGAAGGGCGCCCGGATCCCGAACCGCGACGCCGGCACGAAGCCGAATCGCGCGTAGTACTCGGGATGCCCGAGGACTAGGACCAACGCCTCCCCCCGCTCCCGGGCCGCCGCGAGCAAGGCCCGGACGACGCTGCTCCCGGCCCCCGAACGCTGCACCGCGGGATCGGCCGAGACCGGGGCGAGCGCGAGCGCCGGCACGCCGTCCACCTGGCAGCGGGTCAGCAGGGCGTGCGCCGCCACCGCCCCGTCGGGTGCCTCGGCGACGTACGAGAGCCCCGGCAGCCAGGACCCGTCGGCGCGCAGCGCGTCCACGAGGTCCGCCTCCGAGGGGCCCTCGAAGGCGGCCAGGTTGACGGCGCGTACGGCGGCCACGTCGGCCGGGGTCTCCGGCCGGGCCGGCCACCGCCCGTCGCCGCCGGCGGTCAGTGCCCGCAGGACGTAACCCGTGTACCCGTACTCGTGCCCGTGCCGCTCCCGTACGTCGAGTTCCTCGCGCACGGCGGCCAGCGCCACCCGCGCCGCGGCGGTCGTGGCCTCGGTGGTCCGCACGTGTTCGCCGAGCGGGCCGTAGTACTCGGCCCAGTCGGAGTCCGGTTGGGGGTGGACGCCCAGCACGCGGTACCCGGCCGCCTGGGCGGCGGCGAGGTTCCGGGCGGGGAGGCGCAGCGGGTACTGCGGGTCCCAGAAGGCCCGCGCCCCGGCGGACGGTCGCGCCGCGGTCCACTCGCACTCGCTCAGCACGAGAGTGCCGCCGGGTGCGAGCAGTCGCTTCCACAGCGCGAGTGCCCGGTCGAAGCCGATGACGTAGGCGGAACCCTCCGCCCACACGAGGTCGAACGAGCCGTCCTCGTAGGGGAGTGCGCCCATGTCGGCCTTGACGGCCCGGACGCGGTCGCCGAGTCCGCGGGCCGCGGCGGCGGTGCGGAGCTCGTCGAGGAACGGTTCGTGCAGATCGACGGCGGTCACCTCGGCGAGGCCCGCGCCGCCCGCTTCGGCGGCGAGCAGCAGGGCGCTGCGGCCGGGGCCGCAGCCGATGTCGAGGACGCGCGGCCGCTCGGGCAGCGGTCCGCACAGGGACAGCAACCGGCGGGTGGACGCGTCGGAGCCCGGGGACTGCCGGGGCAGACCGCGGTGCAACTCCATGAAGGCCGCGAAGACGGCCTCGTCGGAGGCGCCCGAAGGGACGGCGGGATCGGAGGCCGAGGAGGCCTCGGAAGAGGAACGGGTGTTACTGGTGTGGTCGGTCAACGTGAACCCTTGAAAAGGGGCTCCGGCCGACGGGGTCGATCGGTGCGATCAGACCCGGCCGGACGCCCGGAAGGAAGAGGGGATGTCCCGGAGTTCGCCGCGCATGGCTGCGACCACTACGACGGTCATCAACCCCACCTCTTTCCCGCTCGTGTGCCGACCAGATGTCCACGGACGCGTTTACACAAGTCGAACGCGTCTTCGTCCACCGTAACATCCGGCCGTAAACAGCTGATGAATGCCGGCTTCCATTCATCCGATAGCCTCTGCCGACGTGCCGCCGCCCCTCGCGGCGGCCGTCCCGTACGCGCTGCAAGGAGTGAGTTCGTCTGCCGACCGTCATCCTCACCGGCCCGCCGGTACCCGGATCGCCGCTTGCGGACGAGCTGCTGTCGCTCGGCTTCGACGTCCGCCCGGTCACCGGTCCCGAAGACGCCGCCGCGGCCCTGGCCGACGTACCGGCCGACCAGCGCGTGGCCGTCGTCGACAGCGCCTTCGTCGGGCACGTCCACGCCCTGCGCCTCGCACTGACCGACCCGCGCTTCGACGCCTGCGCGGTGACCGGCGCGCTCGCCGTGCGCGGCGCAGCCCGGGCAGCCCTCGACGAGGCCGTGGCCCTCGCGCCCGAGGCGCTGGGCACCGGGTCCTACCCCGACCGGCTCGCCGTCGCCGTCGAAGGCTCCGGCACCACGGTCCAGCGACCCGAACTCGGCACGCTCGTCGCCGCCGTCCCCGCCGGGGACGCGGAGCGAGCGAGCGCCACCGCGGCGGTCGCGGCCGTGGACGACGAGGCCGTCCGGTTGCGGACCGCCGTCAAGTCCCGCGACGGCTTCTTCACCACCTTCTTCATCAGCCCCTACTCGCGCTACATCGCCCGCTGGTGCGCGCGCCGCGGCCTCACCCCGAACCAGGTCACCACGGCCTCGCTGATCACCGCGCTGATCGCGGCGGGCTGCGCCGCGACCGGCGACCGCTGGGGCTACGTCGCGGCAGGTGTGCTGCTGCTCGTCTCCTTCGTCCTGGACTGCACCGACGGGCAGCTCGCCCGCTACTCGCTCCAGTACTCGACGATGGGCGCCTGGCTCGACGCGACCTTCGACCGCGCGAAGGAGTACGCCTTCTACGCGGGCCTCGCGCTCGGAGCGGCCAGGAACGGCGACGACGTCTGGGGCCTGGCCCTCGGTGCGATGGTCCTCATGACCTGCCGGCACGTCGTCGACTTCTCCTTCAACGAGGCGAACCACGACGCGACCGCCAACACGAGCCCCACCGCGGCCCTCTCCGGCCGGCTCGACAGCGTCGGCTGGACCGTCTGGGTCCGGCGGATGATCATCCTGCCGATCGGTGAGCGCTGGGCGATGATCGCGGTCCTGACCGCCGTCACCACCCCACGGATCGTCTTCTACGCGCTGCTCATCGGCTGCGCCTTCGGAGCCCTCTACACGACCGCCGGGCGGGTCCTGCGCTCCCTGACCCGCAAGGCGACCCGCACCGACCGGGCGGCGCGGGCCCTCGCGGACCTCGCCGACTCCGCGGTGCTCGCCTGGACCCGCGGCCCCAGGGGTCGGCGGCCCGACCGCGCCGCGGTGTGGTTGGCCGGCCTCGTGTCCCTGCTCATGGCCGGCGGCGCCGTCACCCGCGATTTCGGTGACCCGTGGTTGATCGGGACCGCGGCCCTCTACGTCCTCCTCGCCGGCGCGGCGGTGGAGCGGCCCCTGAAGGGCCCCCTCGACTGGCTGATCCCGCCGTTCTTCCGGTTCGCCGAGTACGTGACGGTGCTCGCCCTCGCCTGGAAGGCGGACGTCCCCGGGGCCCTTCCCGCCGCATTCGGACTGGTCGCGGCGGTCGCCTACCATCACTACGACACGGTCTACCGCATCCGCGGCGGCTCGGGCGCGCCCCCGTACTGGCTGGTGCGGACGACCGGCGGCCACGAGGGCCGGGTCCTGCTGACCGTGGTCCTGGCCACCGTCCTCGCCCGTGACGCGTTCCCCGTCGCGCTCACGGCCATGGCCGTGTTCGTGGCACTGGTGGTGCTCGTGGAGAGCATCCGCTTCTGGGTCTCCTCCGGAGCACCCGCCGTACATGACGAAGGAGAACCAGCATGATCGGCCTTGTACTCGCTGCCGGTGCCGGACGCCGTCTGCGTCCCTACACCGACACCCTGCCCAAGGCCCTCGTGCCCGTCGGCCCCGAGGGTCAGGAGGAGAGCCTGACGGTCCTCGACCTGACGCTCGGCAACTTCGCCGAGGTCGGCCTGACCGAGGTCGCGATCGTCGTCGGCTACCGCAAGGAGGCCGTGTACGAGCGCCGCGAGGCGCTGGAGGCCAAGTACGGCGTCAAGATCACGCTGATCGACAACGACAAGGCCGAGGAGTGGAACAACGCCTACTCCCTGTGGTGCGCACGTGACGTCATCAAGCAGGGCGTGATCCTCGCCAACGGTGACACCGTCCACCCCGTGTCGGTCGAGAAGACCCTGCTCGCCGCCCGCGGCGAGGGCCGGAGGATCATCCTCGCCCTCGACACGGTCAAGAGCCTGGCCGACGAGGAGATGAAGGTCGTCACCGCCGAGGGCGAGGGCGTGCGGAAGATCACGAAGCTGATGGACCCCGCCGACGCGACGGGCGAGTACATCGGCGTCACGCTGATCGAGCCGGAGGCCGCCGAGCAGCTGGCCGAGGCGCTGAGGACCACCTTCGAGCGCGACCCCGACCTCTACTACGAGGACGGCTACCAGCAGCTCGTGAACGACGGATTCACCATCGACGTCGCTCCCATCGGTGACGTCAAGTGGGTCGAGATCGACAACCACGACGACCTCGCCAAGGGCCGGACGATCGCATGCCAGTACTGACGCGGCTGATCCCCTCGCCCGTTGTCGTCGACATCAGCCGAGGGGCGATGGACGACCTGGCCGGCCTCCTCGCCGACCAGCGCATCTCCGCGTCCGGCAAACTCGCCATCGCGATCAGCGGGGGCTCCGGTCAGGCGCTGCGCGCCAAGCTGGAGCCCGTCCTGCCGCACGCCGACTGGTACCCGGTCGTCGACGGCACCATCGACTCCGCGGTCAAACTGGCCGACGACATAAAGGGCCGCCGCTACGACGCCGTCGTGGGCCTCGGCGGCGGCAAGATCATCGACGTGGCGAAGTACGCCGCCGCGCGGGTCGGCCTGCCCATGGTGGCCGTCGCCACCAACCTGTCGCACGACGGGATCTGCTCCCCGGTGTCCATCCTGGACAACGACAACGGACGCGGCTCCTACGGGGTGCCCACCCCGATCGCGATGGTCATCGACCTCGACGTGATCAAGGACGCCCCGGTGCGGTTCATCCGCGCGGGCATCGGCGACGCGATCTCCAACATCTCGGCCATCGCCGACTGGGAGCTCTCGCACGCGATCACCGGCGAGGCCGTCGACGGCCTCGCGGCCGCGATGGCCCGCACCGCCGGCGAGTCCGTCCTCCGCCACCCCGGCGGCTGCGGCGACGACGAGTTCCTCACCGTGCTCTCCGAGGCCCTCGTACTGTCCGGCATCGCCATGTCGATCAGCGGCGACAGCAGGCCCTCCTCCGGCGCCTGCCACGAGATCAGCCACGCCTTCGACCTGCTCTACCCGGGCCGCTCCGCGCTGCACGGCGAGCAGGTCGGCATCGGCGCCGCCTTCGCCATGCACCTGCGGGGGGCCGCCGAGAAGACCGGACTGTTCGTCGAGGTCCTGCGCGGCCACGGACTGCCCGTGCTGCCCGAGGAGATCGGGTTCAGCGTCGAGGAGTTCGTCGCGGCCGTCGAGTACGCCCCCCAGACCCGTCCGGGACGCTTCACCATCCTGGAACACCTCAACCTGTCCGCCGCCGAGATCAGGGACGCTTACTCCGACTATGCCAAGACCATCCGTAGCTGAACTCCGGCCCGTCGTTCACCCGGCGGGCGTGAAGGACCGGCGCAGCGGGGAGCACTGGGGCGGCCGCCTGTACATGCGCGAGATCTCCCTGCGCATCACCCGCCTGCTCGTCACCACCAAGGTCACGCCGAACCAGCTGACCTACGTGATGACCGTGGCCGGCGCCCTCGCCGCCCCGGCCCTGCTGGTGCCCGGCGTGTGGGGCGCCGTCCTCGGCGTGGTCATGGTCCAGCTGTACCTGCTGCTCGACTGCGTCGACGGCGAGGTCGCCCGCTGGAAGAAGCAGTACTCGCTGACCGGGGTGTACCTCGACCGGGTCGCCGCCTACCTGTGCGACGCGGCGGTCCTGGTCGGTTTCGGCCTGCGCGCCTCCGACCTGTGGGGCACCGGCCGCATCGACTGGCTGTGGGCCTTCCTGGGCACCCTCGCGGCGCTCGGCGCGATCCTGATCAAGGCCGAGACCGACCTGGTCGGCGTCGCCCGCCACCAGGTGGGCAAGCCGCCCGTCCAGGAGTCCGCCTCCGAGCCGCGTTCCTCCGGCATGGCCCTGGCCCGCCGGGCCGCGGCCGCGCTGAAGTTCCACCGCCTGGTCCTGGGCATCGAGGCCTCTCTGCTGATCCTGCTGCTGGCCGTGCTCGACCAGGTCCGGGGCGACCTGTTCTTCACCCGGCTCGGTGTCGCCGTCCTCGCCGGCATCGCCCTGCTGCAGACCGTGCTGCACCTGGTCTCCGTCCTCGCGTCGAGCAGGCTCCGGTGAGCGCCCCGCTGCGCGTCGGCGCGGTCGTCATCACCATGGGCAACCGCCCCGACGACCTCAAGGCCCTGATCGAGTCGGTCGCCCGGCAGGACGGCGACCCGGTCGAGGTCGTCGTCGTCGGGCAGGGCGTGGCCCTCACCGCGGAGACGGGCGTCCCCGAGGGCGTCCGCACCGTCGAGCTGCCCGAGAACCTGGGCATCCCCGGCGGCCGCAACGCGGGCATCGAGGCCTTCGGCCCCGCCGGCCGCGACGTCGACGTCCTGCTCTTCCTGGACGACGACGGGCTGCTGGAGCGCACCGACACCGCCGAGCTGTGCCGTCAGGCCTTCACCGAGGACCCCCGGCTCGGCATCGTCAGCTTCCGCATCGCCGACCCCGACACCGGCGCCACCCAGCGTCGGCACGTGCCCCGGCTGCGCGCCTCGGACCCGATGCGCTCCTCCCGCGTCACCACCTTCCTCGGCGGCGCGAACGCCGTCCGTACGAAGGTGTTCGCGCAGGTCGGAACCCTGCCGGGGGAGTTCTTCTACGCCCACGAGGAAACCGACCTGGCCTGGCGGGCCCTCGACGCCGGGTGGTCGATCGACTACCGGGCGGACATGGTTCTGCTGCACCCGACGACGGCCCCCTCCCGGCACGCGGTCTATCACCGTATGGTGGCCCGTAACCGGGTGTGGCTCGCCCGCCGGAACCTGCCGGCCCCGCTGGTCCCGGTCTACCTGGGCGTATGGCTCGCGCTGACGCTGGTGCGCAAGCCGTCGGCGCCCGCCCTCAAGGCCTGGTTCGGCGGCTTCAAGGAGGGCTGGACCACCCCCTGCGGTCCCAGACGTCCGATGAAGTGGCGTACCGTGTGGCGGCTGACCCGGCTCGGCCGACCGCCTGTCATCTGACAAGCCCGTGTCTGCGACGATGGGCCCGGTTCACGGGTCCTTCGTTCCAGCCCGATGCCCCTTCTGCCGCATCTTGAAGACGGAAAGTTTCGACTTGTGAGTGACACAACCCACGACGGCGCCATCGCCACGAGCAGGCCGGTGTCCGAAGACGCGGGACTGAGCCCCGAGGCGCTCGCCAGGAAGTACGGCCTGTCCGTGAGCGGGGCCCGTCCCCCTCTGGGCGCGTACGTCCGCGAGCTCTGGGGTCGGCGCCACTTCATCATGGCGTTCTCCCGGGCCAGGCTGGTCGCCCAGTACAGCCAGGCGAAGCTCGGCCAGGTCTGGCAGGTGGCGACCCCACTGCTGAACGCGGCCGTCTACTGGCTGATCTTCGGTCTGATCCTCGGCGCGGGCAAGGAGATGCCCAAGGGCGTCTACGTCCCGTTCCTGATGATGGGCATCTTCGTCTTCACCTTCACGCAGAGCTCGGTGATGGCGGGCGTGCGGGCGATCTCCGGCAACCTCGGCCTGGTGCGCGCCCTGCACTTCCCCCGGGCCGCGCTGCCGGTGTCCTTCTCGTTGCAGCAGCTCCAGCAGTTGCTGTACTCGATGGTGGTCGTCTTCGTGATCGCCGTGAGCTTCGGCAACTACCCGCGCCTCTCCTGGCTGCTGGTGATCCCGACGCTGGCGCTGCAGTTCGTCTTCAACACCGGCCTCGCCATGATCTTCGCGCGGATGGGCTCGAAGACCCCCGACCTCGCGCAGCTGATGCCGTTCGTGATGCGCACCTGGATGTACGCCTCGGGCGTGATGTTCCCGATCGGCATCTACCTCAAGGACCAGCCGCAGTGGATCAGCGACGTGCTGCTGTGGAACCCGGTCGCGATCTACATGGACCTCATCCGGTTCGCGCTGATCGACGACTACGGCGCGAGCAACCTGCCCCCGCACGTCTGGCTCTTCGCCGTGGGCTGGGCCGTGGTGATCGGCCTCGGCGGCTTCGTGTACTTCTGGAAGGCAGAGGAGCGTTACGGCCGTGGCTGAAAAGACCGACGGGCACGTCCCGACAGTGATCGCGGACGACGTCCACATCGTCTACCGGGTCAACACCGGCGGCGCCGGCAAGGGCGCGGCCACCGCCGCGCTCAGCAAGATCGTCCGACGGCGCAAGGGCGAGGCCCCCGGTGTGCGCCGGGTGCACGCGGTGCGCGGGGTCTCCTTCACCGCCTACCGCGGCGAGGCCATCGGCCTGATCGGCTCGAACGGCTCCGGCAAGTCCACCCTGCTCCGCGCCATCGCCGGGCTGCTGCCCTGCGAGTCCGGCAAGGTCTACACGGACGGCCAGCCGTCCCTGCTCGGCGTCAACGCCGCGCTGATGAACGACCTGACGGGCGAGCGCAACGTCGTTCTCGGCGGCCTCGCGATGGGCATGACCCGCGAGCAGATCAAGGAACGCTACGAGGACATCGTCGACTTCTCGGGGATCAACGAGAAGGGGGACTTCATCTCCCTTCCGATGCGCACCTACTCCTCGGGAATGGCGGCGCGCCTGCGCTTCTCGATCGCGGCCGCCAAGGACCACGACGTCCTGATGATCGACGAGGCGCTCGCCACCGGCGACCGGAAGTTCCAGGTCCGCTCCGAGGCGCGCATCCGTGAACTGCGGGAGAAGGCCGGCACGGTCTTCCTCGTGAGCCACAACAACAAGTCCATCCGCGACACCTGTAGCCGGGTGCTGTGGCTGGAGAAGGGCGAACTCCTGATGGACGGGCCCACCGAGGAAGTCGTCGCGGCGTACGAAAAGGCCACCGGCAGCCACTGACCGACCGGATCCTCGCAGGTTTCGGGCCCCTGCCGCTCCGTGCGGCGGGGGCCTCGCCGTGCGGGCGGCGCCGGGGCGCCGCCGGGAGCGGGGCGTATGCGGGACGCGGGCCGCGACGGAATTCGGGGCGGGGCGACATTCCCCGGTCCGGTGAATACCCGATAGGCCCTCGCGACGTTGTACAGCGTAAGCTGGACCAGTTCTCAATCGCGCCAAGAGGGGACGATTCCCCGCAGCCGAAACTCCCCGGGTACCCCGGGTAAACTCCGGCGGCGTGTCCGAAATAGGATGACTTGGGTCGGCAGTGTAGAACGGGAGATGTGACGGCAATGGCTACGGGAATTCTCCGGCCCCCAGGCACAGTGGCCGTCCCCGCCCCGGGCGGCGGGCGGTGACCCCCGGGCACGGCATCCGGCCCGGTGGCCCCGGAGCCCCCGACGGGACCCTCGACCCGCACGCGCGCGCGACCCTCGGCAAGGCGGCGGCGGAGAACTTCCCCGTCGCCCCCGCGTTCCTGCCGCGCGCCTGGCGCGACGGCCTGACGGCGGTCTACGGGTACGCGCGTCTCGTCGACGACATCGGTGACGGGGACCTCGCCCCGGGCGGCCGGGACGCCGTCCTCCTGGGCCTCGACCCGGCGGCCGCGGACGACCGCACCGCCTTGCTCGACGCCCTCGAAGTCGACCTCCTGCGCGTCTTCGGCGGCACCGACGGCCCCCCGCGCCACCCCCTCCTCGCGGCGCTCCCGCCCGTCGTGCGCGCCCACGGCCTCACCCCGGAGCCGTTCCTCGGTCTCATCGAGGCCAACCGCCAGGACCAGCGGGTCGCGCGCTACGAGACGTACGCGGACCTCCTGGCCTACTGCGAGCTCTCCGCGAACCCCGTCGGTCGCCTCGTCCTCTCCCTCACCGGCACGAGCACCCCCGAGCGCGTCCGCCTCTCCGACGCCGTGTGCACCGGCCTGCAGATCGTCGAGCACCTCCAGGACGTCCCCGAGGACCTCGGCCGCGACCGCGTGTACCTCCCCGCGCAGGACATGCGCCGCTTCCACGTCACCGAGGCCGACCTCAAAGCGCCGTCCGCCGGCGCGTCCGTCCGGGCCCTCATCGCCTTCGAGGCCGACCGCGCACGCGGACTCCTGGACGAGGGCCTCCCGCTCGTGGGCAGCGTCCACGGCCGGCTCCGGCTGCTGCTCGCGGGCTTCGTCGGAGGAGGGCGCGCCGCCCTGAGAGCGGTCTCGGACGCCGGGTTCGACGTACTTCCCGGACCGCCCAAGCCCACCCGGAGCGGCCTGCTCCGCGAGGTGGCCGCCGTCCTGCGCACAGCGCCGAGAAAGGGGTGAGCCCCAACGTGGAGGGCCCCACACACGCGTCCGTACCGTCCGCACCCGTCATCGCGGCCTACAGCTACTGCGAGGCCGTGACCGGGACGCAGGCACGCAACTTCGCCTACGGCATCCGCCTGCTGCCCACCGACAAGCGGCAGGCCATGTCCGCGCTGTACGCCTTCTCCCGGCGCGTCGACGACATCGGCGACGGCACGCTCCCGCCCGAGGCGAAGCTCGCCCGGCTGGAGGAGACCCGCGCGCTCCTCGGCCGCGTCCGCTCCGGCGGGATCGACGAGGACGACACCGACCCGGTCGCCGTCGCCCTCGCGCACGCCGCGCGCCGCTTCCCGATCCCGCTCGGCGGACTCGACGAACTCATCGACGGGGTCCTGATGGACGTCCGCGGTCAGGAGTACGAGACCTGGGACGACCTGAAGGTCTACTGCCGCTGCGTCGCCGGCGCCATCGGGCGGCTCTCCCTCGGCGTGTTCGGCACCGTGCGCACCACCGGCCCCGACGCGGCCCGCGCCGACGAGTACGCCGACGTCCTCGGCCTCGCCCTGCAACTCACCAACATCCTGCGCGACGTCCGCGAGGACGCCGCGAACGGGCGCACCTACCTGCCCGCCGAGGACCTCGCCAAGTTCGGCTGCTCCGAAGGCTTCGGCAGCGACCGGGCCCCCGCCGGCTCCGACTTCGCCGGACTCGTCCACCACGAAGTCCGGCGCGCCCGCGCCCTGTTCGTCGAGGGCTACCGGCTGCTGCCGCTCCTCGACCGGCGCAGCGGCGCCTGCGTGGCCGCCATGGCCGGGATCTACCGCCGCCTCCTCGACCGCATCGAGCGCGAGCCCGAGGCGGTCCTGCGCGGCCGCGTCTCGCTGCCGACCCACGAGAAGGCGTACGTCGCCGTGCGCGGTCTGTCGGGCCTCGACGCGCGCACCATCTCCCGCCAGAGCACGCGGAGGCGGATCTGATGCACCGCACCACGGACCCCGGCGCCGCCGGCGACCGCGCAACCCCCCGGGCCGCCGTCGCGTCCTACCCGTCGGGCTCCGCCGGACGGGCCCCCGCGCCGGCGCGCCCGGCAGGGCACCGCATCGCGGGGGAGAGGTCATGAGCGGCAGCGACCGGCACGGCGACGACCGCGCCGTCGTCGTGGGCGGCGGCCTCGCCGGGGTCACCGCCGCCCTCGAACTCGCCGACGCCGGACTGCGGGTCACCCTGCTCGAAGGGCGCCCGCGACTCGGCGGCCTCGCCTTCTCCTTCAAACGCGGCGACCTGACCGTCGACAACGGCCAACACGTCTACCTGCGCTGCTGCACCGCCTACCGGTGGTTCCTCGACCGCGTCGACGGCGCCGACCTGGCACCGCTCCAGAACCGGCTCGACGTCCCCGTCCTCGACGTCGCCCACCCGCGCGGCCCCCGCCTCGGCCGGCTGCGCCGCAGCGCCCTGCCCGTACCCCTCCACCTGGCCGGGGCACTGGCCCGCTACCCGCACCTCTCCCTCGCCGAGCGGGCCTCCGTCGGGCGCGCCGCCCTCGCGCTGCGCCGGCTCGACCCCGCCGACCCGGCCCTCGACGGCCTCGACTTCGCCACCTGGCTCCGCCGCCACGGCCAGTCCCCGCGCACCATCGAGGCGTTGTGGGACCTCGTCGGCATCGCCACGCTCAACGCCACCGCCGAACAGTCCTCGCTCGGCCTGGCCGCCATGGTCTTCAAGACCGGGCTGCTCTCCGAGAACGGCGCCGCCGACATCGGCTGGGCCAAGGTCCCGCTCGGTGACCTCCACGACACGCTCGCCCGCAAGGCGCTCGACAGGGCCGGCGTGACGACCGGACTGCGCACCCGCGTCACGGCCCTCTCCCGTACCGCGGAGGGAGCCTGGCGGGTCGACACCGAGGACGGGACCTTCGACGCGGGCACCGTCGTCCTCGCCGTCCCCCAGCGCGAGGCGCACGCCCTGCTGCCCGCGGGGGCCCTGCCCGACCCGGACAAGCTCCTCGACATCGGCACCGCGCCCATCCTCAACGTCCACGTCGTCTACGACCGCAAGGTGCTCAAGCAGCCCTTCTTCGCCGCCCTCGGCTCGCCCGTCCAGTGGGTCTTCGACCGCACCGACGCCTCCGGCCTCACCGACGGCGGCCAGTACCTGGCCCTGTCCCAGTCGGTCGCCCAGGACGACATCGAGGAGCCCGTCTCGGTCCTGCGCGCCAAGTACCTGCCGGAGCTGGAACGGCTGTTGCCCGCCGCGCGCGGATCGAAGGTACGGGACTTCTTCGTCACCCGGGAACGGACCGCGACCTTCGCCCCCACGCCAGGGGTCGGCCGACTGCGCCCCGGCCCCCGGACCGACACGCCGGGACTCCACCTCGCCGGAGCGTGGACCGCGACCGGTTGGCCCGCGACCATGGAGGGCGCGGTGCGCAGCGGCCTCGGCGCGGCACACACCGCACTCGCCGCGCTCGGGCGTCCCGGCGAACACCCGCTGCAGGAGGCGGTATGACGACCGGCACCAGCACCACCGCCACAGGCACAGCACGAACAGCACGTACAGGAACCAGAGGAGAGCCAGTGAACCCGGGGAACCCGGCTGTCGAGAACACGGCTGCCAGTGTGGGCACGGCCGGAGGGGGCCTGGAGAAGGCGGACACGCTCGCGCTCCTGGAACGCGGCCGCACGCTGTCGACCCCCGTGCTCCGCGCCGCAGTGGACCGGCTCGCGGCGCCCATGGACACCGTCGCCGCCTACCACTTCGGCTGGATCGACGCCGACGGCAACGCGGCCGACGGCGACGGCGGCAAGGCCGTCCGTCCCGCGCTCGCCCTGCTCTCCGCCGAAGCCGCGGGCGCCGCGGCCGAGGTCGGGATCCCCGGCGCCGTCGCCGTGGAACTCGTCCACAACTTCTCGCTGCTGCACGACGACCTGATGGACGGCGACGAGCAGCGCCGCCACCGCGACACGGTGTGGAAGGTGCACGGCCCGGCCCTGGCCATCCTCGTCGGCGACGCCCTCTTCGCGCTGGCCAACGAGGTCCTGCTGGAGCTGGGCACCGTCGAGGCCGGCCGGGCGGCACGACGCCTGACCACCGCCAGCCGCAAGCTCATCGACGGCCAGGCCCAGGACATCTCCTACGAGCACCGCGAGCGCGTCAGCGTCGAGGAGTGCCTGGAGATGGAGGGCAACAAGACGGGCGCGCTCCTCGCCTGCGCGGTCTCCATCGGCGCCGTCCTCGGTGGCGCCGACGACCGCACCGCCGACAAGCTGGAGGAGTACGGCTACCACCTCGGCCTCGCCTTCCAGGCGGTCGACGACCTCCTCGGCATCTGGGGCGACCCGGAGTCCACCGGCAAGCAGACCTGGAGCGACCTGCGCCAGCGCAAGAAGTCCCTGCCCGTCGTCGCCGCCCTCGCGGCCGGCGGACCCGCCTGCGAGGAGCTCGGCCGACTCCTCACCGCCGACGCCAAGAGCAACGACTTCGAGAACTTCTCCGAGGAGGAGTTCGCGGCCCGTGCCGCCCTCATCGAAGCCGCGGGCGGACGCCGGTGGACCGCGGACGAGGCCCACCGCCAGCACGCCATCGCCATCCGCGCGCTGGACGACGTCGACATGCCGCAGCGGGTGCGCGACCAGCTCGTCGCCCTCGCCGACTTCGTCGTCGTACGCAAGAGGTGATCGCCACCCGACAGCGGATATCGCGCTAGTCGCCGGCCGGCGCCGCACCTGGTGGGAGCGCACGGTCGACGGCATACCCCAGCACAGCAGACGACACTGCAGACTGCACGGAGGGGAAGCCATGACAGCGACGACCGACGGCGGCGGTGCGATGGCCGGCGGCGCCGAACCGCGACACGACGGCGGCCCGGCACCGGCCGGCGCCGCCCGGACGGCCGCCGGGCCCACCGGGCCCGGCGCACCGCCCGACCGGCGCACGCCCGGACTCCTGCGCGGAGTCCGGGAGGCGACCGACCGGGCCACCCGCAACCTGCTGGAACGCCAGGACCCGGCGGGCTGGTGGAAGGGCGACCTGGAGACCAACGTCACCATGGACGCCGAGGACCTGCTGCTGCGCCAGTTCCTCGGTATCCGCGACGAGGCCACCACCATGGCGGCCGCCCTCTTCATCCGGGGCGAACAGCGCGACGACGGCACCTGGGCCACCTTCCACGGCGGTCCCCCCGAACTCTCCGCCACCATCGAGGCGTACGTCGCCCTGCGTCTCGCCGGGGACGCGCCCGACGCCCCCCACATGTCGCGCGCCTCGGCCTGGATCCGCGCCCACGGAGGCATCGCCGCCGCCCGGGTCTTCACCCGGATCTGGCTGGCGCTCTTCGGCTGGTGGAAGTGGGAGAACCTCCCCGAACTCCCGCCCGAACTGCTGTTCCTGCCCTCCTGGGTGCCGCTCAACATCTACGACTTCGGTTGTTGGGCCCGCCAGACCATCGTTCCCCTCACCGTGGTCTCGGCGCTGCGCCCCGTCCGGCCGGCCCCCTTCGTCCTGGACGAACTCCACACCGACGCCCGCAACCCCTGCCCGGCCGTCCCCACGGCCCCGCTGACCAGCTGGGACGGGGTCTTCCAGCGCATGGACAGGGCCCTGCACGTCTACCGCCGGTTCGCCCCGAAGGTCGTGCGCAGGGCCGCGATGGCCAGCGCCGGCCGGTGGATCGTCGAACGGCAGGAGAACGACGGCTGCTGGGGCGGGATCCAACCGCCCGCCGTGTACTCCGTCATCGCCCTGCACCTGCTGGGCTACGACCTCGGGCACCCGGTGATGCGGGCCGGACTGGAGTCGCTCGACCGGTTCGCCGTGTGGCGCGAGGACGGCGCCCGCATGATCGAGGCCTGCCAGTCCCCGGTCTGGGACACCTGCCTGGCCGCCATCGCCCTCGCCGACGCGGGCGTCCGCCCCGACCATCCGGCGCTCGTCAAGGCCGCGGACTGGATGGTCGGGGAGGAGATCCGGCGCACCGGCGACTGGGCCGTCCGTAGACCCGGACTGGCCCCGGGCGGCTGGGCGTTCGAGTTCCACAACGACAACTACCCCGACATCGACGACACCGCCGAGGTGGTCCTGGCCCTGCGCCGGATCAACCATCCCGACCCGGTGAAGGTGGAGGCGGCCATCGCCCGCGGCGTGTCCTGGAACCTCGGCATGCAGTCGAGGAACGGCGCCTGGGGAGCCTTCGACGCCGACAACACCCGCACCCTCCCCAACCGGCTGCCCTTCTGCGACTTCGGCGAGGTCATCGACCCCCCGTCCGCCGACGTCACCGCCCACGTGGTGGAGATGCTGGCCGTCGAGGGCCGCTCCGCCGACCCCCGTACCCGGCGCGGCATCGCCTGGCTGCTCGCGGAACAGGAGCCGGACGGCGGTTGGTTCGGCCGCTGGGGCACCAACTACGTGTACGGCACCGGGTCGGTCCTGCCGGCCCTCGCCGCAGCGGGGATCCCCCCGTCCCACCCCGCCGTCCGGCGGGCCGTGCGCTGGCTGGAGTCCGTACAGAACGAGGACGGCGGATGGGGCGAGGACCAGCGCTCCTACCAGGACCGTTCCTGGGCGGGTAGGGGGGAGTCCACCCCCTCGCAGACCGCCTGGGCCCTGATGGCGCTGCTGTCGGCCGGGGAACGTGACGGTCGGGCCGCCGAACGGGGCCTCGCCCACCTGGTGAACACCCAGCACGCCGACGGCAGCTGGGACGAGCCGTACTTCACCGGCACCGGCTTCCCCTGGGACTTCTCCATCAACTACCACCTGTACCGGCAGGTGTTCCCGCTCACCGCCCTCGGTCGCTACCTCCACGGCGAGCCCTTCGGCCCCGACGGACGCCGGCCCACCGCGGCCCCGGCCCTCACCGAGGAGTCCTGATGGCCGGCCCCGGAACCCGGCCCCCGCCGGCGCCGCTCCTGATCGCCTGCGCGCTGCGCATCGAGCGGGCGGCCCTGCGCAGCGCCGCCCGTCCGGCGGGCGCCACCGCCGCGGTGCTGCGCACGGGCATGGGGCCGCGCGCCGCCGAACGCGCCGTGGCCCGCGCGCTGGAGCGACCCGGGATGGCGGGGGCCGCCGTCCTCGCCACCGGGTTCTGCGCCGGACTGGTTCCCGGCATGCACCCCGGCGACCTGGTCGTCGCCGACGAGACCCGGGACCCGCGCGGGACCGTCCCGTGCACCGGAACCCGGCTGCTCGCCGAGGCCCTGGCCCTGGCTCTCCCCGGCCGGACCGTGCACACCGGGGCGCTGACCGGGTCCGACCACGTCGTCCGTGGCCAGGAGCGCGCCCGGCTGCGCGCCACCGGCGCCGTCGCGGTCGACATGGAGTCGGCGGCCACCCTGTGGACCGCCACCCGGGGCGCCCGAACCCCTGCGGGGGAGGGACGCCCCGTTGCGGCCGTCCGGGTGATCGTGGACGCTCCTGAGCACGAGCTCGTCCGCATCGGCACCGTCCGCGGTGGAATATCGGCGTTCCGTGTACTGCGTGCCCTACTGCCCGCGTTCCATGAATGGCACCGTTCTTCGCTGCTCCCCAGGAGGTGAGCCAGATGGCCATGCCACTGCGCCAGTCCATCAGGGTCGGGACCTATCTTCTCGAACAGAAGCTCCGCAAGCGGGAGAAGTTCCCGCTGATCGTGGAACTGGAGCCGCTCTACGCCTGCAACCTGGCCTGCGAGGGGTGCGGGAAGATCCAGCATCCGGCGGGGGTCCTCAAGCAGCGCATGCCGGTGGCCCAGGCCGTCGGCGCCGTGCTGGAGTCCGGCGCCCCCATGGTGTCCATCGCGGGCGGCGAGCCCCTGATGCACCCGCAGATCCATGAGATCGTCCGGCAGCTGGTGGCCAAGCGGAAGTATGTCTTCCTCTGCACCAACGCGATGCTGCTCCGCAAGAAGATCGAGAAGTTCACCCCGTCCCCCTATTTCGCCTTCGCCGTTCACATCGACGGGCTGCGCGAACGGCACGACGAATCGGTGGCCAAGGAAGGCGTCTTCGACGAGGCGGTCGCGGCCATCAAGGAGGCGAAGCGACGCGGTTTCCGGGTGACGACGAACTCCACCTTCTTCAACACCGACACCCCGCAGACCATCATCGAGGTCCTGAACTACCTCAATGACGACCTCCGGGTGGACGAGATGATGATCTCGCCCGCCTACGCCTACGAAAAGGCGCCCGACCAGGAACACTTCCTGGGCGTCGAACAGACCCGCGAACTCTTCAAAAAGGCCTTCGCGGGCGGGAACCGGCGGCGCTGGCGGCTCAACCACTCGCCGCTCTTCCTCGATTTCCTGGAGGGCAAGGCCGATTTCCCCTGCACCGCCTGGGCCATTCCGAATTACTCCCTCTTCGGCTGGCAGCGCCCCTGCTACCTGATGAGCGACGGCTACGTGCCCACGTACCGCGAACTGATCGAGGACACCGACTGGAACAAGTACGGCCGCGGCAAGGACCCGCGCTGCGCGAACTGCATGGCGCACTGCGGCTACGAGCCGACCGCCGTCCTCGCCACCATGGGTTCCCTCAAGGAATCCCTGCGCGCGGCCAGGGAGACCATCGGCAGCAACCGGGCCACCTCGTCATGACCGCCGGCCAGGGGGGCGGCCGGGGCTTCGACCTGGCCGCCCTGCTCGCCGAGCGCGGGGACGAACGCTACGAGCTCCACTCCCGCCACCTGAACCACCAGCTGCCCCGGATGCTGCACACCATCGGCTTCGACAAGGTCTACGTACGGGCCGAGGGCGCACACTTCTGGGACGCCGAGGGCAACGACCACCTCGACATGCTGGCCGGATTCGGGGTCATGGGCCTGGGCCGGCACCACCCCGTCGTCCGCAAGGCCCTGCACGACGTCCTGGACGCCCAGCTCGCCGACCTGACCCGCTTCGACTGCCCGCCGCTACCGGGACTGCTCGCGGAGAAGCTCCTCTCCCACAGCCCCCACCTGGACCGGGTCTTCTTCGGCAACAGCGGCACCGAGGCGGTGGAGACCGCCCTGAAGTTCGCCCGGTACGCCACCGGCCGCCCCAGGATCCTCTACTGCGACCACGCCTTCCACGGGCTCACCACCGGCTCGCTGTCGGTCAACGGCGAAGCCGGCTTCCGGGACGGCTTCGCACCGCTGCTCCCCGACACGCGCATCGCGCTCGGCGACCTGGACGCCCTGGAACGCGAACTGCGGCGGGGCGACGTGGCCGCCTTCGTGGTGGAGCCGATCCAGGGCAAGGGCGTGCTCGCCGCGCCCCCCGGATTCCTGCGCGCGGCGCAGGAACTCCTCCACCGGCACAAGGCCCTGCTCATCGCGGACGAGGTGCAGACCGGCCTCGGCCGCACCGGCGATTTCTACGCGTACCAGCACGAACCCGGCGTCGAACCCGACCTGGTGTGCGTGGCGAAGGCCCTGTCGGGCGGCTACGTCCCGGTCGGCGCGACCCTGGGCAAGGACTGGATCTTCCAGCGCGTGTACTCGTCCATGGACCGGGTCCTCGTCCACTCGGCGAGCTTCGGCTCCAACGCGCAGGCGATGGCAGCCGGCCTGGCGGTGCTGAGCGTCATGGAGGACGAGGAGGTGACGGCCAATGCCCGTGCCATGGGCGACCTGCTGCGCGGTCGGCTCGCCGCGCTCGTCGACGAGTACGAGCTGCTGCACGAGGTGCGGGGGCGCGGGCTGATGATCGGCATCGAGTTCGGCCGGCCGTCCTCGTTGGGCCTGCGCAGCCGCTGGGCGATGCTCCAGGCCGCACGCAAGGGGCTGTTCGCCCAGATGGTCGTGGTGCCGCTGCTGCGCAAGCACCGGATCCTCACCCAGGTCTCCGGGGACCATCTGGAGGTCATCAAGCTCATCCCGCCGCTGATCGTCGACGAACGGGACGTGGACCGCTTCGTCGGGGCCTTCCGCGAGGTCATGGACGAGGCGCACGGCGGGGGCTCGCTGATGTGGGACTTCGGGCGGACACTGGTGAAGCAGGCCGTCGGCAACCGCTGACGGCCCGCCGGCCCCAGGGCCTGTCGTCGAACTCCCGTCTGCCTCCGGGCGACGACGGGACTTCGACGACAGGCCCTACGCCTCCAGCAGTCGGTCCCGCAGCCGGACCAGGGTCTCGGGTGCGAGTCCGAGACCCTCGGCGAGGTACCGGTCCACTTCGCCCCATTCCTCCTCGATGGTGGCGTACGCCGCCTCCAGGTAGGCGGCTCGCGCGTCGAAGAGGGGGGCCAACAGCTCCGCCACCTCGGCCGGACGGGGCTCGACCGCCTCCGTGGTGCGGCGCATCCGGTAGCGGCGGTGCGGGGCGTTCGACTCCAGGTAGTCCGCGACGATGGCGTCCCGTTCGACGCCGAGCGCGAGCAGCGTGACCGCGATCGACAGCCCGGCCCGGTCCTTGCCCGCCGCGCAGTGCATCAGAGCCGGCACGCTGTCCTCGGCCAGCGCGTGCACCACCCGGCTGTGTTCGGCGGTCCGGGTGCGGATCATCGTGCGGTACGAGGCGGTCATGCGCTCGGCCGCCCGGCCCTCTCCGAGGGCGGTGCGCAGCTGGGCCAGGTCGCCCTCGCGGACCATCTTCCAGAACTCCTTCCCGGCGGCCGGGTCGGACAACGGGATGTTCACGTAGCGCACACCGGGGAGTTCCACGTCCGGCCCCTCCAGGGCGTGGTCGGCGCGGTTGCGGAAGTCGAAGACGGTGTGCAGGCCGAGCGAGGAGAGGAACTGTGCTCCGGTTTCGGTGGCATGCGCCAGATGTCCGCTTCGGAACAGTCGTCCGTACCTGACCTTCCGTCCGTCGGTGGTCGGCAGGCCGCCCACGTCACGGAAATTGCGCACTCCCGTCAGCTCCGGTTCGGGTTCGGGCAGCGGCGGAAGGGGTGGGGTTATCCGCTGGGTCACGTGTGGTCCTCCGCATCGTCCTGAGGTGTCCGAATTACGCCGGTTGAGAGCAACTTGCCATGGGGAGAGGCGAGATCGCGCCAGGCTCCGTGAGCCAGATCATACGGTGACCGTCCGTGCCCGCTCGCGAAATCAGAATTCCCACGCCAGGACGGTTGTTGCTGGTGCGGAATGGACACAGGGTGACCGGAATTCCCTCGCTCGCCCAAACCTGTGATTGCGTCAGGGAATGCGTGGCTTGTTGCCCGTGGGCCGACTCGATTACCTTCACGACCGATCCGGGTGGACAGCCTAATCCTGCCGCCGCCCGGGAACCGCA
The DNA here is from genome assembly GCF_055595445.1 of Streptomyces sp. NPDC040432. Taxonomy (NCBI): domain Bacteria; kingdom Bacillati; phylum Actinomycetota; class Actinomycetes; order Kitasatosporales; family Streptomycetaceae; genus Streptomyces; species Streptomyces sp. NPDC040432. The sequence continues at coordinate 327,277 of NZ_JBVIVP010000005.1, read as the reverse complement.
CCCGACCATCGACGCGCGCGGCAGGAGCGGGGGAACCAGGTAGGCCGCCGGACCGGAGCTTTCTCCGGGACGGCTCGGGGTGAAGCCGCACGCGTCCCGGACGCGGTCGGCCGGACATCTCCAGTCCGAACCCGACAGCTCACCTCGCAGGCGACGGAGAGGAATTCGCCATGCCCGGTAAGGGTAAGCACCGCCGCCCGAAGTCCAGTTCCATATCCCGCGGTCTCACCGTGGCCGGCACCGGGGGCGCCGCCCTCGCGCTGCCGCTGATCGGAGCCGCGGGCGCCCACGCCGCCACCCCCGCGGCGGCCCCGGCCACCGCACCCGCGCAGGCGCCGCAGGCCCTGCCGGCGCCCAGGGCGGTCGTCGTCACGCCGACCGCGACACCCACCGCGCCCGCCGCGGTCTACACGGTGGTGTCCGGCGACTACCTCTCGAAGATCGCCGCCGAGCGGAACATCACCGGCGGCTGGGAGCAGCTCTACGCCGACAACCGGGACGCCGTCGGGAACGACCCCTCCCTGATCCACCCCGGCCTCAAGCTGACCCTCGGTGCCCCCGGCACGGCGGGCGAGCCGGCCCCCGCCAAGAAGCAGCCGGCGCCCGGCGCCGCCACCCCGAACTCCGCCTCCGAGTCGGACTCCGGCGCCCGCTCCGACCGCTCCGAGCGGTCCTCCAGCCGACCTGAGGCCTCCGACGAGCGTTCCTCCGCCCCGACTGCGGCGCCCAGGAAGGCCGCGCCCGCGCAGAAGCCCGCCGGGTCCGGCCAGGCCGCGCCCTCCACCCCGTCGAGCCCCTCCAAGGCCGGCGGATTCGTGGCCCCGGTCGCCGGCGGAGTCTCCACCGCCTACCGCATGGGCGGCAGCATGTGGTCCTCCGGTTACCACACCGGCGTCGACTTCATGGCGAGCACCGGAACCACCGTCAAGGCCGTCGGCGCCGGCACCGTGGTCTCCGCGGGCTGGGGCGGCTCGTACGGCAACGAGGTCGTCATCAAGCACGCCGACGGCAAGTACTCCCAGTACGCGCACCTCTCCTCGCTGTCCGTCTCGGCCGGCCAGACCGTCACCGGCGGCCAGCGCGTGGGCCTCTCCGGCGCCACCGGGAACGTGACCGGCCCGCACCTCCACTTCGAGATCCGCACGGGTCCGTCCTACGGCTCGGACATCGACCCGCTGGCCTACCTCCGCTCCAAGGGCGTCAGCCTCTGACGGCACCCGCCGTCGGACACGGACACGCGTGAGGCCGGGACCCGAGGGGGGTCCCGGCCTCACGTGTACTTATTCCTTATCCCCCGCGTGGTACAGATCACGGTCCGTCAACCCCTCATTACGTTGGCGTAGGTTGGTTGCGACGGTGAAGGATGTGTTCCCGTGGCAGCGACGACGACGACACTCAAGACCATCGGCTCGTACGCGGCGATCGGGGACAGCTTCACCGAAGGCGTGGGAGACCCGGGACCCGGGGATTCCTATCTTGGCTGGGCGGACCGCCTCGCCGTGCTCCTCGCCGATCAGCGCGACGAACATGACTTCCGGTACGCGAATCTGGCCGTGCGGGGGAAGCTCCTCGACCAGATCGTGGCCGACCAGGTCCCGAGGGCCCGGGCCCTCGCACCCGACCTGGTGACCTTCTGCGCGGGCGGGAACGACATCATCCGCCCCGGCAGCGACCCGGACGACGTGGCGGAACGCTTCGAGGCGGCCGTGGCCGACCTCACGGGCGCCGTGGGCCTCGTCATGATCACCACCGGCTTCGACACCCGGGGCGTACCGGTCCTGAGGCACCTCCGGGGCAAGGTCGCCACGTACAGCGCGCACGTGCGCTCCATCGCCGACCGCTACGACTGCCCGGTGCTCGACCTCTGGTCGCTGCGTTCGGTGCAGGACCGGCGGGCCTGGGACGGCGACCGGCTGCACCTGTCGCCCGAGGGCCACACCCGCGTCGCGCTCCGCGCGGCGCAGGTGCTGGGCTACGGGATCCCGGCCGATCCCGACCAGCCGTGGCCGCCCACGCCGCCGCGCGGTTCGGTGGACGTGACCCGCGACAACATCCAGTGGGCGCGGGAACACCTCGTCCCGTGGATCGGACGCCGGCTGCGGGGCGAGTCCTCCGGCGACCACGTCGCCGCGAAGCGCCCCGACCTGCTGCCCCTCTAGGACCTGTCGTCGAACTCCCGTCTGCCTCGCGGTGTCCGGCACGCACTCCCGCACCGGACACCGCGAGGCCGCCCTCCGGGCGACGACGGGACTTTGACGACAGGCCCTCAGCTTGACGTTTGACGTCGGGTGTTGAACGTGGCCAGGGTTTGGTGCCGTGGTTCTCTTGATCGGGCCACGTCGGCTGTGGTGGTGTGCGGCCCTGGTACTTGAGCAGCTCGCGTGCGGTAGATGCACCGTGAGGCCGGCAGGGTGTCCCCGGCCGTCCATGTGTCCTCGCGAGTCCGGCGGGACGGAGTCACCGAGGTGGGTGATGAGCGTCGATCCGGCCGAACGGGGCACGAAGCGGCCGATTACTTTCTGTTCCGATACGACTCCCTTGGGTAGCGTCGCGCGAGCGCAAGATCATTGATCTGAGGGAGTTCGATGAACGAGAACACGGTGGACCCGGTCCTGGGACAGCTGCTGACGAACCTGGCCGCTGCGCCGGCGACGGCGGGCAAGTTCGACTCCTGGGTCGGAGGAGGCTCGAACGAGCCGCTGAGCGCGGAGGAGGTGACCGCGGTCGCTCCTACGGGCATGCTATCGGCGCTCGCCGAGCTGGCGGAGGTCGGGGAGGCGGAGGTCGCGGCCTCGCTCGCCGAGGAGATCCCCGCGCTGGTGGACGCGATTCCCGCCGAGACGATCGAGGCGTTCCGGGCAGCCGCACTGATCGCCAACCTGACCCCCGAGGAGGAGGCAGCGGCCGAGCAGATCGTGGCCGAGGTGCGGACCCTGGCTGCGGCCCTGCCGCAGAGCGGGTCCTGGCTCGGCTCTGGGCCCAACGAACCGCTCACCGAGGAGCAGGTGGTCGCGGCCTTGGGCGAGGAGAAGATCGCGGAGGCCGTCGCCGCGCGTGGGTTGGAGCGGGCCGAGGTCGTCGCGGAGCTGGCACGCACGCTGCCCGTCTTCATCGATGCGGTCTCACCGCTCGGCTGGGTCGACATCGACCTCCTGCGGTTCGTCCTCGCCCAGGACGGCGTGAACGTGGCCGCCCCGGCGTCCCCGTAGCGGCACGCGCCGCCCGACACCCGTACAAACCACCGACTGGGGACGATCACGTGCTGACGCTCAACACCAACATCATGTCGCTCACCACGCAGAACTATCTGAACATCACGGGCTCCACCATGGGGGTCGCCGCCGAACGGCTCGCCTCCGGCAAGCGCATCAACTCCTCCAAGGACGCCGCCGCCGGGCTCGCCATCTCCGACCGGATGACCACGCAGATCAACGGATCCGTCCAGACGTCCCGCAACAGCAACGACGCGATCTCCCTCGCGCAGACCACCGAGGGCGCGCTCAAGGAGGTCACCAGCAACCTCCAGCGCATCCGCATGCTCACGGTCCAGGCCGCCGGCGGCATCTACGCCGTCACCGACCGCCGCGCCATCCAGCAAGAGGTCGCCCAGCGGTTGGAGGCCATCGACACCATCTCGTCGCAGACCCAGTTCAACGGCATCAAAGTGCTGGCGAAGAATACCAGCATGAACTTCCGGACCGGCGCCAACGACGGCGACATCATCGCCGTCGCCATGAAGATGCTCAACGTGAACACGCTCGGCCTGGAGTCCTACAACCTGTCCAAGACCATCGCCTTCACCGACGAGAAGGACCCGAACAAGATCACCTACAAGGGCGGGGATGGTAAAACCGTGTCGGTCGCGAAGGCGGACGTCGCGGACCTCGACACGAAGTTCCTCGTCGACCCGCTGTCCATGATTGATTCCGCCCTGGTCGAGGTGACCAGCCTCCGCTCGATCCTCGGGGCCGTCCAAAACCGCTTCGAATCCAACATCCGCACCCAGGACACCGGCGTGGTGAACCTCAGCGCCGCCCGGGAACGCATCGAAGCCACCGACTACGCCATGGAAACCGCCAACTACACCCAGGCCAGCATCCTCCAGCAGGCCGGAATCTCCGTCCTGGCCCAGGTCAACTCCCAGCCGAAGAACATCCTGCCCCTCCTCCAACAACTCGGCTGAGCCCCACGTGACCGGGGCCTGATCCTGCAGGGAGAGGTCGGCGCGGTGGGTGGAGGCCGGATCGTGGAACGGGTCGAGCACGGGGTTCAACGAGACGCATTCACCGCGGTGACGGAGTTTCGCACCGAGCTGTACGCCTGCCCGCTGTCCCGGGGTGACGCACTCTTCGAGCTGTGCGACGCCCTGTTGTGTACCGACGGCCCGGTCCGCACCCTCGTGGACCTGGCCCTCGCACCCGAACATCGACGCGGGCACGGCGCCTTGTACGCCGGGTTGAACCGGGGCCGGATCGACGTGGCCCGGCTCCGGCGGGCGCTGGTCGGGGTGCCGTTGCCCCGGGCCGCCGACGGGCGTCTGGTCCTCGCGGTGGACGTGTCGCCGTGGTTGAGGCCGGACGCCAACACGTGCTCGGACCGGTCGTTCTGTCACACCTTCGGCCGGGGCCTGGGCAAGCACCAGATGGTGCCCGGGTGGCCGTACTCGATCGTCGCCGCGCTGGAGAGCGGACGCACTTCCTGGACCGCGCTCCTCGACGCGATGCACCTGGAGCCCGGCGCCGACCTCGCGGCCGTCACCGCCGCCCAAGTCCGCGAGGTCATCGAACGCCTCATCGCCGCCGGCCAGTGGCAGCGGGGTGAACCGGACGTCCTCGTCGTCCTCGACGCCGGCTACGACGCGCCCCGGATCGCGCACCTCCTGGCGGACATGCCGATCGAGGTGTTGGGCCGGCTCCGCTCGGACCGGGTGATGCGCAAGCCCGTCCCGGACCCGTGGATCTGCCCGCCGCAGGGCGGGCGTCCGCCCCAGCACGGCGGCGAGTTCGTGTTCGGCGACCCAGCCACCTGGGGCGAGGAGGCGGCGGTCACCTCCACGAGCACGGAGCGATACGGAGCCGCGACCGCGCAGGCGTGGGACCGACTCCACCCCCGGCTCACGCGCAGGGCCGCGTGGGGGGATCACGAGGGGCCGTTGCCGATCATCGAGGGCACGGTGATCCGGTTGACGGTGGCGAAGCTCCCGAGCGGCGGGGTGAACAAGCCGGTCTGGTTGTGGTGGTCGGGGACCGGGGCCGCCCCGGGGGACGTCGACCGGTGTTGGCAGGCGTTCCTGCGCAGGTTCGACGTCGAGCACACGTTCCGGCTGCTCAAGCAGACGTTCGGGTGGACCCGGCCCAAGCTCCGTGACTCCGCCGCGGCCGACCGTTGGACCTGGCTCGTCCTGGCTGCACACGCGCAACTCCGTCTCGCCCGCCCACTGGCCGCCGACCTCCGCCGACCGTGGGAACGACCGGCCACGCCGAACAGGCTCACCCCGGCCCGAGCCCGCCGGGGGTTCAGGAACCTACGGGCGAAGACGGGCACACCGGCCCGTGCACCCAAACCCACCCGGCCCGGCCCCGGCCGCCCCCTCGGCTCGAAGAACCGAGAACGCGCGACCCGCTACGACGTCGGACGCGTCCTCGCCACCGGCAAACCCCACCAACGACCCACCCACCACCAAATCGGCACCAAGCCCCGACGAACTGGATAAACGTCAAGCTCAGGGCACCCGGGAGCCGGATGAGCGCCGGTTCCGCCCGGCGGGTTCCCGCCGGGCGGAATCCTCACGGGCCGGTACGCGTTGGGATGGGCGTGCATGTACTAGCGTGCCACCTCGAACCGCACCCTCTTGAGGAGGCGCCTTGACCGGCTCCCTTCCCCTGCGTCCCAGGCTGCGCGCCCTGCGCTCCGAAGCCTTCGGGGCGGACCCCTCCGGCGCGCGGCTGGAGCGGATCCAGCGCTCGCCGAACTTCGCGGACGGCGTGTTCCAGAACCCGGTGAAGGGCAGGACCAGGCCCTCCGGGTCGATGGCCGAGTTCGCCCGGGTCTACTTCCACAAGGAACAGCGGATCCGCCGCCGCCCCGCCGCACCGATCCCGGTCTATCCGACCACCCTGGCCGAACTGGCGAAACCGCCGGTCAGCGGCCTGCGCGTGACCTGGATGGGTCATTCCAGCGTGCTCGTGGAGATCGACGGACGACGGGTCCTCTTCGACCCCGTCTGGGGAGAGCGGTGCTCCCCCTACCCGTTCGCGGGGCCCAAGCGGCTGCACCCGGTGCCCGTGCCGCTGGCCTCCCTGGGCGAGGTCGACGTCGTGGTGATCTCCCACGACCACTACGACCACCTCGACCTGCCCACGATCAAGGCGCTGGCCGGCACGGACACCGTGTTCGCCGTCCCGCTGGGCGTCGGCGCGCACCTGGAACGCTGGGGCGTACCCGCCTCACGGCTGCGCGAGCTGGACTGGAACGAGGCCACCGAGGTCGCCGGCCTCACCCTCACGGCCACCCCGGCACAGCACTTCTGCGGCCGTGGCCTGCGCAACCAGCAGTTCACCCTGTGGGCCTCCTGGGTCGTCGCGGGGGAGGAGCACCGGGTGTTCCACAGCGGGGACACCGGATACTTCCCCGGCTTCAAGGACATCGGCGCCGCCCACGGCCCCTTCGACGCGACGATGATCCAGATCGGCGCCTACTCGGAGTACTGGCCGAAGAACCACGAGGACCGCACCCCGGACCCCGGCCCGTGGCCCGACATCCACATGACTCCCGACGAGGGCATCCGGGCCCACCTCGACCTTCAGGGCGGCGCGGCGCACGGCGTGCTCCTGCCGATCCACTGGGGCACCTTCAACCTCGCCCCGCACCCGTGGTCCGATCCGGCCGAACGCACCGTGATCGCGGCCCGCAACGTCGGCCAGGCCGTGGCCATGCCCAAGCCGGGCGAGCCCTTCGAGCCCGCCGGCAGGATCCCCGGTGACCCGTGGTGGCAGCCCATCGCGGCCCCCGGGTTCGCCTGGGACCGGTGGGTGAACTACCGCGACGAGGCCGGCGTGCCCGCCGGGCACGGGGCGGTCGAGCCCGACGCCGGACTCGACCTGGTGGGGGAGCCCTGATCGCCCTGGCGATGTGACGGCCCCGGCACGCGCAGGTGACGCCGGCCCGGGGCGGCCCGGCCCCGGGCGGGCCCGGGCCCCCCGCTCCGCCGTAGCCCCCGAGGAGGTGCCGGGAAGGCGGAACAGCGGGGACGGCCGGCGCGCCCCCCGGGCACGGGCGCACACCCTCCCGGCGCATTCGGGCTGTCGTGCGAGCGTTCCACCGGGAGCGGGAAGCACCCCGGTGAAGTTGCCCAACTCGGCGTCCGGGGTGGGAGCGTGCGGTCTAGCGTGGGTATCCGGTGATCAACACCGGGCCCCGGGAACCGACTGGGGGCCGGGCCCCACGTACCGAGGACGCCGATGTCCGGACCCCGCCCCGCCCGCCACTCCCCGTCGAGACACGCCGCCGGGCCCCGCCGGCAGACACGCCCCCAGCTGATCCGCGCCGCCGTGCTGCCCACCCTCGCCGCCGCGCTCAGCGGCGCCGCGGCGGTGCTCTTCACGCTCCAACTCGGCGGTGGCGCCGGCGCCCGGGACGCCCGGCTGTGGCCGGTGCTCGCGGGCTGCGCCCTGCTGGTCGTCGGGGCCCTGGCCGCGGCGCTGCTCGGTGCCCAGCGCGCCGCGAAGGGCGTACGGGACCGCTGCGAGGCGCTGCGGCGCTCCAGTGTCCGGGGCCGCCAGGAGCTGCGGACGGACGCCGAACGCCTGGAACGCGGCGAGACGCCGCCCCGTCCCGTACGAGGAGGCCCGAGCGGGCCGCCCGCGGCGCCGGATCCGGCCGGCGTCGACGAGTTCTGGCTGCTGGCCCAGGAACTGCGCGGCGCCCGCGAGCAGGCCCGGACGACCCTCGTACGGCTCGCCACGCCGGCCGCGCCGACCGATAGCGACCGCAAGGTCGAGGTCTTCGTCAACCTCGCGCGCCGGCTCCAGTCGCTCGTGCACCGCGAGATCGCCCTGCTCGACGGCCTGGAGGACACCGTCGAGGACCCGGACCTGCTCAGGGAACTCTTCCACGTCGACCACCTCGCCACCCGGATCCGCCGACACGCCGAGAACCTCGCCGTACTCGGCGGGGCCGCCTCCCGGCGGCAGTGGACCCGGCCGATCGACCTCGGCGAGGTGCTGCGCTCCTCCGTGGCGGAGGTCGAGCAGTACACCCGGGTCAAGGTCGTCCCCCCGGCGGGCGGCACCGTCCGCGGCCACGCCGTCGCCGACGTGGTCCACCTGCTGGCCGAACTCGTCGAGAACGCCACGGTGTTCTCCGCCCCCGACACCGACGTGGTCGTCCGGGCCGAGCGGGTCACCTCCGGGATCGCGGTCGAGGTCGAGGACCGCGGCCTGGGCATGCCCCCCGAGGAGCAGCACCGGATGAACGCTCTGCTCGGCGATCCCGACCAGGTCGGCGTCCGGCACCTGCTCGCCGACGGACGGATCGGCCTGTTCGTGGTCTCGGCGCTGGCCCGGCGGCACGGGATCGCCGTGGAGCTCAAGTCCAACATCTATGGCGGGGTGCTCGCCGTGCTCGTCCTGCCCCAGGGCCTGCTGGGCGCGGAGGCCCCGAACGCCGCCGACCTGGCGGCCGGCTCCCGGGCCACCTCGTGGGGCGCCGGCGCGGGGGGCGTCCCGCCGCTGGAGCCCGTACGGGTCACCGTGCCCGGCCCCTGGCAGGCGGAACGCGCGTCGGACGAATCGGAGCGGCCCCGGACGCCGCCCCAGCGGGTGCCCGGCGGGGGACGGGCACCGACGCCGGGACACGGACCGGGACACGGACCGGGATACGGGCACGGAGCGGGACCGGTCCCCGGGGCCTCGGCACCGACGCCCGGGGCGTCCTGCACCGGAGCGGCACCCGAGGAGGCGACGCTCGCACCCGCAACCCGCGCGGGCACGGACCGGCCGTCCCTGCCCCGACGCCGCGGCCGGCAGCACCCGGTACCCGAGCCGCGCGAGGCCCCCGCGCCCCGGCCCGCGGCGTGGACGGAGCAGCCCGTGCACGACCCGGGACTGATGGCCGCCTTCCAACGGGGCTTCGGCCTCGCACAGTCGGAGCCCGCGGAGCGGCAGGCATGAGCCCCGCGACGCCCCCGACCCCCCACCTCGGCAAGGAGACCCCCATGGTCGGCGAAGCGGCGTCGAGGCCGAGCAGCCTCTCGGACCTCGACTGGCTGCTCGGCGGCCTGGTGCGACGGGTCCCGTACACGCGCAGCGCGCTGCTGCTCACCGCGGACGGCCTGGCCGCCTGCGCGCACGGTCTCGACGCCGACGGCGCCGACCACATGGCCGCACTGGCCTCCGGCCTGTACTCGCTGGGCCGCAGCGCCGGATCCCACTTCGCGCAGGGCGCGGAGGTCCGGCAGGTGGTGGTCGAACTGGACACGGCGCTGATCTTCGTCTCGGCCGCCGGATCCGGGACCTGCCTCGCCGTCCTCGCGGACCGCGACGCCGACGCCGGGGTCCTCGGCTACGAGATGGCCATGCTGGTCAAGAGCGTACGGCCGTGCCTGGACGCCCCGCCGCGCCGGCCCGCCGTCGGGACGGAACGATGAGTGCCCGCGCGACGGCGTGCGGCCCCGGGACGCGGTCGGACGCGCCCTGGCTGGACGACTCCGCGGGTCGGGTGACGCGCCCGTACACCGCGAGCGGAGGCCGCACCCGGCCGGGTGCGGCGCTCGACCTGCTGTCGCCGGTCACCGCGACCGGCGTACGGCCGAGGGTCCCGCTCGGTCCCGAGCACGCCCTCGCGCTGCGGGTCTGCGCGGGCTCCGCGGCGGTGACGGTCGCCGACGTCGCCGCGCAACTGCGGCTCCCGGCCCTGGTGGTGAAGGTACTGCTGTCCGACCTGATGGAACACGGGGCCGTCAGCGCGCGGGCGCCCCGCGTCCCGGTACCGGAACCCGCCTTCGCGGCGGCCGACGACCTGACCCTGCTGGAGGCGGTGCTCGACGGCCTGCGCAGATGACCGTGACACCCGGGACCGCCCCCGTGGGCGCGGTCGCCCGGACCGGCCCCGGCCGGTCCGCCGACCGGGCGGCCGCGCACGCGCACCCGGCACCACCCACACGTCACCGGACTCGGGGGAACCGCCATCACGTCCTACGAATCGACCGGCCACCTGCTCCTCACCCCGGTGGACCGGGAGGCGCCGGCGCGGGCCGCCCGGTTGTTGGAGATGGGCCTGGGGCAACGGGCCGACGCGGAGCTCGACGCCTTCGCCCGGCACGTCGCGCAGACCCTGGAGGCCCCGCACGCCGGGGTCAACTTCGTCGGCGAGGAACGGCAGTTCTTCGCCGGACTGCACCACGACCCGGACGTCGCCGCCGGCGGCTACCCGGCGCGCGTGCTCACCCGGGACCACGGCTGGTGCCCGCACGTGGTGGTGCGGCGCAGGGCGCTGGTCCTTGAGGACGTACGGGACTTCGCGCGGTTCGCGGTCAACCCCGTCGTCGACGGGAGCGGCGTCCGGACCTACCTGGGCGCACCGCTGACCGATCGGCGGGGCATCGTGCTCGGCACGGTCTGCGCCGTGGACCTGGTGCCGCGCCTGTGGGGGAACCCGGGCCTGGCCGCGGTGAAGGCCCTGGCCGCGGAGCTCCTGGAACTCCTGCACGCCCGGGAGGACCGCCCGCCCGGCGGGGCGAACCGATGGAACGAGCAACCGGGCCAGACCGGGGAACGAGGCACAACGGCACCGAGGTGATGAACGAAAGGGGGCGCCGGCATGGCCACGACGGCGCAGGACGTCAGGACGATCGCGTTGTCGCTGCCGGAGAGCAGCGAGAAGCTCGCCTGGGGCATGCCGACCTTTCGGGTGGGCGGCAGGATCTTCGTCTCCCTCGCGGACGACACCTCCATCGGGGTGAAGTGCCCCAAGGAGGACCGGGCCGAGCTCATCACGGCGGAGCCGGAGAAGTTCTTCCTCCGCGAGGGCCACGACGACAACTACGCGTGGCTGCGGGTCCGGCTCGCCGCCGTGACGGACACCGGGGAGTTGCGCGGGATCCTGGTCGACTCATGGCGGCAGGCGGCCCCGAAGAGGCTGGCCGCCGCCCACCCGGAGCTGGGCGGCGGCTGACGGAGCCCCCGGCGCTCAGCGGAGGAAATCGGTGATCCGCCGGCGCAGCGAGCCGGCGTCCAGGCCGTGCGCGGCGACGTGCTCGTCCATCGTCCCGTACCGGCGGAGCTCGGCCCGCCCGACCCCGAGCGGCAGGATCCGGTGCGGGACGTCCAGCAGGGCGGCCCCGGCCGCAGCCGCGGAGGTGCCCGCCAGGTAGGGCTCGACCAGCACCACGTCCGCCCCGGCCCGCTCCACGGCGGCGCGCAGGGCCGCGTCGTCGAAGGGCCGGACCGTGGCGGCGTACAGGACGGTGACGTCCATCCCCGCGGTCGCGGCGAGGACCTCGTCGAGCAGCGGTCCGACGGCGACGACCACGCCGGCACGCCCCTCCCGCACGGTCCGCCAGCGCAGGCCGTCCAGCGGGTACGGGGCGCTGTTCGACTGCTGGGACAGCCGGACGTACACCTTGTCGTCCCCGGCGCCGCCCGCGTGCCTCAGCAGCGCCTCCGCCTCGTCCGGATGCCCGGGCACGTGCACGGTCCAGCCGTCGAGGGTGTCCAGCAGGGCCACGTCCCCCGGTGCCATGTGGGTGAACCCGCCGGCGGGCCAGTCGTAGCTACCGGCGGAGCTGACCAGCACGCCGCCCGTGCCCTGGTGCCCGAAGTCCAGCTTGATCTGCTCGAAGGGCCGCTCCACGAGGAAACTGGCGAAGGTGTGCACGATCGGCCGCAGCCCCGTCAGGGCCAACCCGCCTCCCACCCCGATCAACAGTTGCTCCCTGATGCCCACGTTGATCACCCGGTCGGGATGCCGCAGTTGCGCCGGGCGGAACCCGTCCATGGTGATCTCGGCGAGCACCAGCGCGAGTCGCGGGTCCTCCTCCAGCAACTGCGACGTGACCGAGATGAACCGTTCCCGCATGGTGTCCATGACGTCCCCTCCCTCAGAACTTCTTCTCGACGCGGGCGACGACGGCGTGCGGTCGACCCGGATGCGGTGCGGTGAAGGCGGCGTGCAGCGCCGCGTGGTCCCGTCCGTCGACGGTCACCGCCGACCAGCCCGCGGCCTCGAAGCGGGACGCGATCCCCCCGGGCCAGCCGTGGGTCGCCGAATCGTTGTCGATCACCACCGTGTGCAGCCGCTCCAGCCCCGCCGAGCCGGCGTACGCGATGGCCTCGTGATTGCTGCCCTCGTCGAGTTCTGCGTCCCCGATCAGCACCCACACGGTCGGGTCGTCCAGCCCCTGCGCCCGCAGCCCCAGCGCGCTGCCGACGGCCAGGGGCAGCCCGTGCCCCAGTGAGCCGCTGCCGATCTCCACACCGGGGACCAGCGTCCGGTCCGGATGGTGCCCCAGCGGCGAGTCGTAGGAACCGAAACCGCCCAGCCAGTCGACGGGGAAGAACCCCTTGGAGGCGAGCACGGCGTAGTACGCCATCGGCCCGTGCCCCTTGGAGAGGAGGAACCGGTCGCGCGCCGGATCCTCGACGCGGTCTGGCCCGACGCGCAGCACCCGGTCGTACAGCACCCACAGCACGTCGAGCGTGGAGGTGGCGGCGGGCCCGTGCTTCTCAGCCCCTGTCATGAGCGCGATGAGCGCGCCCAGGTCCTCATGGCGGAACACGTGGTCCGCGGCTGCCTGTGTCATATGGGAACCGTGCAACCTCAAGCAAACTTGAGGTCAAGCCCATGTGTCGGTCGACCACGCCGAATCCGGCCATGTCGCAAAAGGTACGCGCGAGCACCCCGCGAAGTGCGGTATTGTTCTCCTGCCAGTTCAACCAGGGGAAACCCCAGGTCAACGGGCATCGGGACGTGGCGCAGCTTGGTAGCGCACTTGACTGGGGGTCAAGGGGTCGCAGGTTCAAATCCTGTCGTCCCGACAGTGATGTCGGACATTTCCGAAGCTCAGGGCCATCTTTTGATGGCCCTGACGCATTTCCGGGCCCGGTGGCTCGCCCCGGCGCGGGGCGGCGGTCCGATCCCAAGTCGCCCTCGTGGGAGGTTCGGTGCTCCTCGTGACCGCGTCCGCCACACGAGTGGCCGCACGCTAAACTTCCGCCACATGACCAGCACGGACGCCGCCGCCAGATTCCTTGAGAATCCGTACATTCTGGACCTTTTCGCCGGTCCGGGTGGCCTCGACATCGCCGCGCACATGCTGGAGGTGCCGTCGCTCGGGATCGAGTGGGACAAGGACGCCTGCGAGACGCGGTACAGGGCAGGGCTCCGGACCTGGCACGCGGACGTCAGCGCGGTGCGTCGGGAGCGGTTCGAGGACCTGCCCCCGGAACTGAACGTGTTGGCCGGCGGTCCGCCGTGCCAGACCTACTCGGTGGCCGGCGGCGGCGCGGGACGCAAGGCGCTGGACGAGGTGAAGCAGGTCATCCACGCGCTGGTGAGCGGAGTTCCCGAGGAGGAGATCGACGCCCGGCTGAAGGAGCTGGGCGGCGACCCCAGGACGGCTCTGGTCCTGGAGCCCCTCCGGTACGCGATCGCGGCCCTCGGCTCCCGGAACCGGGAGGGGCGGCCGTTCGACGTGATCGTCCTGGAGCAGGTGCCGGCGGTCAAGGCCCTGTGGGAGGTCTACCGGGAAGCCCTGGAAGCGGGCCTGCCCCACCCCGACGGAACCAGGGTCCTGTACAAGGTCGCCAAGGTCGAGACCCTGCCCACCGAGGCGTACGGCGTCCCCCAGACCCGCCGCCGCACCATCCTGATCGCGCGGCTCGAAGGGCACGGGACCCCTCCGCTTCCCCGTGCCACCCACCACACGTACACCCCGCAGAGGCCGCGGCGCGGTGGCCCCGACGACGCGACGGCGGCGGTTCCGGACGTCCGGGACCAGGTGTCGACGGCGGCGGGCGGCGGCGAGCGGCCGTTGCGGCCCTGGGTCTCGATGGGTGAGGTCCTCACGGCGGGGGACGGGTGCCCCGGTGGCCGGAAACCGCCCTTCGAGATCGTGTCGAACTACGGCAGCGGCGGCGACCCGAAGAAGCGCGGCATCCGCACGGACCGGCAGCCGTCGTTCACGGTGACGGGCAAGGTCTCCCGCAACGCCGTCCGACACCCGAACGGCACCCCGCACACGCCGGACCGGCTGCGCATCTCCGAGGCCGGTGTCCTCCAGACCTTCCCGCCCAACTACCCCTGGTCGGGCGGCGACAAGTCGCAGCAGGTCGGCAACGCGGTGCCGCCGCTCTTCGGCATGCACGTGCTCGCGGCCGCCCTGGCCCTCCCGCTGCCGCCGGAGGAACGGCTGCGGGAGAGCTGGCCCGAGGCGGCCGACGAGGACCGGGCGACCCTCCGCAAGGAGGGCTGCGGGTCCCCGGACGGCTGTGGCCCCACCTGCCCGAAGCCCGAGGGTCAGTCCTCCGCCGGGGCGTCCGCGAAGAGGTCGGAGAAGTAGTCCACCAGGGTGTTCACGGAGCTGTCCGGCGCGGGCTCCTCGTCCGGGCCGGACGGCAGCTCGTTGCGCGACACCTGGCGGGCGTCCTGCGCCGCGTCGATCCAGTCGAGCAGCGGACGGGACTCCCGCTCGGCGTCGGGGGCGATCACGTCGTACATCAGGGTCGCGGCTGAGGCGTTGACCGCGCCGACCAGGGCGTTGACCTCACGACCGGTGGTGACCACGCCCTTCGCGACGAGCCGGACGATGGCCTGGGCGGTGGGCCGGTGGTTGACCACGGCCATTCGCAGGGCGGTGTTGAAGATGTCCTGATTGCCGCAGGCCGTCACCGCGGGCGCGTAGTCACCGCCGTCGCGGAAGAGTTCGGCCGCCCACCAGAGGCGGGCGAAGGCCTGCTTGTGGTACTGGCCGCGGAAGCGTTCCGTCGCCACCTTGGCGACCTTGCCGTCCTTGGGTTCGGGCAGGTGCCGCCAGACCACGTAGTCGGGGGCGACGCCGAGGGCCAGGTAGTTCCAGAAGCCGGGGTCGGAGGCCTCCCTGCGGGTGATCCGCAGGGCGGCGTGCAGGCGCGGGGCGAGCCAGGCGTCGGCCCGGGTCGCCTTGAGCCCCTGAACCCGGCAGTAGGCCATGGCGTCCTCGGCGAGGTCCCGTATCGGGAGCAGCTCGCCGCGCCGGTCGGAGTGCGGCAGCGGTTCCGTGACCTGGTTGAGCCTGATGCTCGGTACGTCCTCGCCGCCGGTGAGCAGGCCTTCGGTGAGGAAGTCGGAGGCCTCGGCGTTGGGCAGCAGCGCGAGTCGTTCCGGCAGGAAGCCGGGCCGGTCGATCATGCGTCGTCCCCCTGAGTGAGTCGTTCCAGGTCGCGGATGGTGGTCGAGAGCGTCCGGGGGAGGCCCGCGCGGCGCGAGGCGGCGAAGTGGATCCGCGCCTGGAGCTCCCCCCACCCGGTGGAGGAGGTGCCCGTACGGGCCGCGTGCACCTCGCGCAGGGCGTGCTCCGGGCCGCGGTCGGAGTACACGTCGGGCAGCATCTCCCGGAGCACCTCGCCCTGCCAGCCGTGCGGGAAGAGCGGGGTGCCGTCCTCCTCGACCTCCAACTCGCCGACCGCGGAATGGAAGACGGCCGTCCACACGTCGGAGCACATCTGCGCGAGGAGGAGTTCCCGGACGGTCTTCTCCGCCCCGTTGCCGCCGTCCGCGCCGATCAGGTCACCGAGCCCGTCGAAGTCGGTGTTGACGCGCACGACGGGGATCCGCCCCGTCGTGTCGATGACCCAGGGGGAGTCCTTGTAGCGCTGGAGCCGGCCGGCTCCCGAGGCGAACCCGACCATCCTGACGTCCAGTTCGCGGGCGAGGGACGGCGCGGCCTCGATGACGTCGACGAACCACGGTGCGTCGGAGGTGGCGATCACCCGACCGCGGACACCGTCGACGGTGGCGACGACGTGGACGTCGAGCGAGGCCCGGTCGAGCAGGTCGCAGCGGTGCAGGTACAGCTCCGCGGTCCGCTCGCGGCCGTCGTCGGGGCCCGGGGAGAACTCCACGGTCGTACGCGTGTTGGTGGCGCGCTCCGTGAGCACGGCGACGACCGCGACGTCCTGCCACGGCCCGTCGGGTTGTACGGCCTTGGCCGGGAGGCCGACGGAGAGGCGCAGCCGGGCCCGGGCCCAGTCGGGGCGGTCCTCGTCGGGGCCCAGGGCCACGACGCGCTCGACCGCGGAGACGTACTTGCTCTCGACCTCCTCCCAGGGCTCGCCCTCGGTCTTGATCGCGGCGCTGTCGACGCGCCAGGACACGTTGCCGCTGAGCCGCCGGTAGGGGTAGACCTTCACGCCTGCTCCCCCTTTCCGGTGCGGAGTTCGACGATGAGCCCGGTGAGTTGGGCGCGGACCGGGTGGCGGGCCTCGTCGGTCACGCCCCGGAAGACGGCCCTGCGGATGCCGGGGGTCAGGTGCAGGGCACCGTCGACGACCTCGCAGCCGCTGACGGCGACGAGTTCCTTCCAGTGCGCGCCGGGGCGGGGGCCCGAGCGCACGTCGAACTTGGCGACCGGGGTGACGGGGCGGTCCGTGTCGACGCCCGAGGACACCCGGAGGTCGACGGTGATCGACCAGGCTCCGGTCTCGTCGATCAGGGCGTCCACGTTGTCGAGCTCGGGCAGGACGGCGGTCCCCGTGGGGCGTGGTTTCTTCGCGGCGCCGCCGACCTTGAGCCGCCCGGCGATCTTGGCCTCGCCGCCGCTGCGGCGCTTGGCCCGGGGTACGGCGACCAGCTCGCGCACCGTGTTGTTGGCGGCCGTGGTCAGGGCGGTGATGCGGCGGTGGGCGGAGGGCGAGTAGGCGAGTCGGAGTTCCTCGGTCTGGCCCCACTTGTTGTGCTCTGGCGGCTCGGACGCGCGGAGGAACTCCTCGGCGTGCTCGGCGCCGGGGGCGTCCGGTCCCGCCGCGCGGCCGGTGAGGAGCACGGCCTGGAAGGCGTTCGTGCCGATCGGAACGTTGGTGACGGCACTGTCCTTGATGGTCATGCGGTTGCCCCGCATGGAGACCAGCCGGTTGGGGCGGCCGTCGGCGTCCTCGGCGTGGGTGACCAGCAGCACGGCCTCGTGGGGCACGCCGCCGCGGACCTGACCCCCGTGCAGGGGCACGTTCAGCTGGACGGTGGCGCGGGCCACCTGGCCGGGCGCGGTGAGGCGTTCGACGGTGTCGCCCTCCAGGAAGGCGCGCAGCGCGCGGGTGCGGGAGGGTTGGGTGACGACCGGATCCACCCGTTCCTCGGCGATGACGACCTCACCGTTGCGGCAGCCGCGCACGGATGCCTCCAGGTGCGGCTTGTGGGCGCCGCTCCCGGTCATCGCGGCCCAGAAGTTGCGGCCGAGGGCCTCGACGAGACGGGCGTGCATGCGGTGCAGGGAGTCGCCGTCCTCGGTGCCCGCCTCGTCGTCGGCGCCGCCGGTGACGGGTGCCAGACTGGCGACGTCGTGGGCGCCGACGACGAGGAAGGACGTGCCGGGGGCGGCGCTCTCCCGGGTGAGGTGGAGCTGTTCGACGGTCTCCTCGTCGGCCCACCACGAGCGCGCCACGTCGGCGGCCCTGGCGTCCGGGTCCGGACGGCCGAACCAGGCCGGGCCCGCGAACTCCTCGCCCTCGACCTCGCGCCAGGGCAGGTCGAGCCGGCCGATCACGCGGCGCTCGGTGCGCCCCTCGTGCGGTGCGGAGAGGGTGGAGTTGATCAGTACGAGGCCGAGCCGACTGCCGGCCCAGAGCGTGGCCTTGCCCAGGCCGTAGGAGCCACCGGCTCCGGCGTCCTTCTTGTGGCTGTCGAGCTGTCGGCGCACGACGGCGGCGAAGAGCCCGTTGTCGTAGTCGCCGCCGGTCAGACCGGTGGCGTTGTAGTCGTCGACGCGCAGCAGCAACAGCCGGTCGTGCTGGTACATGTCGCGCAGTCCGGCCGAGACGGTCCGGGAGACCTTGCCCTGTTTGACGCTGTCGCCGGTGAGCGCCTCGTAGTGGGGGAGCAGCGATTCCCAGTCGATGGCCTCGCGGAAGCGGGCGAGGGCCTCGCCGGTCAGTTCGTGCAGGGTGTAGCGGACGCGGACGGGTTCGGCCGGGTCGAGGCGGGCGTCGAGGCTGTTCTGGGTGGCCTCGCGGGCCAGGACGGAGACATCGGCCTCGAAGGCGAACGCCGCCGCGTTGCCGTACTCGCGGCCACCGTCGCGGTGACCGGGCCGGTGGTACCAGGAGACGGGCAGCCCGGCCTGGGCATCGGTGCTGCGGGTGTGGATGGTTTCCAGGTCCGTCCGCAGGATCTCGGCGATGCGCCGGATGGCGTCGTCACGCGGGACGGAGCGGCCGACGATCCACGCCGAGACGGCGGCCCGGCTCATCCGCAGCTCGTCCGCCAGCTCGGTCTGGCTCATCCTGGCGTTCTTGAGCTGGCGTGCCAGCCAGGGGCCGAACTCCTCAGCCGCCCTCACGTGCCACCTGCTTCCACTTGATCCACTGGGTGGACGTCACGGTACCGCACGGCTGTTGACGGTGAGTCGGCTTGTCAATTTCTCTTTGACAGGCGGGGTGATCGGCCCGGTCGGGCTCTGTCGGCCCGTGTGGAAAGGGAGTTGGGGGCTGTCCGGTTCGCGGGGGAGTGCCCTGAACGCGGGCGGTGTCGCGAGGTGTGCGCCGCGGGATGAACGCCCCTTGCCCAACGGCGTGGCGACATGCTTGAGTTGATCTCGAATACCCCGGGAATGCCCGGTTCAATCCTCTTCTCCTTGGGCACAGTTGTGCCCTCCTCGCCCCCGGTCGCGATCCGGACCCGACCGCAACCGGATCAGCCGCCAGCGCGTCGCCATCTTTGTGTTTCCCGCGCACTTTGCCTGTTGAAAGCACCGACCGCTCTCCTCACCCGTCCACCCCTTCGTCCTGAAGTGGAACCATTCGTGGCCGATTCGCAGTCCCCCGTGATCCGCACCGTCACCGAACAGTCCCTTCGCGTTCTGGAGACCTACCGCGTCGATCCGGGCCTGATTCCCGAGCACGCCAACGGCGAGCGCCGCATCACCCAGGGCGGCTACGGGGACCGCCAGCTGTTCGAGCTGGTCCAGAACGCCGCCGACGAGATCCGTGACGAGCCCGGAGGTCGGATCCACGTCGTCCTCACCGACCGGCACCTCTACTGCGCCAACCAGGGCAACCCGGTGACCGCCGAGGGCGCGGAGACCATCCTGCGCATGAGCATGTCCCGCAAGCGCGGTGGTCAGATCGGCCGGTTCGGCGTGGGCGTCAAGTCGGTCCTGGTGGTCACCGACACCCCCGAGTTCTTCAGCCGGACCGGCAGCTTCGGCTTCGACCGGACCTGGTCGTACGCGCAGATCCACGGCGTTCCCGGGGTGCGCGAGCAGTTGGGCGAGAGGTTCGAGGCCCCCGTGCTGCGCATGGCCCGCGAGCTGGACGTGGACGCAGAACGCCTCGACGACCAGGTGCTGGACGAACTCCTGGGATGGGCCACCACGGTGGTCCGGCTGCCGCTGCTGGACGGCGCCGTCGACCACCTCGGCAAGGACATGCACGGCCACCGAGCGAGGACGAGTCACGAGAGCCGGGAGGAGTTCCCGGCCGGCTTCCACCTGTTCTCCCCGCACGTCGGTCAGGTCACCCTGGAGGACCGCCGCCCCCGCCCGATCGCCCGCCGGACCCTGCGCGGCGAACAGGACGGGAGCCGACGCGCGATCCACGAGGAGCGCACCGGCAGGCCGCCCGTCGACTCAAGGTGGCGGGTCTTCACCCGGACCCACGAGCCGACCGCCGCCGCCCGCCGCGACGCCGGTGAACTGCACGACCGCCTCTCCATCGACGTGGCCTGGGCGGTGCCCGAGTACCGTCGCGACGAGCGCTCCGGTCTGTTCAGCGCCGCCGACGCCCGTGGCCGCGGCAGGTTCTGGTCCTTCTTCCCGACCAAGTACGAGATGACCCTCAGCGGCATCCTCAACGGCGCGTGGAAGACCAACGAGGACCGGCAGAACCTGCTGGACTCCTCGCCCTTCAACACCGAGATGATCCAGGTCGCCGCACGGCTCGTGGTCGCCTCCCTGCCGGAGCTGGCCCCCGCCGAGGATCCCGGCGCGTACCTCCCGCTGCTGCCGGGCCGCGCCAAGGGGGCCGAGGTGATCAGCTGGGCCGACCGGTTGCTCACCGAGCAGATCTGGGCCGCCGCCGCGGTCAACCCGTCCCTGCCGGACCAGGACGGAGTGCTGCGCACCCCGGGGGAGTTGAACATCCACCCCGACCTGGGGCCGGACAACACCGCGCAGACCCGTTGGCTGCGCGACTGGCACTCCTACGCCGGCCGCCCCCGGAACTGGGCGCATCCCTCGGTCGAGGCGACCGACCTGCGATCGGGCAAGATCCAGCACGTTCTCGCCGCGGCGGGACAGCCGCGGGCCTCGGTCCGCGCATGGCTGGAGGCACTGGTGTCCGACGGCTCGGCGGCGGCGTCGGAGACGGCCATCCGGATCGTCGCCGACATGGTCGAATCCAAGGCCGCCTGCGCCGCCGCGGCGTGCACGGCCCGGATCGTCCTCACCGAGGAGGAGGGCCTCGTCGCCCCCGTCCGCGGCAAGGTGTTCCGACGCACCGGGGAGGACGGCCTGCCGGAGTCGTTGGTCTACGTGGACCGCGCGCTGTCCGAGGACCCGTCGCTGTCGTCCGCGCTGACCGTCCTGGGCATCCAGGAGGCCGACGTCCGCGGCCGCTTCCTGAGCGTCCTGGACCAGGGCCTCGGTTCCTACGGCCCGCAGGAATGGCAGCGGTTCTGGGACCTGTTCCACCAGGCGGGCACCCTCGCCGTGGGACACGAGGTGATCGGCCGGGTACCCGACGCGATGCGGACCCTCAGGGTGCGCACCGCCGACGGCCGGTTCCACCCCAT
This sequence comes from Streptomyces sp. NPDC040432, assembly GCF_055595445.1. Taxonomy (NCBI): domain Bacteria; kingdom Bacillati; phylum Actinomycetota; class Actinomycetes; order Kitasatosporales; family Streptomycetaceae; genus Streptomyces; species Streptomyces sp. NPDC040432. Next base: position 306,301 of record NZ_JBVIVP010000005.1, on the reverse strand, counting down.
GCGCGACTGCATGCTGCCGGGCGCAGTCGTCACCGCGGCCGGCGACCCCTCGATCGCGGTGGACATGGGCTTCCACTCCGACGACACGGGCTTCTTCCGCGAGGTGGGGCTGCGCGAACGCCCGAGTGCCGGCCACCGCCCGGAGGGCGAGGACTGGTTCGAGGAGTACCGGGAGGCCATGCACGCGGCGTACTGCCGCAAGCTCGACAACCGGGCGAACCGTCCGACCCTGGCCCGCACCAAGGTCGAGGGGACGGCCGTCGGCGGCCCCCTGCACCTCCTTTCCCGGCTCTCCGAGGAGGCCCGCGCCGCGTTCCTGCGGGTGCTGCCCGACGACGGGGTGATCGAGAACTGGACGCTGCAGATCGGTGCGCAGGTCGCCACCCGGCAGCAGGCCCCGTCCCCGATCCGGTGGATGCTGTCCCGGCACGGCAGGGTCGAGACCTCACAGGGCGTCAAGCCGCTCAAGGAAGCCGTGGGCCCCCAGCTCTCGGCCTACCGCGACGTGCTCCCGGTGACGACGCTCAGCGTCGAGAAGGCCCGGAAACTGCGCCTCGCGGACAGTGTGGAGAAGGTCCGCTCCGAGCAGTGGCAACAACTCCTGGGCAAGCTCCAGGCCAGCGAGGACGACGCCTTCGTCGGATCCACCTACGCCCTGCTGACCCGCCTGGAGATCGACTTCCCCGAGGGATCACTGACCCGCTGCCGGGTCGGCGCCGCCTGGGACACCCGGGAGGACGGCGAGATCGCCGTCGCCGCGAACCCGGAGGAGTACCGCTCACTGCGCGCCGAGCGGGTCCCGGCGCTGCTGATGCCGGACGAGGGCTCCGCCGACCTCATGGTCGAACAGTGGGGCATGCTCCGCCACGACGACGTCGTCAGCCGCGAGACCCGTCACGAGTCGAGCGTGGCCGCGGTCCCGCTGTCCGAGGAGTTCCCGACGCTGCGCCAGCGGATGGGAGCCTCCGTCGGCACCTACTCCCTGCTGCGCTGCTCCACCCTGGAGGAGGTCGTCCGCACCCCGAACGGCGCCCGCCCGAGGTCCCTGGAGAGCGCCCGCCAAGGCAATGTGATCAAGGTTCTGGATGCGCTGGACCGGCTCGGGGCGCTCCGGGCCGTCGACCGCGAGATCGGCCTGCGGCTGGGCGAGGCCGGGTGCCGCGCGGTGCTGGAGGCGCAGGTCCGCCAGGAACAGGACGAGAAGGTGCGGTCCGCCTTCAAGGCGATCCGCGACGCCTCGGACGTGACGGCCAAGCTGGAGCTGCTGATCGGTGCGGAGGCCCTGCGCGACCGGCTGCCCGCCGGGCTGATGGAGGCCGAGACCCAGGAGCTGGGCGGGGAACCCACCGGGCGCCGGACGGCGCAGCTCGCGTTCAACGCCCACGGTGACACCGTGCTCAAGACCCACGCCCGCGATATCCAGGAGCGCTTCCCGACCGCCCCGTCGTCCTACACCGGCGGCTCGGCGGCCGTCTCCTTCGTCGCGGACCTCGGCCTGCCGGCACCCTTCGCCGGCCACCGGGCCCCGACCCTCGACCAGAGCCTGGCGGTGGAGGGCCCCCGCGATTTCCCGCGCCTGCACGACTATCAGGAACGACTCGCCCTCAACATCTTCGAGATGCTCGACCGGCTGGCACCGCAGCGCGCCATGCTGTCGCTGCCCACCGGCGCCGGCAAGACGCGCGTCACGGCGGAGGCAGTCATCCGCTGGGTGAAGCAGGCCGGTGAACTCAAGGGCCCGATCCTGTGGATCGCGCAGACCGAGGAGCTGTGCGAACAGGCGGTGCAGAGCTGGCAGTTCGTCTGGAGCAAGGCCGGCGCCCGAACCCGACTGACGATCAACCGGCTCTGGACCTCCAACGAGGCGGCCTCCGTCACCGACGGGCCGCAGCTCGTGGTGGCCACCGACGCCAAACTCCAGTCGTGCCTGGACAACGACCGGTACGGCTGGCTGCGCGCCGCGGCGCTGGTCGTCGTCGACGAGGCGCACGTGGCGACCGGCCCGCGCTACACCGAGATCCTGGCCCTGCTCGGCCTGACCCAGCACCGGACCGAGCGACACCTGCTCGGCCTCACCGCCACCCCGTTCCGCGGCCACAACGAGGAGGAGACCGCCCGCCTGGTCAACCGGTTCGGCGCGCGCCGGCTGGACGAGGGCGTCTTCCCCTCCGGCGACCCCTACCGGCACCTCCAGGAGCTGGGCGTGCTGGCGCAGGTCGAACACCGCGAACTGAAGGGCGGAACGATCGAGTTGAGCCGGGAGGAGCGGCAGAGCACCGAACAGTTCAGCCTGCTGTCCAAGGCCGCCGAACAGCGCCTGGCCGACGACCACGACCGCAGCCGCCGCATCGTCTCGGAGATCGCGGACATGCCCGCGGACTGGCCGGTACTGGTCTTCGCCACCTCGGTGGAACACGCCAAATACCTGGCCGCCCGTCTGAAGGACCGGGGGATCTCCGCGTCCTCCGTGGACTCCACCACCTCCGACAACGACCGACGGGCCCGCGTCCGCGAGTTCCGCGACGGCAGCGTACGGGTGCTCACCAACTACGGAGTCCTCACCCAGGGGTTCGACGCCCCCGCCACCCGCGCGGTGGTCGTCGCCCGCCCCGTCTACAGCCCGAACGTCTACCAGCAGATGATCGGCCGGGGCCTGCGCGGCCCGCGCAACGGCGGCAAGGACACCTGCCTGATCCTCAACGTCCGCGACAACATCCGGAACTTCGACACCAACCTCGCCTTCACCAAGTTCGAACACCTGTGGAGCAAGAAGTGACCTTCCCTCCCGAGGACGGTCCGGTCCTCACCCCGGAGCAGCGGGCCGTCGTGGAGCAGCCCTGGGACGCCCGCCTCCTCGTCACCGCCGGAGCGGGCGCGGGCAAGACCCACACGCTGGTGCGCCGCATGGACGCACTCGTGGGCCACGACGACCCCGACGAGGCCCTCGAAGCCGGTGACCTGCTGGTCCTCAGCTTCTCCCGGGCGGCCGTCCGGGAACTGCGGGACCGGATCGCCCGCCACGGCGAGCACGCCCGACGGGTGCGGGTGCAGACCTTCGACTCCTGGGCGTACTCCCTGTTGGCGCAGGCCGACCCGGACGGCGAGTGGGCGGCGCTCTCCTTCGACGATCGGATACGGGCGGCCACCGGCGCGATCGAGAAGGGCGCCCTTGAGGCAGTGGAGTCCGGCCCACCCGCCCACGTGATCGTCGACGAGGTGCAGGACCTCGTGGGAGCGCGCCGGGAGATGGTCGAGTCGCTCCTGGACCGCCTCCAGGACTCCTGCGGGTTCACCCTGGTCGGCGACAGCGCCCAGGCGATCTACGACTTCCAGATCGAGGACCCCGACGAGTACGCCGACCGCGCCGACCTCTTCCTGCGCTGGGTGCGCGCCTCGTACGCCGAGGACCTGGTGGAACTGCGACTGACGCGCAACTTCAGGGCCGTCACCCCCGAAGCCCGCACCGCACTCCCGCTCGGCCACGCGCTCCAGGGCATCGGCAGCGCCCCCGAGGGCGCCGACGACGCCGCCGAACGGCTCCACGGCGAGCTCCGCGCGCTGCTGCTCGAACTCCCCGACCTGGGGCCCCTCGACGACTCGTTCACCCTGGACTCACTGCGGTCCTACCCCGGCACCTGCGCGATCCTGACCCGCGACAACCGGCAGGCACTGGTCGTCTCGGAATCCCTGCACACCCGGGACGTACCGCACGCCCTGCGCCGCTCCCTCCAGGACCGACCCGTGCCGTACTGGGCCGCCGAACTGCTGCGCCGCACGGCCGCCGCCACCCTGAACGAGACCCAACTGCGCGAGCTGCTGGCCGGGATGCCGCTGCCCGAGGGAACCGACCCAGACCGGGCCTGGCGGGCCCTGCGGGTCGCGGCACGCGGCACCGGCCGGGGCACGCTCGACGTGGCACGGCTGCGCGGGCTGGTGGCGGAGCGCCGCTTCCCCGACGAGCTCGCCGACCCGGAACCGGCCCGACTGGTCGTCTCCACGGTGCACCGCTCCAAGGGCCTGGAGTTCGACCGGGTGGTGCTGCTCACCCCGCCCACCATGACCGAGCTGCGCCGCCGCACCACAGACCTCGACGTGCCCGCCGAGACGCGCGCCCTCTACGTGGCGATGACACGGGCCCGGGAGGACCTGTACCGGGTCGCCCCGCCCGGGACCGCCACGGTACTCAAGCACAAGCCGACCGGCCGCTGGTACCGCGGCGTCCCGAACCAGCAGCACAAGTGGCGGCGCGACGGCGTCGAGGTACGGGCCGCGGACGTGTCCGCCGTCGAACCCGCCGACGCCCCGAACGACGCCGTCGACGCCCAGAGGTACCTGCTGGAGCGGGTACGGCCGGGGGACGCCGTCACGTTGCGGCGGCGCGACGACCTTCCGATGGGCCCGCGGCAGAGCCCCCGGTACGCGCTGCTGCACGAGGGACGGGAGATCGGGGACGCCTCCGAGGGCTTCCGGAGCGACCTGTACTCGACCCTGAGGGTCGCCGCCACCTGGGAGATCCGCTGGCCCGAGGAGATCTGCGGCCTGCGGATCGACTGCCTTGAGTCGGTCGCGGGCAGCACCGCCGCCGGGGCCAACGCGGGTCTGGGCACCCACGGGGTGTGGATCGCCCCGCGCATCAGTGGAATCGGATGGTTCCGGCGGCCCGCCGGAACCCGTGAGGAGTGGCGATGACCATCCACGCAGGGCGGCACGCCGCGCACTACGAGGTCCGCGAGGACCTCGTGGCCCGGCTCCGCAGGGAACTGCTGGGCCCCGACGGCCACGACCGCGCCGAGGACCGCGTCGAAGTGCTGGAGCAGGACGCCCCGATCACCCGCTACCCCATGGGCGTGCTCTTCCCCCGCCCCGCGGACGCCGCCGCCGAGCTCCGCCTCCGGGAGGACGCGGCCGAGGAGGACGGCCTGGACGAGGAACCCGTCACCGGGGCGGACCGCCTCGACGAAGCCGCGCCGGCCGTCGAACGGCCCCAGGCGGGTGACCGGCGGCCGTCCACCGTGGGGTTGACCTTCGCGGTCGACCTCGCCGTGTGCCGGGAGATCGTGGTCTCGGCGCGCGCCGCCGCCTACGAACCGCAGGACGCCGACGGCCGCACCGTATCGGCCCGTCGCAGCGAGGCCCGCACCACCTCCGACCAGCGCGAACGCTGGCGCCGGGTGGAGCTGGACCTGCCCGACACCTCCGTCGACGTCACACACCCGGGGCGCGGGGCGTCACGCGACCTGATGGACGGCACGGCCCGGCTCGAAGTCCACGTGCGCCGCGCGGTGGAGCACACCGGCACCGTCACCGTCACCGTCACCCTGGTCAACGTCCAGAAGGTCGGCGAGCGGGAACTCCAGGACGCCTTCGCCCTGTTCCAGACCGGGCTGACGGTCCGCGCCGCCAACGGGTCGAGCGCGTTCGTGGAGCGTCCCGTCACCCTGTCCGCCGTCGACGCGGAACTGGAGACCAGCCGGCTCCTGCACCGCCACGCACCCACCTTCGCCACCGGCCACGGCTGCGCGGCGGTGTGGGACTGGGCCCCGCCCCCGGTCGGTGTCACCGATGTGGAGCGCGCGGGCGTGCCCGAGGTGCGCACCGAGTTCGTCCCCACGCACGAGGTACTGCTCACCGACTCCAACCCGGAGATCGACGACCGGGCCCTCACCATGCTGGGCCTCGCCGAGGCCCCCGACCGCGAGGTGATCGCCGCCCTCGAAGGGCTGGCCGCGGGATACGAGCGGTGGATCGCGCGCAAGCACGCCGAAGCCGCGGCGCTGACCGGAACCCCGTACGAGGAGGCCGCGTCCGCCCAGGTCACGTCCTGCGAGCAGGCCCTGGAACGGCTCCGGGAGGGCATCGCGCTCCTGCGCGACAAGCCCGACCTGATGCGGGCGTTCCGATTGGCGAACCGGGCGATGGCCACCCAACGGGCCCGCAGCGCATGGGTCAAGCAGGGCCGGGGCGGCGAACCGGACCTGGCCTCGGCGCGCTGGCGCCCCTTCCAGATCGCCTTCGTCCTGCTGTGCCTGGCCGGGGTGGACGACCCGACCCACCCCGACCGGGGCGTGTCCGACCTCCTGTGGTTCCCCACCGGTGGCGGCAAGACCGAGGCGTACCTGGGGCTGATCGCACTCACCACCTTCCTGCGGCGCACGCGCCTCGGCGCGGCCGGAGCGGGCGTCACCGTACTGATGCGGTACACGCTGCGGCTGCTCACCCTCCAGCAGTTCGAGCGCGCCGCGATCCTGATCTGCGCCATGGAACGGATGCGCCGCGAGAACCCCGGGGAACTGGGCCACGAGGAGATCTCCGTCGGCATGTGGGTGGGCCGCTCCGCCACCCCGAACACCCTGGAGGTGGCCGCCGCGCAACTGGCGGCGGCCCGCTCCGGCAAGGTCCTCCAGAAGGAGAACCCGGTCCAACTGCACGCCTGCCCCTGGTGCGGGACGGCCCTCGACGCCCACCACTACGCCGCCGACCGGGAGGCCGTCCGGATGCACGTCCGCTGCCCCGGCACGGGCTGCGCGTTCGCCGACGGACTGCCCGTCCACCTCGTCGACGAGACCGTCTACCACGCCCGCCCCACCCTGGTCATCGCCACCGTCGACAAGTTCGCCTCGATGCCGTGGCGCGCGCAGACCGCAGCCCTCTTCAACCGTGACCGGGAGGACGCCACTCCGCCCCCCGAGCTGATCGTCCAGGACGAACTGCATCTGATCTCCGGCCCGTTGGGCACGATGACCGGGCTGTACGAGACGGCCGTCGACCTGCTCGCCGACCGACCCAAGGTGATCGCCTCCACCGCGACCATCCGCCGCGCCGCCGAACAGGGCATGGCCCTGTTCTCCCGGGACGTACGCCAGTTCCCGCCCGCCGGCCTCGACTCCCGCGACTCCTGGTTCGCCGTGGAGACCTCCGCCCGCGACAAGGCGTCCCGCCGCTACGTGGGCCTGCTCGCCCCCGGCACCAGCCAGTCCACCCTGCTGATCCGCACCTACGCCACCCTGCTCCACCAGGCGATGCGCACCGACACCACCGAAGAGGTGCGTGACGCGTACTGGACGCTCGTCGGCTACTTCAACAGCCTGCGCCTGCTGTCCGCCGCCGAACTCCAGGTCCACGACGACGTCGTGGACCACCTGGAGCACCTGGCCGATCGCGACGGCTGCGGAGCCCGCGCCGTCGCCAACCACTCCGAGCTGACCAGCCGGGTCGACGCCAGCGACATCCCGACCCGGCTCAAGCAGATCGAGCGCCGGCTCCCCGGCGTCGACGTGGTGGACGTCCTCCTGGCCACCAACATGATCGCCGTCGGCGTCGACGTGGACAGGCTCGGACTGATGGCCGTCATGGGGCAGCCGCAGACCACCGCCGAGTACATCCAGGCCACCAGCCGGGTGGGGCGTGCGCACCCCGGCCTGGTGGCAGTGATGCTCAACGCCGGCCGCTCCCGAGACCGTTCCCACTACGAGAACTTCCGGCACTTCCACTCCGCCCTCTACCGTGAGGTCGAGTCCACCTCGGTGACGCCCTTCTCGGCCCGAGCCCGCGACCGCGGCCTGCACGCGGTGATCGTCGCCCTGGCCCGCATCCTCATCCCCGCCGCCCGGGCCGACGACGCCGCGGGGGACATCGACCTCTTCGTCGACGAACTGCGCGAAAGGGTCCGTCCCCGGATCCTCGAACGGGTCGCCCGGATCTCCCCCGACAGGACCGCGGCCAATGAGGTCACCCACGTGGCCGACGCCTTCGACGAGTTCGTCGACTGGTGGTGCGCCGAGGCCGAGGCCCACGGCGGCCTCCACTACGAACCGAAGCGCGGCCGCAACGCCCCCTCCCTGCTCAAGCCCTACAACGACGCCCTGGAGGACGTCGAGGCGTGGGAGACCCTGTGGTCCCTGCGCGACGTCGACGCCGAGACCGCCCTGTTCATGGAGGCATCCCGATGACCCCGCCCCCGTCCCGCAGCCGGCGCCGCGCCGACGGTTCCGCCGGCCCGGCCCGCAGCCTGCCCCGTCGGGGCGCCGTCCGCCGTGCCCAGGCCATCACCACCTACGGGGTCGGATCACTGATCGCGGTGGAACAGGAGTCGTTCATCGTCTCCGGCATCGACTCCGCCGAGGAGTACTGGCCCCGCGACGAGGCCCCCGTGATCCACGAGCCGCGCCTCGCCCGGGTGCTGGGCGTCCGCAGGTTCCGCCTCCCGCCCGCCTCCGGCGACGACAGCCGCGACGGCGTCCGCGTGCGCAGGTTCCCGCTGTGGCACCACTGCCCGGAGTGCCATGCCCTGGACCACGTAAGGAAGTTCAACTCGCCGCCCGGACGCAACGAGTGCGCCGAGTGCTCCGAGCCCTTGGTGCCGTCCCGGTTCGTGGTGGCCTGCGAGGACGGGCACCTCGCCGACTTCCCGTACTGGAAGTGGCTGCACCGGGGCCGGCGCGGCGACGACCGCACCGGATTCTGCGGGGGCCGGATGACCCTCATGTCCTCGGGCCGCACCTCCTCGCTCCGATCGGTCGTCCTCTCCTGCTCCTGCGGGGTGGCGGAAGTGTCGATGGAGGGATCCTTCCGACGCGGCGCCCTCAAGGACCTGAACATCCGCTGCGAGGGCAAGCGCCCCTGGCTGGCGAACGCCCCGGACCTGCCCTGCCCCCGGACGCCCCGGACCCTCCAGCGGGGCTCCTCCGCGGTGTGGCAACCGGTGCTCCGCTCGGCCCTGTCGATTCCGCCGTGGAGCGACACCCGGGCGCACGCCCTGGACAAGCACTGGGACAAGCTCCGGACCTGCTCCTCCCTCGCCGAGGTCGAGATCCACCTGAAATACATTTTCGACGGGTCCCCGCCCCCGGTGACCCCCGAGGAGGTCATGACGCTGCTCGCCGCCATGGAGGCCGAGGACACCACCGGCGACGACGATCCCGGCGTCGACCAGGAGCAGCGCTACCGCGCCCTGCGCGACCTGGAGTACGCCCGGCTGTGCGAAGGCCACCCGGAGGAATCCGGCCACCGCGGCGAACAGTTCGTCTGCGAGCGCCCGACCGGCGACGCGGAGCTGCCGGCCGACCTGGGCCTGGTCACCCCGATGCTGGTGAAGAAGCTCCGCGAGGTCCGCGCGCTCAAGGCCTTCACCCGCGTCATCGACCCCGAGACCTCCTCCGAGGGCCACGAGGCCGAGCTGTCCCTCACCCCCACCGACTGGCTGCCCGCCATGGAGGTCCACGGCGAAGGGGTCTTCCTCCGGCTCGACGAGGACAGGATCGACGCCTGGGCCGCACGGCCCGCCGTCGCCGAACGCGTGGAACGGATCCGGCACCGGCACCAGCGGGTCCTCACCGAACGGGCCTCGGACCCCACCCGGGTCCCGATCTCCCCCGCCACCCCGCGCATGGCCCTGCTGCACACCTTCGCGCACGTCATGATCGACGAATGGAGCCTGGACTCCGGCTACCCGTCCGCCTCGCTCCGCGAGCGCGTCTACGCGGGCGACGACATGGCCGGCGTCCTGATCTACACGGCCACCAGCGACTCCGCCGGAAGCCTCGGCGGTCTCGTCGCCCAGGGCGAGACCGACCGCCTCGCCCAGGCGGTGCGCTCGGCTGTCCACCGCGCCGAATGGTGCTCGGCCGACCCGCTGTGCGTCGAGACCGAGACCTCGGGTGCGGGCGGCACCAACCTGGCCGCCTGCCATGCCTGCGTGATGCTCCCGGAGACCAGCTGCGAGTACAACAACGGCCTGCTCGACCGGGCGCTCCTCGTCGGTACCCCGGAGGACCCGTCGATCGGATTCTTCTCCCACCTGCTCGACCGGTGACCGCCGCGCCCTGCCCCCTGAGGTCCCCCGGCGGGTGACGCCGGACGCGGGAGGGGGTGGCCGACGGGCGATCGCCGGTGCGGACGCGGCCGGTTCGGGGACCGGCCGCGTCCGCCCGCGGAGGGGGTCAGCCGGTGCCGAGGAGGGACTTCATCCGGGCGATCTCGGCGCTCTGGGAGCCGATGATGGACCCGGCCATTTCCTTGGCCGGCCCGTGGGCGCCCCCGGCCTGCTCGGTCCGGGCCATGGCCACGGCGCCCTCGTGGTGCTTGACCATCAGCTCCAGGAACGCCTTGTCGAACGCGGCGCCGGAACTCTTCGCCAGGCCGTCCATCTCCTCCGTCGTCATCATCCCGGCCATGTCGTGCCCACCGTGCCCGGAGCCCTCGGCGGGAACCTGCTCGCCCCAGGCGGTCAGCCAACCCGACAACGTCCTGATCTCCGGGTCCTGGGCCTTCTCGATCTCCTCGGCGAGCTTCTTCACCTCGGCCGCACCCGCGCGGGTCGGCGCGAGCCGGGCCATCTCCAGGGCCTGTCGGTGGTGGGGGATCATCCCCAGGGCGAAGGCCGTGTCGGCGGCGTTGTGCTCGCCCTTGCCGGCGGCGGAACCGGCTCCGGCGGACCCGGAGGGAGTCGCGGAGGCCGTGGGGGTGGAGCCGTGGCCGGTGTGGGCCGGGTCGCCGTCCCCACCGCCGCAGGCGGTGAGGGCGAGGGCCGCGGCCGAGGCGGCGACGACGACGGACGTACGGCGGAACAGCGAACGTCGAGCGGTCATGGTGGTGCTCCTGTGCTGCGGCACGCGCGCGGGGGCGTGCTCGGTCGATGGGGGGCTCACGGGGCAGGGGCACCGGCCACCGGGGCGGTCGTCGAGGACGACCGGGTCGTCGCGGGACGACACGACCCGGGGCCGGGCATGCCGGAGCCGCCCTATACGCGCAGGAGTTGGAGTTCGCTCAGTGAGGGAGGGGCGCGCCCGCAGGCCGTCGCCCCCATGAGGACGCCGAACGGGTCGGCCGCGGCGGCGGTGGCCCCGCCCGGTGTGACGGCGGGCTCGGGCAGGACCGGCGCGCCGCTGGTGCCGGGGGCGGCGCAGGTGGCGTCCGCGTGCTCTGCGTGACCGCCGCGGCCGTCCTGCGGAGCACCGGCGTGGACGCACGCGCACGGGTCGGCCGCCACGTCCGCCGTCGGGGTGTCGTGCCCGGAGTCCCCGGAATGCCCCGGGGCCGGTGCGTGGCCCGGGGCGTGGGCGGCCACCGCGAGGGGGGCCGGACCCAGGCCGTGCATGGCGACGAGACCGGTCAGCAGCGCCAGGACGAGCAGCAGGGAGGCGCGCGGACCGGAGGCACCCTCCGCTCGCCCCGCCCACGTACGCATGTCGGCATCGTAAGCGGCGCGCCCGGGCGGCGCGACGCCGGGTCGGGGCGCCGGGGTGCGTTGCCCACCGCCCGTCAGCCCGGATGCACGCGCCGCCCGTCGTGGAGCTCCAGCGGGCCGGTGCCGTCGGCGAGGGCGTCGAGGCAGGCCTTGATCTGACGGCGCAGCGAGCCCTTGACGAGGCCCCGCAACTCCTTGCGGCGTACGGTCCGCCAGCGCACGAGCTCGTCGGGCGGCAGCCTGATCCCGGCGAGTTCGTCGGCGTCGAGGACGCCACCGTCGTAGAGGAACCGGATCCGGGCCGGGTAGCCGGGGCGGTGGGCCCAGTTGACGCCGAGGAGACGGCCGGGGGCACGGTCCAGGCCGATCTCCTCGCGGACCTCCCGCGCGGCCGCCGCCCGGGGGGTTTCGCCGAGGTCGCTGTCGACGCCGCCGCCGGGGAGCAGCCAACGGCCCGGGGCCCCGTAGCCGGGTTGGACGAGCAGGATGCGGCCGGCCCCGTCGGTGAACAGGACGTTCGCCGCGGTGAGGGCCTTGGGGCGGGACGCGCGGTGCCCGGCCGCGTCGAACCTGCCCGCGTGCTCCAGGGCGGCGCGGTCGGCCGGGTCGAGGCCCGCGGGGGAGCCCGGCTGGGGCACCCCGTCGGCCAGGTGCGCGAGGGAGCCGGAGTACAGGGCGGCCAGCGCGGCGCGCACCCGGGGCGCGAGCCGGGCGGGGAGCCGGGCGGCGGCCTCCTCTGCGGTCAGCCAGTCGGCCCGGGTCCCCTCGCCGTCCGCGGAGCAGAGGGCATCGGCCTCGGCGCCGGTGAGCGGGCCGACGAGGTGCACGTGTGCGACGAGGGAACGGCCCGAGGCCCCCGGCGGACAGGAATCGACGGCGAGCAACCGGCCCACCGGGACCGTGAGGCCCACCTCCTCCTTCAACTCCCGGGCCAGCCCCTGTTCCGGGGTTTCGGTGTCCTCGACGGCGCCGCCGGGCAGTTCGAGGTGGTCCGGGCCGCCTTCGTGAAAGGTCGTCAGCACGAGGACCCTGCCGCGGGGGTCCAGGACGACGCCGGTGGCGGTCAGGAGGGGCGAGGGCCGGTCCGCGTGGGGAGCGCACACGGACTCGGACGAACGCCGGGGCGCCGGGGAGGGGTCCTGACGCGAGGACGGGCGGTGGTGCACGGCTGCTGCTCCTGGGGTCGCGCGGGGCGCGGTCGGTCCGCGCGTCGGTACAGCACCAGTACCTACCGCATCCGCGCCGCGGCGCCGCCGGCGGCCGGCCGGGTGTCCCGGATCGACCCCGGGCGGACCGCAGCGGTGAGGTTCGCGGCGGGCGGTACGGGCCGGCCTCAGGCCCGGGCGAGCAGCATCCCGCCCATCGTGACCATCGTCGCGGCGACCAGCCCGTCCAGTACCCGCCATGCGCTCGGTCGGGAGAGCGGGCGGCTGAGGAGTCGGGAGCCGTAGCCGAGCGCACCGAACCAGGTCAGGCTGGCCAGCACCGCGCCGGTACCGAACGCCCACCGCAGGTCGCCGCGCTCCGCAGCCAGGGAGCCGACCAGGAGCACGGTGTCCAGGTAGACGTGCGGGTTGAGCCAGGTCATGGCCAGGCAGGTCAGCACCGCCGCGCGGGCCGACCCGGTGGCGGCGCCGCCACCCGTGCCGAGGGCCGCGTCGGGGTCGGGGCGCAGCACCCGGCGGGCGGCGAGCAGTCCGTAGCAGATCAGGAAGGCGCCGCCGGCGATCCCGACCGCCGTCAGGGCGGCCGGCCAGGCGGTGACGAAAGCCCCGACCCCGGCCACGCCCAGGGCGATCAGCAGGGCGTCCGACACGGCGCAGATGGCGACGACGGGGAACACGGCGTGCCGCCGGGCGCCTTGGCGCAGGACGAAGGCGTTCTGCGCGCCGATGGCCACGATGAGGGAGAGGCCGGTGCCGAAGCCGGCCAGGGCTGCTGTGGTGATGCCGTGGTTCATGTGATCGACGGTAGGCAGCGGCGCGGCGTCAGTACAGCTAAAGATTTTTACGTACCCTTAGCGTTCGTGATGGATGAACTTCCCCTCGAACAGGTACGGACACTCCTCGCGGTGGTCGACGAGGGCACCTTCGACGCGGCGGCCACGGCCCTGCACGTGACGCCGTCCGCCGTCAGCCAGCGCGTGAAGGCCCTCGAACAGCGCACCGGCCGCGTCCTGCTCATGCGGACGAAGCCCGTGCGCCCCACCGAGTCGGGCGAAGTGGTCATCCGGTTCGCCCGGCAGCTGGCCCGGCTGGAACGCGACGCCCGCACCGAACTGGGGATGGGCAGGGCCGACGGCCAGGGCCCGATCCGGCTGCCGATCGCGGTCAACGCGGACTCGCTGGCCACCTGGTTCCTGCCCGCGCTGACCCGGGTGCCGCAGGATCCGCCGGTCTGCTTCGAGCTGTACCGGGAGGACGAGGCACACACGACGGCACTGCTTCGGGAGGGACAGGTGATGGCCGCCGTCACCTCCTCGCCCGACCCGGTCGCGGGCTGCACCGTGCGGACCCTGGGCCTGGCCCGCTATCTCCCCGTGGCGAGCCCCGCCTTCGTCGCCCGACACCTGACGGGCGAGCGGGCCCGGGACCTCGGCGCGGCGCCGGTGATCGTCTTCGACCGGCGCGACGAGCTCCAGGACGGCTACGTCCGCGCCCTCACGGGGGGCCTCGCCGGGGCCTCGCCCGCACGGCACCAGATCCCGACCTCGGAGGGGTTTCGCGACGCGGTGGTCGCCGGGCTCGGCTGGGGCCTGGTCCCCGAGCCGCAGGCCCTGCCCCTGCTGGGGACGGGCGCGCTGGTGCCGCTGGAACCGGCGCCGCCGTTGGACGTCCCGCTGTACTGGCAACAATGGAAGCTGGACTCCCCGGCGCTGGCCGCGGTCGCGGCGATCGTCGCGCAGGCCGCCCTGGAATCCCTGCACCCGCCGGACGCCGCGAGGCCGCCCTCCGGGAGACGACGGGACTTTGACGACAGGCCCTAGGCTTCCGGCATGGAGTCCTACACGATCGGTCAGGCGGCCCGGCTGCTGGGCGTCAGCGTCGACACCGCCCGCCGGTGGGCCGACGCCGACCGGTTCCCCACCCGGCGCGAGGGAAGCCGGCGGATGGTGGACGGGCCGGACCTGGCCGCGTTCTGCGTGGAAGCCGCGCGGGAGGGCACGGAGGGCGACGAGGCCCCGTCCAGCTCGGTGCGCAACTCCTTCCCCGGCATCGTCACCGGCGTACTGCTCGGCACGGTCGACGCGCAGGTCGAGATCCAGGCCGGACCGCACCGGATCGTATCCCTCCTCACCCGGGAGGCGGTCGAGGAGCTGGGCCTGGAGGTGGGCGCCCGGGCCACCGCCCGGGTCAAGTCCACCAGCGTCTTCGTGGACCGCGGCTGACCGACGTGCCGCCGACCGGCGCGTGGCGCCGGATGCGGGGCGCCGGACGCGGGGCGGCGCCGGGTCCGGCCGCGACGGTGGCAGACTGGCCGCTGATCCGCCGAAGGGGAGTACGCCGTTGTCCATGTTCAGCAGCCTGCGCCGGGCCGTGCGCCGCGGCTACCGGCGGGCCGTCGACCTCAGCCACCCCGCCCGCTCCCCGCTCGGCAGCGCCGTCGTCAACTGCGTGGTCTACCTCGACGGCATCCGTCAGGAAGGCTGTGCGGAGGCCGACGAGGCCCTGCGTCGGGTCCGCAAGGCGGGCGAGGGATTCGTGTGGATCGGCCTCCACGAGCCCTCCCAGGAGGAGCTCGCCGGGCTCGCCGTTCTCTTCGGTCTGCACCCGCTCGCCGTCGAGGACGCCGTCAACGCGCACCAGCGGCCCAAGGTGGAGCGCTACGACGACACCCTCTTCGCCGTCTTCAAGACCGTCCGTTACGTCGAGCACGAGGAACTGACGGCGACCAGCGAGGTCGTCGAGACCGGCGAGATGATGGCCTTCGTCGGACCGGACTTCGTCATCACCATCCGGCACGGCGGTCGGGGCACCCTCGGCCCCGTCCGTGAAGCGCTCGAAGCGGAGCCGGAGCAGTTGGCGAAGGGACCGGCGGCCGTGCTCCACGCCATGGCGGACCACGTCGTCGACGACTACGTGGCCGTCACGGACGCGGTGCAGAGCGACATGGACGCCGTGGAGACGGCGGTGTTCAGCGAGCACGGCGGCCGGGGCGACGCCGGCCGGATCTACCAGCTCAAGCGCGAACTCCTCGAACTGCGGCGGGCGGTGGCCCCGCTGGGCCGGCCGCTCGAACAACTGGCCACGCAGCCGATACCGGTCATCCCGCCGGAGATCCGCGCCTACTTCCGTGACGTGGCCGACCACCTGACGCGCGCCACCGAGCAGATCGGCGCCTACGACGGCCTCCTGGACTCCATCCTCCAGGCGCACCTCGCGCAGGTGACGGTCGCCCAGAACGAGGACATGCGCAAGATCACCGCCTGGGCGGCGATCGTCGCCGTCCCCACCATGGTCTGCGGGGTCTACGGCATGAACTTCGACCACATGCCCGAGCTGCGCTGGACCTACGGCTACCCGCTGGTCCTCGGGGTCATGGCCGTCGCCTGCTTCGTCATCCACCGCGGTTTCCGCCGCAACGGCTGGCTCTGACGGAGCCGCCCGCCCCCGAACGGAGGGCGGGCCCCCGAGACCCGCCCCGCGGCCGGGGGCCCGCTCAACGGCCCAGGGCCAGCAGCATCAGCGGCGGGCTGGTCGGCTGCGCCGAGCCGCCCGACGGCTCCAGGGTCAGGCCGACCGCCGTCGCCCGCCCCACGGGGCCCGTCAACACGGCCGCGCCGTCCGCGCGGACCAGCCCGGCCGGCCGCATCACCGACCCGTCGGCGAACCACAGCTGGTACGTCCGACCCGCCGGAGCGGCGGGCAGCCCGGAACTGACGAAGGCAGCCCGGTCGCGCGACGCGGACACCACCACCTTCCCCGTCATGCCGGAACCGGGGCGGGTGGTCACCGTGCGGGCGTCCGGGGCGGAGAGCACCGAGGTCAGGTCCTGGAGGGCGATCGCCGTCCGCTGCGCCTGCTCGTGTTCGCGCAGCGCCGCCCCGCCGAGGGCCAGGGCCCCCGCCAGGCAGGCCGCGAGGGCCAGCGGCAGGGCCCGGCGGCGCAGCGCCACGATGCTCCGCCGCGCCGGGGGTTGCTGGCGCACCCCGTCGATGCGGGCGAGGACCGTTCGCCGCATCCCGGGCGGGGCGGGCAGGGCGACCGCGGAACCGAGCCGGGCCGCCGTCGCCGAGAACTCCCGTACGTCCTGGGTGCACAGGGCGCAACGATCCAGGTGCCGTTCGAAGGCGTCCCGCTCGCCGGGGTCGAGCGCGTTCAGGGCGTAGGCCCCGGAGAGCGCGTGGAGCTGTTCCGCGTCGATGCCGGTGCGGCTCATGCCGTGACCCCCATGCAGTCGCGCAGCCGGATCAGTCCGTCGCGCAGCCGAGTCTTGACCGTGGGCAGCGGGGTGTTCAGCCTCTCGGCGACCTCCCGGTAGGTCAGTCCGCCGTAATAGGCCAGGTCGACGGCCTGCCGCTGGAGGTCGGTCAGGCCGCGCACGCAGCGCCGTACCTGCTCGCTCTCCAGCCGGGTCTCCACCTGTTCGCTGACCTCGTCGTACGGGCGGGCGTGCTCGCGCGAGGCGGTGTCCTGTTCGCGGGCCGTCGCGGCCTGCGCGGAACGCACCCGGTCCACGGCACGGCGGTGCGCGATCGTCAGCACCCAGGTCATGACGCCGCCCTTGTCCGCCCGGTAGCGCGGGGCCTGCCGCCAGACCTCGATCAACACCTCCTGGGCCACCTCCTCGGACTGCGCCCGGTCCCGCAGCACCTTGACGACGATGCCGTGCACGGGGCCCGCGATCACGTCGTACAGCGCGGCGAAGGCGTCCTGGTCACCGCGCGCGACGAGCTCCATCAGGGCCGGGAGGTCGGGGGCGGACCGTTCCTGCGGGGCGCCGAAGGGGATGGACTGCCTCACGCCCCTCCCCTCCGCCCGTGCCGTGCGGGGCGCGGTCGCGTACGGGTCATGGCGGGTCCTCCGGGTGGGTGACGGCGGCGGTCATGAGGACTTCGGAGCCGGGACGCGTGCGGATTGGTTTCCTCCGCAGATGGTTCGCGGGGGGTGTCGGCGTCTCCCGATATCTGGTAGGAAAGTTTCCTAACGGAATCGGAAAGCCTCAACCCCCTTACGGAGGCCCTGTGTTCACCCCTCACCGCAAGACGATGACGATCGGCGCCCTGCTCGGCGCGGCCCTGCTCGCGGCCCCGGTCGCGGCGCACGCCACCGCGACCCCGGCGCCCGCGCACGCCCCCGCGACGGCCGCGACGGCCGCCGCCACGGGGCTCGACGACCCGGCGAAGAAGGACATCGCCATGCGGATCGTCTCCAGCGCCGAGAACTCCTCACTGGACTGGCGGGCCCAGTACAAGTACATCGAGGACATAGGCGACGGGCGCGGCTACACCGCCGGGATCATCGGCTTCTGCTCCGGCACCGGCGACATGCTCGACCTCGTCGAGTACTACACCCGGGTCAAGCCGGGCAACGTGCTCGCCAAGTACCTGCCGGCCCTGCGCGACGTCGACGGCAGCGACTCGCACGCGGGCCTCGACCCCGACTTCACCAGGGACTGGGCCAGGGCGGCGCAGGACGCCGAGTTCCAGAAGGCTCAGGACCACGAACGCGACCGGGTCTACTTCAACCCGTCGGTCAAGCAGGGCAAGGCGGACGGCGTGGGAACCCTGGGCCAGTTCATCTACTACGACGCCATCGTCATGCACGGGGACGGTACCGACTCCACCGGCTTCAGCAACATCCGCAAGCGTGCCCTCACCAAGGCCAAGCCCCCGGCCCAGGGCGGCAACGAGACGACCTGGCTCAACGCCTTCCTCGACGCCCGTGTGTGGGCGATGAAGCAGGAGGAGGCGCACAGCGACACCAGTCGCGTCGACACCGCCCAGCGGGTCTTCCTGAAGAAGGGCAACCTGAACCTCGACACCCCGCTCGTCTGGAAGGTCTACGGAGACACCTTCCGCATCGGCTGAGCCGCCACCCGAGCCACCTCCGCACCACCCGCCCCGACCGACGAAGGTTGTCCCAACTGCCTTCGAAACCAAGGGCGGTGGCCTATTTTTGCTCCCCGGAAGTGGCTTGGGTGCGTCGCCCCGAGGGCATAAATCCGGCCCGGCCCCATCCGGTGGGCGGGGCCGTCGATGCCGTCCTCAGGGGGGACTCGTGAACTACTACGTCGACGTCATCAAGCGCTACGCGGACTTCAACGGCCGATCGCGCCGCCAGGAATACTGGATGTTCGTCCTGTGCACCATCCCGGTCGTCATCGTCCTGACGGTCATCGACTTCGCCCTGGGCAGCTACCCGGTCATCACCTGGATCTACACCCTGGCCGTGTTCCTTCCCACGCTGGGCCTCAGCGTCCGGCGGCTGCACGACACCGGCAGGTCCGGATGGTGGTACCTGGTCGGCCTGATCCCGTTCGTCGGCTGGATCTGGATGATCGTCCTCATGGCCACCGAGGGTGACGCCGGACCGAACGTGTACGGCGCGAGCCCCAAGCAGATCCACGCCTGAAAGACCCGCTCTCCCGGCGTCGCCGCCGACCGATCACGGTCGCCGGCGACGCCTTCGACGTTCCACAGCCGGTCCGCAGCCGCTCCGCAACCGTTGCGCCCCGTTCCGTCCGAAGGTGATGCGCGTCTCGTCCGACTTGGGGCAGGGGGCTGTCCGGGCCGGCCCGATCACGAGATATCTTGATGTCGAGCAATGTTGCAGACGAGAGACGCAGACTGTGGAGCGGAGCATCCGGTGACTGACTCGACCATCATCTACACGCACACTGACGAGGCCCCGGCCCTCGCGACGTATTCCTTCCTGCCTGTGATCCAGGCGTACGCGTCGACGGCCGGTGTGAATGTCGAGACCCGTGACATCTCCCTGGCCGGTCGGATCATCGCCAGCTTCCCCGAGCACCTTGAGGAGAGCCAGCGGATCGCCGACGCCCTCGCCGAGCTCGGCGAACTGGCGAAGACCCCCGAAGCCAACATCATCAAGCTTCCCAACATCTCGGCCTCGATCCCGCAGCTGAAGGCCGCGGTCGCCGAGCTCCAGGGCCAGGGCTACGCACTTCCGAACTACCCGGACGACCCGAAGACCGACGAGGAGCGCGAGATCCGCGCCCGCTACGACAAGGTCAAGGGAAGCGCCGTCAACCCGGTCCTGCGCGAGGGCAACTCCGACCGCCGCGCCCCCGCCTCGGTGAAGAACTACGCCAAGGCCCACCCGCACCGCATGGGCGCCTGGACCTCCGAGTCGAAGACGAACGTCGCCACCATGGGCGCGAACGACTTCCGCTCCACCGAGAAGTCCACCGTGATCTCCGAGGCCGGCACCCTGCGCATCGAGCACGTCGCCGCCGACGGCACCACCACCGTGCTGCGCGAGTCCGTACCGGTCCTCGCCGGTGAGGTCGTGGACGCGTCCGTCCTGCACGTCGACGCCCTGCGCACCTTCCTCAACGACCAGATCGAGCGTGCCAAGGCCGAGGACGTCCTGTTCTCCGTGCACCTCAAGGCCACGATGATGAAGGTCTCCGACCCGATCATCTTCGGTCACGTGGTCCGCGCCTTCCTCCCGAAGACCTTCGCGCGCTACGGCGAGACCCTCGCCGCCGCCGGCCTGTCCCCGAACGACGGCCTCGGCGCCGTCCTGAACGGCCTGGCCGCCCTGCCCGACGGCGACGCGATCAAGGCCTCGATCGACGCCGAGATCGCCGAGGGCCCGGCCCTCGCCATGGTCGACTCCGACAAGGGCATCACGAACCTGCACGTCCCGTCCGACGTCATCGTCGACGCCTCGATGCCGGCCATGATCCGCACCTCCGGCCACATGTGGGGCCCGGACGGCGCCGAGGCCGACACCCTCGCCGTCCTGCCGGACAGCAGCTACGCCGGCGTCTACCAGGTCGTCGTCGACGACTGCCGCGCCAACGGCGCCTACGACCCGTCCACGATGGGCTCGGTGCCGAACGTCGGCCTCATGGCCCAGAAGGCCGAGGAGTACGGCAGCCACGACAAGACCTTCGAGATCGCCGCCGCGGGCACCGTCCGCCTCGTCGACGCCGCCGGCAACACGGTCCTGGAGCAGGACGTCGCCAAGGGCGACATCTTCCGCGCCTGCCAGACCAAGGACGCGCCGATCCAGGACTGGGTCAAGCTCGCCGTCACCCGCGCCCGCGCCACCGGCGTCCCGGCCGTCTTCTGGCTGGACGAGGGCCGCGCCCACGACGCGCAGCTGATCGCCAAGGTCAGGACGTACCTCGCCGACCACGACACCGACGGACTCACCATCGAGATCCTGTCCCCGGTCGAGGCCACCGCGTACTCCCTGGAGCGCATCCGCCGCGGCGAGGACACCATCTCCGTCACCGGCAACGTGCTGCGCGACTACCTGACCGACCTCTTCCCGATCCTGGAGCTGGGCACCAGCGCCAAGATGCTGTCGGTCGTCCCGCTGATGAACGGCGGCGGACTCTTCGAGACCGGCGCCGGCGGCTCCGCCCCGAAGCACGTCCAGCAGCTCGTCAAGGAGAACTACCTCCGCTGGGACTCCCTCGGTGAGTTCCTCGCGCTGGCCGTCTCCTTCGAGCACCTCGCGACCACCACCGGCAACGCCCGCGCCCAGGTGCTGGCCGACACCCTGGACCGCGCCACCGGCACCTTCCTCAACGAGGACAAGTCGCCGAGCCGCAAGCTGGGCGGCATCGACAACCGCGGCAGCCACTTCTACCTCGCCCTGTACTGGGCGCAGGAGCTGGCCAAGCAGACCGACGACGCCGAGCTGGCCGCCGCGTTCGGCGCCCTCGCCAAGACGCTGGCCGAGCAGGAGCAGACCATCGTCGACGAGCTCATCGCCGTCCAGGGCTCCCCGGCCGACATCGGCGGGTACTTCCAGCCCGACGCCGCCAAGGCCGCGTCGATCATGCGGCCGTCCGCGACCCTGAACCAGGCGCTCTCGATCCTGGGCTGAGTCCGGATCCCGGTCCACCCCGGGACCCCGCACACGGAACCGCCCCGGCCGGCATCACGCCCGGCCGGGGCGGACCCGTACCCGGGGCGGACCCGTACCCGCGGCGTCCCGCAAACCCGGTTGTGGACCGGCGGGCCCTGCGGCTAGTAAGACCGGATGATCCGAGGAAAGCTGACCGGGTTGCGCGCCCGGCTCCCCGAAGACGTACCCGTGCTCCACGCGGAGCTCCACGAGGACGTCGCCACCCGCTCGCGCGCCGACTCCCGGCCCTGGCGTCCGCTGAGCGCCGCCGGCGGGCACTCCCCGTACGCACCGGCCGCCGCCACCGACGACGCGGCGGTCTTCTCCGTCGTCGACCTGGCCTCCGGCGAACTCGCGGGCGACGCCCTTCTGTGGGGCATCGACACCCACAACCGCGGCGCGCACCTCGGGATCTCGCTGCGCCCGGGCTGCCGCGGCCGGGGCTTCGGCGTCGAGGTCGTGCAGTTGCTGTGCCATTACGGGTTCACCGTGCGCGGACTCCACCGGCTCCAGGTCGACACCCTCGCCGACAACACGGCGATGATCGGCGCCGCCCTGCGGGCCGGCTTCGTCCTGGAGGGCAGGCTACGACGCTCCGCGTGGGTGAGCGGTGCCTTCGTCGACGAGGTGGTCCTCGGGCTGCCGTCCGAGGAGTGGCGGCCGGAGCCCTGGCAACGGTGACATCCGACGGGGAACCGGTGGCCCCGGCTGCGGATCGCGGACCGGCGCCCCGCGCCACCCGGTCCGAGGCATCGAGGCACCCCCTGCCCGCGACTCAGGCCGTCATGGACCCCGCCACCCGGAAGCCGATGTTGCCGGAGGAGCTGTCGGGGGTGTTGCGGGTGCGGGCGGCGACCCGGTACCGGTTGCAGTACGAGTCGTGGCACATGTGGGAGCCGCCCCTCATCGACCGCTCCGGGCCCGCCGGAGCGAACAGGTCGGCGCACCACTCCCACACGTTGCCGACCGTGTTGTAGAGGCCGTACCCGTTGGGCCGGAAGGACTTGGCCGGCGCGGTCCCCGCGTAGCCGTCCGCCCGGGTGTTGTGCCGTGGGAAGTCACCGTTCCAGATGTTGCACATGTACCGTCCGGCCGGGCGGAGTTCGTCCCCCCAGGGGTAGCGGCGCCGCTCCAGGCCACCGCGTGCCGCGTACTCCCACTCCGTCTCCGTGGGCAGCCGGGTCCCGGACCAGGCACAGTACGCCTGGGCGTCGTTCCAGGACACGTGCACGACCGGGTGGTCCTGGCGGGAGGCGAAGGACGTGCCGGGCCCTTCCGGACGGCGCCAGTCGGCTCCGGACACCGCCCGCCACCACGGGGTTCCCGCCACCGCCGGGGAAATCGCCGCGAGTTCGGCGTCGAGGAAACCGGCGAAGACGAAGCTGAAGCCGAAGGACTCCGCTTCCGTGACGTGCCCGGTGGCCTTCACGAACGAGGCGAACTGCGCGTTGGTGACGGTGGTCGGGGCGATGCGGAACGCCCCGACCACCGCCTCCCGGACGGGCCCCTCGCCGTCGGCCGGGAAGCCGTCCGGGTCCTCGGTCCCCATCAGGAAGTGCCCGCCGGGGAGGTCGACGAGACCGCGCCCGGCCCGCCCGGCGGCCGGTTCCGTGCCCGGCCGCGGCCGCGACGGAGCGGGCGCGGTCATGGGCCCGGCGGTTTCCCGGACGGGGCTGCAGCAGGGCTTCGGTGTCATGCGGGTGATCTCCCTGAACGGTTCGTGCGTCTTCGTGCGGCTTCGGATGGCGCGCCCTGCTCCGCCTCGGACCCGGCGCGCCATCCGGCCCGCGGCGGAGCCGGGCGTCAGACGGTGGCCGGGCACCGCCTGACGCCCGACACCCGCGTCAGGCGGCGCGGTCGGCGGCCAACCGGGCCGCCAGGGCCGGTATGCCGAGTGCCTGCTCCTGCTGCGGGGTGGCCTGGTGCAGCAGGTTCCGCAACTGGTGGGGGTCGGCGGCCAGGTCGTAGTACTCGCGGAAGGTGACCTGGCCGGTGCCGGACACCGCACCCGTGGCGTCGGTGTGCAGGTCGTAGTACTCGGTGTACTGCTACCGAGCACCCTCCCCAGCATCGGCGATCACGCTCGGTGGTGTCAGAATGCCTCTGAACAGCTGTGATTGAGTGTCCTTGAGTGAGATTGAGCTTCCTTGAGTGAGACATCTGGCTCTCCCCGACCACTCCCCACTCCCCAGATTCTCCCCAGCCGCCCCCCGAGAAGTGGCGCCTAGTGGCCCGAGGGGCCCGGCTCGTAGCGTAGTCCGGCCCGCGCCGCCGCCCGCAGGCGTTCCGCCTCCATGTGCAGTACGCACTGTCGGCATCCGCGAATGTCGGCTTCGCGGCCCGCCCGTGGGTGGAGGGTTTCGAGGTGCGCCGTCTCCACCGAGCCACGGGTCGGGTGGCGGAAGCAGGTGCCCGCTTGCCACTCGTAAAGGGCGAGGATGTCCTCGGGGTCCATGGCTAAGCCTCCTGTCGGTTCCAGGACGCCTATCGGTCGGTCGATCGGCGTTGATCGAAAAAAGCTTCAATTCTGCTGCTGACAAGTTGATCTTGTTCGGCTGACCTGGGCTGGTGTCAGCAGAACAAGATCAGTGGATTCGCGATGCCCAGAAGGTCGTGGGCGATCGCATCCGCGTAGCCCGGATTCACGAGGGGCTGACACAGGAACGCCTGGCCGAGCTGGCCGGAGTGGACCGGTCGACCATCCAGCGCCTTGAGCGAGGCACGACGGACGCAAAGATCAGCCATCTCTTGCGCATCGCCGCCGTCCTTCGCGTCTCGGTGAAGAGCCTGCTACCGCCAAACGCGTAGGGCAGCTTTCCGGCCACTCACCGCGATTGCCCCAGTCTGCCTGCCCCATGCACGCGTCGGTAGGGGGCCCGTAGATATATGCGTTCGCATCCTGTGTGCGACCTGCGGGAATGTCACCAACCGTCAGGCCCTACCCACTGGTTGACGACTGTTCGCTCGAACATACGTCTGAAACTTTGTTGAAGCGAACGCCTATTCACGGCGGCTGGTACCCGCCCCTCCCCGAGCCGCCGCATGGGGGAGGGGCGGGAGCTATGGGGTGGGGGCGAGCTCGATGTTGTCCACGGCCGTGGACCACTCGATGCCGCGGGCGTCCCGGATGTACGCGAGTCGGCGCGAAGGCGGGCTTTCGGAGGCGAACCCGGAAGGGTCGACGACCACGGCCATCAGCAGGCCGGTCTGGCCGCAGGCGATGTCGCGGACGTGCTTGCCGGTCCATGGGTGGGACTGGTGGCCGAAGCTGTCGGCCCGGGGGGTGCGGGGTTCCACGGCGGTCTCCCTGCCGGTGTCAGCGGGTGGTGGGGATCAGCGTGGCCGCATTGCGGACCGATGGCGAGGACATGGAGAGGACTCTTCCAGGCCGTAAAGCGGACGTCTGAGGTCTCGTCCGGGTGATACGTGGCCTGCTGTCGGCCAGGCTGCGAGACTGGCCACCGCCCCTACGACATACGGAGGTTGGGATGTCCCGACCGCTAGGCAACGCACGCCTCAGGGCGGCACGTCAGGCCGCCGGGTACCGGTCGCAGCAGGATCTCGCCGACGCCCTGACCGCCCGCGGCATGAGCGTAAGCGCCCGGCAGGTCCGCCGCTGGGAGTCCGCCGACCCGCCGCTGCCGTACACGGACCAACAGCGGGTGCTCGTGGACCTGCTGAACGTGGCGGCCATCGAGGATCTCGGCTTCACCGTGGCAACGCAGGCGCCGGACGCGGGCCGCACTCTGCGTACCCCGCCGGCGGCGCCGATGACGGTACCCAACGCCGTGCAGCCGCCGAGCGCGGCCTCGGCTTTCGCCGCGGTGACGCGCGCCCACCGTCGCCTGTACTGGACGGTCGCACCGGGCACCCTGCACCCGTCCGTGGTCGCTCACGCCGGCCTGGGGGCCGCACTGCTGCCTGCGACGTCGGGTGTGATTCGCCGGACGGTCGCGTCGGCGCTCGCCGAGTCGTGGCTGCTCGCGGGGAGGATCGAGTTCTTCGACCTGACCGAGCCGGCACGGGCCCGGGAGACGTGGCTGCGTGCGCTGCAGGCGGCCGGTGATGCCGACGACGCGCTGCTCGGGGCCGCGATCCTCGCGCACACCGCGTTCGTCCCCGGCTGGGCGGGCGACCGGGCGGGGGCGTCTGAGCGGATGTCGATGGCCCGAACCTCGGCCCGGCGTGGCCCGGCGTCCGCCGAGCTGCTGGCCTGGCTGGACGCGGTCGAGGCGGAGTGCGAGACCCGCTGCGGGAACACGCGGGCCGCCCTGAACCTGATCGGGCACGGCGAGGACATCCTGGCGGCGGGCGGGGATCACCCGTCTCCCGAGTGGATGGACTGGTTCAGCACCGTCCGCCTCGCCGCGTTCAAGGGGAACACCCAGCTGAGGGCGGGGCATCTGCCGCAGGCACGCGAGACCCTGTCCGGCGTGCTGCGGGATCTCCCGGCGGATGCCGACAAGCAGAGGACGGTCGTCCTCGGCGACCTGGCCGCGGTCGAGGTGGCCGCGAGTCAGCCCGAGGCCGCCTGCGACTACGCGGTCCAGGCCCTCGACCTGCTGGAAACCCACTGGTACGCGACCGGCATGGAACGGGTTCGGGCGGTGCGGCGGGAGCTCGCCCCGTGGCAGGGCGAGCCGTGTGTCCGCGCGCTGGATGACCGCCTGCACAGCTGGGGTGCGATGCTCAGCGCTCTCGCGAATTGACGTCGCTGATCAGTGCGGGAAGTTCGAGGAGGCTGTCGACTCGGAAGGTCGGCAGCTTCTTCGCTTCCTCGGTGTCCCACTGGATGGTCGCCCAAGGGCCGCGGCGGATGAGCGCGGTCGGCATGCCGGCGGCAACGGCCGGGCGGAGGTCGTTGTCGATGCGGTCGCCGACGTAGAGGATCTCGTCGTTGTCGAACGGTACGACCGCGGCGACCCGCTCGAAGAATGCAGGGTCGGGCTTGCTGGCGCCCCAGTCGTCGGAGGTACCGATCAGGTCGACGTCGCCGGTGAAGAGGCCGCGGAGAATGCCGCCCGCGCGGACCGTCTGGTTGCCGGCGATGCCGAGCCACAGGCCGTCAGCCCGGAGCTTGGCCAGTGCGGGCCGGACGTCCGGGTACAGGTCGGATTCGTCGAAGTGCTCGGGCTTCCCTGCGGCGGCGCGGGCTTCCCGCTCGGCGGTCAGGTCGAAGCCGGGCTTGAAGGGCTGGAACACCTCGCGGTAGTCCCGGCCCTGGGCGATGACGGCCCCGAACATCGCAGCGAAGGTATGGCGGGGGACGCCCAGCCAGTCCGCCCAAGTCCCGTACTCGCGGGTCTCGTCGACCAGGCATTCACCGACGTCAAAGACAACAGCTCGAATCATGCGCTGATCCTACGAGGCCGCCGCCGCGAATGGCTGTGCTGTGTCAGACCTGCGGTCTACCATCGACGCATGATCCGACCCGCCGATGTGATCAATGCGGAGATTCGCGCGCTGTGGGTCCAGGGCGTGCTGTTGACCGAGGACCGGGACCGCTACCTGCGTCTCATCGTGGAGTGGGCGGAGGCGGTACGCGGCGAGCAGCAGCTCGCCGCTTAGGATCCGGTCCGTGGCTATCGAACCCCCTGACGAACTCGTCCAGCTCCAGCGTGCCTCCGACGCTGCACATGCCGCCGTGCTGGAGGCGCCGACCCCCGAGGCGTGGCAGGTGTGGCGGGATCGTGCCGCCGAGGCGCAGGCTGCGGTGACCGTGTGGGCGACGGAGACCGGGACGCCGCGGAACCAGGTCGAGGCGGCGGTGAAGAAGGCCGTCCGACACCCGGAGGCCTGACAGCATTCCGCCCCGGCCGACGCATCACGACCGGGGCGGTACACAGCCGGCCAGCCGCATCCCCGCGTACTAGAGCCGGATTGATGTGTTCATTCTCGCGGACGCCACTGACAATGACCTGCGCCGATCGGCGTAGACTCGAACACGTGTCCGACTTGCCGCCCGACCTGCCCCGCCTCCGCACCCTGGAGACATGGCTCGCCATGAGCCTGGCCCGGGTCCGCGAACAGATCGGCGCCGAGGAGGCCCGCCTCGCCGAGGTCGCCGCCCGGCAGCCGCTTCCACCGCCGGCGGAGTGGGAGCTGGAGCTCGACCTCGGTCAACGGCCTGCCCGGGTGCACGTCGGCGGCTGCCGGATGGGCGGCAAGGGTTTCCGGCGGCGGCCCCTGGACCGCGGCACCGCTCTGCGCGCGCTCGCGGAACTGGAGGCGTGTCCGTACTGCCGACCCGACTCGGCTCTCGGGGTGCTGGACTGACCGCGGCCCCGCACGCTGGAGGGATGGACCACGCGCCGATCCTCGTCCACCGCATCAGCCCGTCGGGCGGCCGGCGGGTCGTGATCCGCATCGACGGAATCGACACCGTCCTCGGCATCGCCCACTCCGACCGCGACCTGATCGAGTTCCTACGGCGGATCGAAATCCCCGACCCCGACGAGCTGGTCCTCGGGGACTCGGAGGTCATCGCCTGGCAGGGCGGGCGGGCGCACGTATATAGGGAGCGGGCCGACGAGACGTGACAACGCCCGCCCCCGCTGGATGCGGAAGCGGGCGTCAGGGCTAGGCGGCGGCGCGCTTCTCCCAACCGTCAACCACCATGTCGATGCCGCCGGCGGTGGCGTAGGCGACCGGGAAGTTGAACCCGTTCGTCGTCTCTTGCTTGACGACGAAGGCGCCCGAGTCCTGGAACGGCTTGCGCGGCAGGTTGCGGTTCCCGCCGAACTTCGACGTCTGCTTCCGGAACCAGCCCACGTCGACCATCCACCCGGTGAGGGTGCGCACGTTCGTGTGGAGGAGGTCGGCGAGCTCGGTCATGCCGCAGAGCCCCTCAGCGTTCAGGAACTCGTCCCACTTACCAGCCTTCGGGGCGAGCACTTTGTTCTCGGCGGCTAGGGCCTTGTTCTCCCGGACCTTGCCGAGGAGTTCGATGAGCGCTTCCTCGTAGTCCTGCGGGAGCGCGGGCGGTGCCGATTGGGCTGCCACCTCGGCCTTCCGTGTCTGGACTGCGAAGTAGGTCTGCGCGGCTGCCACTTCCGGCTTCCGGGGATCGCCGTTCATGGCGATCATGTAGGCGCCATAGCGGGTGAGCTTGTAGTCGAACCGCTGAGTGTCGGGCGCGTTTCCGCTGGTCACCACGGGTTCGCGGCGCCGCGAAACGTGCAGCTCCGCCTTCTGGCCGCTGTTGCGTATCGCGGCCACGGCGCGTTCGACCGAGTCTGCGAACCGCTCCCAGCGCAGGTAGCCGAGCAGGGGCTGCAGGTCGCGAGCCAGCCAGTACTCGCCGGTGGCATCCTCGCGGCGGATCTGATCGAACGGGCTGGACCCTGCCGTGGCACCGGTCGGCTCGGGCAGGTTACTGTTGGGGTGAGACACAGGAGTGGAGCCTCCTTGATCCATGACCCTCGGCGGACCCTACATCCGCGCGGGGGTCGATCTCTGTCCGCCTTCGATACGAAGGTGGCTGTGTGTCCATCAGATTACCAACGTGGAGCGCGCGACGCGGGAATGCGACGGGCGGGGACACTGAACCACCCAGCTCAACCCCCTTGGAATCCATGCCGGAAGCATCCCCAGAATGTTGGTTGCTGCTGGTACGTATCAGTAGGTGTTGACTCGGGCGGCGCGGCAAGTGGTCGACGTCACAGCGAGATTGTGGGCCGTTGAACGCAAGAGGCCCGGCCCGTTCCCACGCCTCGACCGCCGCCCGGAAGGACAATCGGCTGGGGATACATGCTCTGCTGTAGGTGCTGGGAGCACTGGGAATGCTCGGCTAGGACGATTACGCTGCGGCCGGCAGGCTTGCGTCCACAGTCGCCCTCCCGGCGGGCCGTGGTCAGCTGATTCGCACTCACTGACGGCCTCGCGATCACTCTCGCACCTTCTGGCGCCGTGGAGGGCGGCTGGCTAGCGCCAAGACGCCAAGAGCCCCCACCCGAAGGTGGGGGCTCTCGGCAAGAAGAATGCTGTGCGTCTCGGCAAGCCGACCCTTGATGAGATCCACCGCCCGCGTCGACGACGCCCAGCAAAACGAACATGGCACGCGGCACCGACAGGCGTCAGGTGGCTTCTACCGGCAGCGCGTCGACCTCGTCCGCCGGCAGCCTCACGCCGTACTCCTCGGCCGCCCAGCTACTGAACCGCCAGCGGGCGATCAGTCGCAGCTGCTCGCGATCCTCCTCGCTCACGCCATCCCAGCATTGCCGCGGGTACGGCATCGAGACACGGCACAGCTGGCCGGCGACGGTGGCAGTGACGGTCAGGCTGACGGTGTCGGACATGCGCTGCTCCTCGGGGGCGGGGCTCCAGTGTGACAGGGCGGTCAGGCACAACCCCAGACCTACAACGAGCGGCCTTGTGGGTCTGGGGTGGTGGATGAAGGCAGCGCATAACGTTCCCTTAAGCGCCAGGATTTGAGGGCTCTTCGGGCCCCTCGGATGGCGTTGCCCGCCGACCGGTGGTCCGGCCCTCTGCGATCTGCTGCGCCCGCGCCCGGCTGATCCCGATCACCTTGCCGACTTCGGCGTGGCTGTGGCCGTCAGCCCGCAGCTCCAGGACCGCGTCTTGCCGTAGCTGTCGCAGCCACTTCTGCAATTCGGGCACGGCGTTGAGTGCGGCACCGACTTCCCGGGCGCGCTCGCCAGGGTCCTCGTTGTCCGCGAGGTGCTTGAGGGCCTCGAAGGGCGTCGGGGGCGTCGTCATGAAATGAAGTGTAAGGGGTGGGGTTGCAAATGTAAGGGCTACCCCCTACATTGGAGATATCGAGATGCCCACCAAGGGAGTTCAGATGCCTCGCACGATCAGCTGGCCGACCCGCGAACAGTGGCAGGCGGAAGCCGAGCGGTCCGAGCGAACCAGCTGCTTCGCTCGCAACCGGGTCAGCTCCGACCCTGCCGAGTGGCTGGACGCAAACCAGCTCACCGAAGGGCGAGCAGTCGCTGCCAAGCTCGTCCGCGCCACGAGGATCGCCCTCGGTAAGGCCGGCCTCGCCGGCGAGCGCCCCAGCCTCAACCAGTGGTACCGGGACGCGGCCGACGAGGATGCCACTGTCGACGACCTCGCCTCCGGCTGGTTCCACGTGGCGCGCTACGCCCGCACCGTTCAGGTCACGCCGGAAGCCGCCGACCGGCTCGCCGTTCTCGCTGAGGCCCTACGTTCCGCCCGGGATGCCGCAGCCGAGTCCGCCGAGGAAGCGGCTGTGGCCAAGGCCCTCGTAACGCGAGCCAGCGACGAAGGCTGGGCGAAGGAGCTGGAACGTCGGGCCAGGGTAGAACGCGGTCCCCAGATCACCACGATCACCGTTCACGAGGACGGCAGCAGCACCGTAAGTGAGCCCGTCCCGTTCCAACCCCCGTGGCGCAACTACTAGGTCGAGGAGACTGCAATGAGTTCCTTCCGTGTCGGCCAACATGTTCGGACCACCATGGATGGCAGCCCGGCTTGGCCTGGCGGCTTCCACGCGACCGCAGGAACGCTCGGCGTAGTCACCGGGCTGCCCGACCAGGATGGTGGGGACTACTACGTTCAGCTAGTCGGCGATCCGTCCGGCGTCGCTGACGCCTACTCCGCAGACGGCCTCACCGCCGCGCAGTGACGGGAGACCCGATGCCCACCACCCCCAACCTGCCCACCCCGAGCCACGGGGTGGGCATTGCCCTGCCCGGCTCGGACCTGTTCGAGACGGTCCGCCGCAAGCTCATCGACGACCTCGGCACGGTCCAGGTCGAACGCCGCGGGCAGGAGCGGATCTACCGGCCGCGCGCTGAGCTCCTCGCCGAGGCGGTCACCAGCGAGACGTTCGTGATGATGATGGACTGGCTGTCGTCCACCCGGCGCGGCTCCGTGAACACGAAGCGGACCTACGCCGACGACATCCGCCGCGTCTGGGCCGCCTACGCCCAAGAGCTCGGACACGAGCGGTTCTTCCTCGGCTGCTTCAACGCCGACCACATCCGAGCCTGGCGCATCCGTATGGAGGCGAACGAGGCCAGCCCGAAGAGCATCGGCCGCTACCTCAACGCCCTCTCCTCTCTGCACGTGTACGCCGCAGAGAAGATGGAGCTCCCCCGGAACCCCGTCACCCAGGACGACCGGCCCAAGTTCGACAAGGGCAACACGTCCACCAGTACGCCCGTGCTGGAGCTGGAGGAGATCCAGGCCGTGGCCGCACAGGCGACGAACGAGTTCGACCTGCTCATCGTCATGCTGCTGTACACGCTCGCCGGCCGCGTCGGCGAGATGTGCGCCGCCGACATAGACGCCAGGGTCGAGCGCGGGCGCCGTTCTTTCGTCGACCTCACCCGCAAGGAGGCAAAGGAGCGGCTGCTACCCCTGCCGCTCACGGTCGCCGAACTCCTCGACACCCACACCGAAGGCCGCGAGGACGGGCCGCTGCTACTCGACTCCGAAGGCCGCCGACTGGACCGGCACGACGTCGCACGCCTGCTCGCCCGGCTCGGCCGCAAGGCCAAGGTACTGCCCGGCCGCAGCCTCACGCCGCACGTCCTGCGAGCCAGTCGGATCACGCACATGCTCGACGCCGAGGTCCCCCTCGCCGAGGTCCAGGCGTTCGCCGACCACGACAACCCAGCCACGACCGTCGCGTACTGGAGCAGGCGGAACAAGGGCCAGCGGAACGCTGCGCACGTGGATGCCGGTGAGGCAGTGTTCGCCGACGTGGTGCCGCAGTTCAGGCGCTGACCAGGCGATATGGCATCTTATCGAGGTCGCAGTACGGGAGTTGGCACAGCAAAACGCCCCCACCGCGCGAGGCGGTGGGGGCTGCTCAGACTCCAGTTCGGTTGTACTCCTCTACCAGTGGGTGCGGGTCCGGCGGCCGACCCGGCTGCGTTTTCGCCCACCGGTACAGCTCGTCGACGGTCCAGCTGAATCCGCGGAGTAGGGACTCCAGCCGGTAGACCCGGCCTCGCAGCGATCCGTTCTCCTCGTCGACCCTTGTGACGGTGGCCTCCAGGACGGCCAAGTTCGCGGCCTGCTGGACGGGGGCTGCGGCAGCTCGGGCCGCGGCCTCGTTCGCCTGGGCTGTCGCCCGCTGCGCATCC
Source organism: Streptomyces sp. NPDC040432 (assembly GCF_055595445.1). Classification (NCBI taxonomy): domain Bacteria; kingdom Bacillati; phylum Actinomycetota; class Actinomycetes; order Kitasatosporales; family Streptomycetaceae; genus Streptomyces; species Streptomyces sp. NPDC040432. The sequence continues at coordinate 273,989 of NZ_JBVIVP010000005.1, read as the reverse complement.
GCCGTCACCTGCGCCGCCCGAATCGTGGCGCGAGCCACGAACCATCCGCCTCCCCCGAGCACCCCGCCGACTGCGCCCACCACGCCCGTCCACTCGCCGACATTCATCCGCCCTCAGCTCTCCGGGCCTTGCGCCGGGCGGCCGGTACTTCGTACTCGGGCACCGTGCTGGCCCACAGGATCACCCCCACGTGGGAGGTGAGGTACCAAACGGCGACCCAGGCGCCGCGCGAGTACTCCCCGCCGATGACGGCGAAGAGGTAAGCGATCGCCCACACGGCCGGCGGAACCAGTGCGGCGATGAACCCCCAGCGGTCGCGTCCGATCTTCAGGAACGCGGATGCTGTGGTAATGAGGCCTGCGGTGATCCACAGCCACGCCCAGTGCTGGATGTCGCACAGGCGGGTGAGGAGCTGCAGGCCCTGTGTGCCGGGCGGGTCCACGATGAACGACACGCCCCAGCAGGTCTTGCCGATGCCCAGGATCAGCAGGAAGACGCCGCGGCGGCCCAGGAGGCGCTGGGCCCGCCGGACCGCACGGCACTGCACCTATGCCTCCTGCGGTGCGCGCGGCTGGATGGGGCTGCCTTCTTCGAGCGGAGTTGACGGTACCGGTGCGGTGATCTGCGTCCGCTGGTACAGGGCGAGACCGGCCGCGAGGGTGGCCATGACGAGGGCCTGCTTCTCCGCCTCCCACTTCAGCCCGAGGCCAACGAAGAGGGACATGCCGGCTTGCGCCGCCTGCATGAGTGCCGCGGCCCACGCGCCGGCCTTCGCCATGATGGCGAGGATGAGGCCGACGATGGCTGCCGCCAGGGTGTTGATCGCGGTCTGCGTGCCCGCCGACACGTGCCACTGGTAGCCAATGAGGCTGACCGCGGCGGCGATGAAGCCGAGGATGAGAGCGGGCTCGCGTCCGAAGATCTTCATGGGTGACTCCTTCAGCCGATGACGGTGAAGCCATGGGCGGCGCCCAGGCGGGTCAGGGAAGCCTTGCCGGGAATGCCGTCCGCAGCCGCTCCGGTGTAGCCGCAGCGCTTCTGCCAGGCGCGGTAGGCCTGGATCGTCGACGTCCCGAAGTGCCCGTCAACCAGGGTCTCGGCCAGCAGACCCTCGGCGCGGAGCGCCGCCTCGACGGCACGGACACCGGCGTAGGACACCGGCGTTCCGGACTTCGGCGGGTCCGCTGCCGCGGCGGCGATGAGTCGGGACAGGTCCACGACCGGCTTCTCCGGAGGCGGGACTGCTCCCGGGCGGGGCGCGCCCTTCCGCACCCACGCGTACAGGGCGTCTCCGGGGCATGAGGTCGCGTGGCCATCGCGGTGGCCGAGGATTTCGTCGCCCGCTTCGCCTTCTGCGCGGAGCCATTCGATGGCATCGCGGATGCCGTTCAGCTGTGCGTCCGTCGGTGTCGACAGGCCGCCACCGGGGACCCCGAGGAGCGCGCACACCGCGTAGTGGCTGTCGTTGAGGGCCTTGGTGCCGTTCGCTCCGGTACGCCGGTTCGGGCCGCGGCCCTCGTAGACGGTGCCGTGTTCGCAGACGAGGGCGTTGTAGGCAATGTCGCTGTAGTTCTCGGCGGTGTTGGCGAGGTGCGACGCCCGGATGGCGCGAACGTAGTCGTCGCACAGGTCGTGGCGGCGGCTGGGGTAGGAGGTGCCGAGGTAGTGGACCTTCGTGCCGCGCGTCTTCGCTATGGACGCGGCGGCCGAGGTCGCCGGCAGGCCGTACTGGGATCTCCTGACGAGGTCCATGGGATTCTCCTGACTGTGGTTAGGCGACGCGCCGGAGCTTGATCCAGCTACCGGCGCGCATGATCGATGCGGTGGCGTTACTGACCCGCTGAGCCCAGTTGAGCTGCAGCGTCCCGGCAACGCTCGACGTCACGACGGTGCCGGAGAGAGTGGCCGTCATGACCGTCGTGTTCTCGGCAGCGGCGCCACCCAACGGGAAGAAGGTGCTGCCGATGGACTGCCGGTCGACGACCATCCCGGCGGAGATGCCAGTCGTGCCGTCCTGTGTCTGGGCGTGTCCAATCCAGTCCATCGTTGTGGCGGAGGGACCAGTCCAGCCGATCTTGATGTCCGTATCGCTACGGGCGCTGTACAGCAGGAATCCGCGCATCGCGTAGACGGCATCGGCCTCGACCGGCAGCAACAGTTCGAGATCATTCACATTGGTGGTACTTGATGTGACCGACTGGTCCGCCGCTTTCTTGACGTAGGGCTCAAGGGTGCTGTTGAGCAGGGCGGCGGTGATCCGGGAGCCTGCTCGGATCGTCGGGTACAGGGGCATGTGGCCTCCTCAGAGCGCCAGAATCGGGGGAATGGCCAGCCGGACATCGGAGCCTGCGGACTGGGCCTTGACGACACCGTTGACGCTGCGGGTGACGGTGAACCGCTGCGGCGACTCGACCGTCCAGTCGTCGAAGCGGACCTCAGGGTTGGTGTTCGTGTTACCGGTCAGGCCGACTGCCGACAGGCCGACCTGCCCGGCGGAGATGGTGCTGGAGGTGACAGTGCGGTCGATCGTCCAGTGGCCGGGCTCGGTACCGCCGTTCGGCCAGACCCGCGCCAGCACCCTGTCGCCGACGACCCGGACCCGGGCCTGGATGATGGTGCCGCCCGAGTAGGTCAGGCCGGTGGACACGCTCGACCCGATCGCGGTGCCGCCGCGGGCGACGGTCAGCGTGACCCCGCCAGCGGTCGTGAACTCGATACGGAGTCGGTAGTTGTCGGCCGAGCCCGTGTAACGGGTGGTGACGATGGCCGCGAGGGATCCACCCGTCGCCGTGGCGGACACCGATACGGCGACGCGGATGTCGCAGTCCTGGCACGACTCGGCCACGATCTGGTGCCGGAGGGTCGTGGTCGGCGAGGCCAGGGTGACGACACCGCGGTTGGAGGCGACCGACCGGTCCGAGTTGTTGCCGCCGGACAGCGTGTAGGTGTGGCTGTCGGAGGCGGTTCCCCAGCCGCCAGCACCGACCGTGCGGTTGAAGTTGTCGGCGGCCAGGCTGGTTGCCGCCGAGGCGGTGACGACCTCGCCGCCCACGCGCAGGTTCATGGGGAAGTCGGCGGGCAGCTGGGTCCAGATCGGGAGTGTGGCCTCGCCGTGGACGGTGGCGACGACCAGTGTTGTCGCCGAGTTGGTGGCCGCAGCGCCGAGCACGGACCCGTCGGTGTCCGCGCGCGCGTTCCCGTCGTCGGCTATCGCAATGGTGTACGGGGATGCCGGCGACGTGTTGAACGTGATCTTTCGTTCGTAGTTCCCGAGGATCTCCGTCGACCCCTGCGCGAGTTGGTCGATCGCGTCGGGCCCGAGCCAGGCAGGCGGGTTGATGATCTGCATTCGCTGGCCGAGGTCCAGCCTGCCGACCTCGGCCACCAGGCTCGTGTCGGCTGCGATCCGCGGGTTGGACAGATCCACGGTGATGCCCGCGAACCGGTTCTCATCCACGGTGCCCAGATGCGCGTACCAGCCGGCGATGTCCTCCAGCGGAGCATCCGTTTCCGCAGCTGTCGTGACCGGGAACGCGTAGGTACCGATCGTGTCGACTGCGAGCGGCCCCTCGGTGACGACGGCACGGGCCGAGGACCCCGAGGGACGACTGGCCGTGACGTCGTTGTGGGTGAGGCGCTCGTCGTCCGACACGTTGAGTTCGTCGGCCAGCTCGGCCGCGTCGTAGTCGAGTGTGCAGGCGACGGGCTGGTTGCAGAGCGCGGCCAGAGTCCGGAAGCCGAGGCCGGACATGGACCGCGGCTCGTACAGCAGGCCGCCGTCCGTCATGACAGCCTCGTTGATCAGGTTCAGGAGCGAGTTGACGCGCTGCGGTCCCAGCGGAGGTGTGCTGTCGAGATCACCGCTGCCCCTGAAGCCGATGCCCTCCTCCTGGCAAAGTCGCTCGATGCGTCGACCTGCCCGTTCGCCTTTGTAGCCGAGCAGCAGCTCCTGGAGAATGTCGACGTCAGCCGTGACGGCGTCGTGCACCGAGACTTGACCCATGCCCGCGTCGCCTACGTCGCGGTTCGGTGCAATCTCCACAGCGGTGACCACGCCCAACGTGCGGCTGGTGGCAATGTCCTCCTCGCCGCCGCCGGTGATCGCGTCCGGATCCACGACCTGGAAGCCGTAGACGACGTCCGCACCGTCCTGCTCCAGCCGGACGGTGAATGCACGGTTGCGGCCATCGAACAGGAGCAGCGCGGTGCCGCCCGTGGAGACGAGGCTGCCCGCGGCGTCGTAGACGTACATGGTGACGCTGCCGGAAGTCGCGGTTGTGTAGACGACGTCGAAGCGTCGTGCGGTGCCGGTGGTGTGGATCCGCGCGAGGACGGCGCCGTTCGTGAGCGGGCTGGCCGGGAAGCCGACGAGGAAGCGGACCTCGGCGGCTCCCGTGGCCGTGTACCGCGGTACGGCTCCTGACCAGGTGCTGCCGTTGACGACGGGGATGGGCGCGGAACAGGCGAACTCGGAGAACGACGCGTAGTTCGGCGTGCCGAACACGCTCATGGGGCGGCCCGCGTTGGTGGCCGAGGCCATCTGTGTGGACGCCGTGCCGTCCTCGCACGGCCAGTAGGCGATCGGCGGCCGGCCGGCCAGTTTCGTCAGGGACCGGCGCAGGGTCGAGTCGAGGGAGCGGGCGCCTTGGCTGAGGCGGCGCAGGACGCCGGCCGCTTCGATCGGGACCCAGATGTCGGAGCCGGTGGAGTCCCACTTCGAGGGCCAGCCGGGTACCTCGCCGTGCATGCGGTAGTCGCGGTCGTCGATGACGGCACCGGCGGCCAGCGTCCACGTGTTCAAGGCTGCGTCCGTGAACGACGTGGTCCCGGCCGCCTTGCCGGAGAAAACCGGGTTGGCCACCGCCGTGCCGCTGATGCCCGACCGCAGTTCGAATGCGTGGATCTGCCCTTCAGGCCCGTGCACGGGGACGGTGATGACGGCGCTGGGCACGTACACGGTCAGGTCCGCGACCGTGCCCAGCTCCAGCGGGGAGGTGATGCTGTCGAAGATCGCGGTGGTGCCCGCAGTTGTGACAGCGGTACCGAGCTGAGTCCACGATCCGCTGATCGTGTCCGCGTAGTAGAAAGTGGCCGTCTTCCCGGACGCCCCGTTGTTGACGTCGAGCGTGACCCGCAAGGCCTGCCGCCCCGAGGCGGGCACCGGCACCCGCGTCGTCGACTCGACACTGATCAGGCCGGCAGACGTACCGTCCGAGGACCACGAGAACGCGAGCAGGCCCTCGGGGCTGAGCTGCAAAGCCCACGAGCGCTGATTGCCGGTTCGGATGTACTTCCCGGCCAGGTTCTGCCCGGCCTGCCAACTGTCGAGGCTGACGTCGATACGCACATCAATGTCCCCCGTGATGCCCAGGGGCGGCGCGTCCGGGCAGGACGCCTCACCCAGGCTGCCGGACGGGATCGACATGTAGGACGCGGCAGCAGGCAGGCTGATCCGCAGCGGCGTATTACGGGTCAGCAGTCCGTAGTAGGGGCTGAGGGGATTGCGGCGGGAGAACCGGCCGTCACGGTTGTTGATCGACATCCGGGCCGTGGTGCGCTCCACGCCAGCAGCCTCGTCGGACCGGCCACGGCGAATGGAGACCAGACCGTCACGGCGCTGAATGTACTGGGTGATGTCCGTCCAGACACCGCCGAGCTGGATCTCGATGCGCTGGGGCAGCACGCTGTAGGGGAAGGCCATCAGGCACCCGCCTGTCCGAGGGCGGCCTGGACATTGCCGCCGCGGTTGAAGATCGCGTTGCGCAGCGGGTCGAAGATGACCTCGGTCACCGTCTGGCCGTCCATCTGCAGCACGATGGTGATCGGCCCGCCTCCGCTGCCAGCCATGCCGTCGGCGATCCGACGGCTGTCACTGTTCGACCGCACGCGGGAGCCGGGAGCCAGGTCGACCAGCTCGGGGCCCTGCTCGCCAACCAGCGTCATCCGGGACCGGGGGCCACCACCAGCCGCGCCGATGACGCCACCGTGGGCCTGTGCCTGCCCGCCGTGGTGCTGGGACCGGAACTCCTGGTAGATCGTCCGCACGTAGACGGTGCGGTCGTGCAGCCGGCCGAGAGAGTTCCGCGCCTGCGAGATCTTGTTCTCCAGGTCCGAAATGTTCGCGAGGATCTCCGCACGCCGGGAGTTCGGCACCGTGGCCAGCTGCCGCTTCGCTGAGTCCAGCTTGGCCTGCAGCTCCTGCATGTCGCCGCGCAGGTACGCGGTCTTGTCCGGCGTCCGCAGGATCTGATCCGCGAGAGACTTGGCCTGCGCCTCGGTCAGACCCATCTGCTGGGCGCTCGCGATGAGGCTGGCGCGCCCACGCTCGTAGATGCCGCTGACCGTCTCCCAGGACGAGCCGTTGTCCCGCGCCGACGCCGTAGCCCCATCGGTCTTCGCGGCCAGATCCTGCAGCGCGGAGGCAGCCGTCCGCGCCTTCTCCTGGTTCAGGTCCAAGGTTCCATTGACCATGTGAAGCTGACCGGCGTTCTCCGCCGCGGCCTTCGCGGCGGCGTCGATGGCCGCCTCGAATCCGATCATCCCGCCCAAGGCTTCCCGGTTCACGTCATTCAGGGCCTGGATGGACTGGCGGAGGCCATCGGTTGACTGCTTCTGCGCGTCGAGCTTCTGCTGCACCGCGAGAGCCTGCTCACCGAACAAGCCCATGGACTCGGCGGCGATCCTCTGGTCCGTCTCCAAAGACTTGACGGCGTCCCCGTACTGCGGGAGCAGACCCCGCACTTCCTCAAGGGTGTGCCCCTGCGCGAGTGCCGCCTCGGCGATCCGATCGAAGGAGGCGGCGGCCAGGTCGGCGTGCCCGGACGTCGCCAGGTTGGTCAGTGCGCCGTCGAGCGCCTTGAAGTCGTCCTGCAGGGCGCGCAGGCTCTCGCCGCCCTTGCGCATCTCGGTGAACTTCGTGCCCAGCCAGTTCCCGATGTCGTCCAGGACGGGGATCCGGAACCCGAACGCACCCTTGGCGGCCTCGCCGGCCTTCTGGGCCTCGACTCCGATCTGCCCGATTTTTTTCACCAGGCCGTCGACATCGCCGAAGCTCTTCTGCAGCTCGCCGGTGAACTTGCCGGTGTTCGCCAGCTCCTTCAGCGCGGACGTCAGCTTGTTCACGTCCGGCGGCGCGCCGCGAGCCTTCTCCGCGAGCTTGTCGATAGCGATGGCGCCCACGGTGAGGACAGCAAGCGCGGTGCCGGCCACCGCCATCGCCGACATACTGGCGGCCGTCGCGCGAAGGGTCGTTGCGACACCCGCCGCACGCATGATCGCGAAGTAGGCACCCAGGCGGGCCACCACCCCCGAGGTGACCACGGCGCCCACAGCACCGGCCGCCATCCCGAACAGCTTCAGGGCTGCAGCGGTCTGGATGAAGACCGCCAAGGCGTCCGGCGGGATCGCGGCCACCAGCTTGGACAGCGCGTTCACCACGGTGAGGATCGACAGACCCGCACCGGACAGGCTCTCGATCAGCGTGGCAATGGCCCGGCCGAGGTTCTTGAGGGTCTCGCCGACCACCGGGCCGGACTCGCGGACGTAGGAGAGGAACCGCTGGAACTCGGTGTTGCTGCCCAGGCCAGACATCTTGCGGCCGAAGTCGATGATCCCGTCGACGGCCTGGTGCAGGATCCGCGTCGAGAAGTCCCCGAACTTGACCATGAACTCGTCGAAGCCCTTGCTTTGTACGCCGACGGCCAGCTTGTTGAGGAGTCGGTCGAACTCGCCGGTGACGCCCTTCACTACCGGCGACAGCGTTGGCAGCAGGGCGCCCAGAATCGCGAAGCTCTTCGTGGCCACTGGCAGCGTGTCGGCTGCGAGTGCCTGGTTCCACTCCTTGTACTGGGCCTTCATCACCCCGAGCGCAGCTGCGGCCTTCCGGACCTCGGGGCCGGCCTTCTCCAGCTCGCGCAGCCACGCCGCCTCGGCCTTGAGGGCCTTCTCGGACGTCTTGCCGTTCTCCTCGACCTGCTTCGCGTAGGCCTTCTGCGCTTCGCCGATCTTCCCGATGGCGAGGATCTGCGGGAGGAGCGCGGCGCCGAACGCGCCCATGGCCACAGCGGCGGCACCGAGGGCGGGCACGATCGGTGTCACCGCAGCCGCGATCGGGATGAGCGCCGGCGCGAGCGCGAGCGCGGCCAGCATGAGCTTCCGTGTCCCGTTCGACGCGCCCCCGGCCGACGTGCTGAACGAGCCGAGGCTGCCGCGCAGACCGGACAGGCTGCCGCCCACGCGGGTCGCAGCGTCGGCCAGGTCGTGCATGTCGATGCGCAGGGTCCGGGACCGGTTCGACAGGTCGTTCAGCCGGTCGAGCGCCGGGCCGGCGCGGGTGGTGAAGGTGCGGAGTGCGTTGTTGACGAGGGCCGAGCTGTCGCGGAGCTCCCGCATGGCGACACCTGCGGCTTCCGCGCGACGGCGCAGGTCCCGCAAAGCGTCCCCCGCTGCCGTGGCTGCCACGGCCAGCGCGGTGAGTGCCGCTGCCGTGAGCGCCGATTTCGCGGCCAGCTGGTCCAGCTCGCGGCCGGCGGCGGACGCGCGAGTCTGAAGGGCCTGCATGGCGGTCGCTGCGGTGGAGATGGCCGTCAGGTTCCCGGTGAAGGTGACGGCCAGCCGGACCGGCGACAGTGCCTTGAGGCGGGCCAACCCAGCGGAGACGGCTGCCAGGCCGGGCCCCGTGCGGTCGTCGAGAGACACGGCGATCGAAGCGCTCGTGGATTTCAGGGCGGTAATCGCCGCATGGATCGCGGCGAGACCGGGCCCGGTACGGTCATCGAGCGAGACCGCGATGCTCGCCGCGGTCGCCCGCAGCGCGTCGATGCGGGCGGCGATGGCAGCGATGCCGGTACTTGCCCGGTCATCGAGGGAGACCACTACCTGGGCGGCTGCCGCCTTCATGGCATCCACAGCAGCAGTGATCGCGGCAAGACCTGACGTCACCCGGTCGTCGACCGAGACTGTCACTTCGGCTGCGGAGGCCTTGAGTTTCTCGACCGCACGCTCGATGCGGGACAGATCGTCGCTGGCCTGGTCGTCGACCTGCACCTGGAGCCGGGTCGGGCTGCTGGCCGTGAGCCTGTCCAGGGCGGCCTTGACGGACGCGATGGTCTCCTCGGCGTCCGTGCTGATCTTCAGTTCGAGGTTGTCCGCAAGGTTGGCGCGCAGTCGGGTGACTGCCCGGTCGGCCTTGTCGGCGCTGGACTCCAGCCGCTCCAGCGACTGCTTGACCGCAGCAAGGCCGGCGCCGGACTCGTTGGAGACGCGGACCTTGATCTCGATGTCGTTACCCATCCTCCGCGCCCCCTTCCGGTGTGCCGAGCTTTTCGATCTTCATTAGGCGGATCAGGTCCACCGGCTCCTCGTAGAGGGCACTCGGCAGAACGTGAAACTCGCGGCACAGCCGCAGTACGAACTCGGCGTGGACTAGCTCGCGAGGCTTTCGGACAGGGGTGCCATCGGCAGCGATGCCTCCAGGGACAGCTCGCCATCGGGCGAGGTCTGCTCCAAAGGGGCTGCCACCTTGGTCAGGCCGTCGAGCCAGGCGTTGAGGACGGCCAGCATGAGGTCCTGGTCCTGGTCGAGAACGGCCTCCATCGTTGTGGGGATCGGCGCGCCGTCCTCGTCCTCCAGGTTCCAGCTGATCAGCTTGTCGGCCATGCTGCGGAGCTGGTCGCCCACGTGACGGATGGTCGTGGCGTCAGCACCGATGCCGGTGATCTCCATCCACTCGCCCAACTTGAGCCGGCGAAGGACGGCCTCGAAGCCGTGGTAGTCGTGGCCCTCCTCGAACGTCACGGTGATACGCGGCATCTTGTGCTTGTAGCCCATGCGAGCCCCCTTGCAGTGGTGGTGTTGGGTCAGGACCAGGTCGGGACGGTGCCGTCGGACAGGACGCCGGGCACGGCGAACGTCAGCTCACCGGAGTCCGCGCGTGTGAGCGGGTAGTCGGTGAACAGGCACTCGTTGGCGAGGGTCTGACCGCTGACAGCAAGCGTCACGGTGCGGGCGACGGACGTGCTCGGCACGGTCTTGAAGACGGCGTGGCTCTGGTTGGCGGCGTCGTTGAAGACACCGTTGAGGGTGATCGAGAAGTCGGCCAGGAGCAGCAGACGCTCCATCGCGGACTTGTCGATGCCGGTGACGTCCTGCACGGCTCGCGGGGTCGCGAACTGCAGGTTCGTGATGTCGTTCTTGATCGCCTGCGGGGTACCCGTCGCGTCGTCGACGCTGCAGGTGGTCCATCCGAGGCCTGATTCCTTGGCCATGGCCTATCCCTTCTGCTGCTGGTCGGCGATCCGGAGCTGGTGCTCGCCGAAGTCCTCGACCCAGTCACTGGGTCGCTGATGTACACGGACCTGGCCGGACGGATTGCCCCGCCAGTCCCCATGCCGCATCCCGTAGATCTCGGGGCGGGTCTTGTGCTCGGCAAAGCACCGCTGCCCCGAGTCGAATCGGAAGACGGTCAGGCCCGCCGCCGATCGGAGCTCGCGGTACGTCCGCCCCGACTTGGAGCGGATGTACGCCGCTTGCTGCCGGCCGAGCTCGGTGGTCTCGTCCAGGCTGGTCTCCCAGCCCGACAGCCACGCCGCGCAGTCGACCTGCTGGCAGGCCGCGCGCACCAGGACGTCGGGCCGCTGCGTGATGCTGTACGTCTGGTACGCCTGCACCGCGTGAAGCGGAGCGATGCGGTTGATGGGTCGATCCACTGGAGCCCCCTGGCTAGAACGTGGTCGCAACGGGGTTGCGGTTGACGGACACGGCGAACACCGCGTTGGAGAACGTGCCGGTCGTAACGACCCGCAAGTACCGCTCGACCGTGAGGTTGGAGGCAGTGGCGATCCGCTGGCTGGTGACGCCGGTTGCCGCGGTGAAGCCGCCTCCGGTCACGTCCGCCCAGGCGTCTCCGGCCCCGTTGTCGCCGGACTCCTGGAGCTTGACGGTGACCGAGGTCCCGGTGAAGGCGAACACGTGCAGGTAGGCCTGCAGGCCGAAGGTCGTCGAGCCGGTCCCGAAGTCCACCGACGTACCGTTCGTGGCCGTGCTGTCGGTGCGCTTCCCGGCGGTCATGGACGTGCCCCATTCGAGGCCGTACCCATTGCCCTGGTTGCCACCGGAGAAGGTGAAGGCTCCGTCGTCGCCCCGGTTTCCGTCGTGGTTGAGCTGCTTCGCAACGATGTTCGCGGACGCCCCGCCGAGGGCAGTACCCCGGAAGTACGACATGACCACGTCGGTAGTGGGGAGAGCCGACAGCCGCAGGTGCGCGCGCCCGACCCCCGGATTGAAGAACGTCGTGATGTCCATGTGGCCGTCGCGAAGACCGCCGATCCGCTCGAAGGCGCTCTTGTCGATGCCGGTCACATCGAGCAGGGCCGGGCCGCCCGCGATCGAGTTAACGGCGCCGATGTCACCGGACAGGTCGTAGCCCGCGATGTACAGCGCATCGCCAAGACCGGACTGCTTTGCCATTAGGCCACCTGCTCCCAGAGGTCGTTGACGATGAGGGGAAGTTGGATGGTCATCACGCGGAACAGCGCGCCGGACTGCTGTACGTAGCCGGCTCGCACGGTGAGTGCGGGCCCGTGGGCGCCGAGGACGTCGACGTGCCGGATCAGCCCGTCGAGTGAGTAGTCGCCGATGTAGGCGGCGCAGAGCTCATCCACCGCGCTGATCATGTTCGGGTCGACGGCGTCGACCGGCTCGGACTGCGTCGACGAGTAGATCCGCACGTTGAAGACCAGGCTCGCCGATGTCGACGCCAGCCCCGAGGACCGGATCGCCTGAACGGTGTCGGCCCACACGGCGGCGGTCAGCCCGTGGGACGGCGTGTTCGACGGCTCATGCCCGTTGACCTGCTCGAAGTGGCCGATGGACATGGCGTGCGAGACGACCGCGTCGAGGATCCCGGTGATGTTCAGCATCAGGTCACCTCATCCTCGGCAGGTAGCGGTCGAGGAGCCGCTGAGCCATCTCGGGCGCGACCTGCCGCAGCAAGGCCTTCGTGCGCTTCCAATGCCAGTAGCCGGGGAAGATCGTGACGGGGCTGTTGCGGGAGCCGACGCCCTCCAGCCACGGCCCGTACACGACCCCCGAGTCGTGGACCCGGGACACGTCGGCCGACGCGCGTTCGGTCAGGACGTGCGACTCGTAATAGCCCGTCGGGTGTCGGAAGGCCATGCCCATCAGCAGCAGGACATGCTCCTCGGCGAACTCGGCGATGTTCTCCCGGGCCTCGTTGGTGTAGTCGTCGATCTCCTGGGCGACCCGGCCGTCGAAGAGCGGGCCGTCCATGCGGATCTCGATGTCGGCCATCAGACCCCCCTCAGGCGGGCTTTACGCCCGTGGGACTCGTAGACCTGCGCGCGTAGGGCCTGGATTCCGCGCAGGTCCCGGGTCCTCTCGTTGCCGGTCTCGCCGGCGCGGAGGACTGTCGAGTAGGCCGCCTGTTCCTGCGTCAGGGAGCTGATCGCCTCGCCGATGACCAGGGTCTGGACGGGGGCGGGCGGGTCCCACCGGTACAGGGGTGCGGCCGTGCTGTGGCTGGCGGCGGTGGTGCCGAGGACGCCGCGGCTGACGGTCAGGGTGCGGGAGGCGTAGACGTCTGCACCCGTCGCGTGCGCGGCGAGTACGGAGCCGTCCCAGCCGCGCTTGACGATCAGGTTGTTGCCCGCGATGTCGATGATCAGCATGCGTTCGGCGTCGACGAGGATGGTCTCGCCCGTCGCGAAGCCTGCCGCGGAGGCGACGGGCACGGTGGCCGCGGCAGCCTTGCTGTCGAGGTCGGCGCCCAGGTTCTCGCCGGTGTCGGTCATGCTGCGGCTGGTGACCGCGATCCGTTCGGAGTCGATCCGGAGGACGCTGCCGACGCCCAGCTGTGCGGACCCGGGGCCGTCGACTGTCAGCGTTGACGCCGTGGCATTGACGCTGACGGCAGCAATGCCGACCTCGGACTCGTCGTCGGAGTAGCCCCACAGGCCGGTGATGGCTATGTCGCGCTGCGAGGTCTGCCCGCCGCCGAACGCGGCATTGCTGCCGCGGTCCAGCTCAAGCCGGTTGTACGGCGGACCGTAGGCCGCGGGCTCCAGGAGTACGTCGCCGGCGCCTATGGCGACGCCGCCCGAAGTAACCGCGCTGACCGAGATCAGCTCGTTGCCGTCCAGCCACAGCCGGCTGGCACCCGCGCCCTGCGAGTTCGGCCAGTCGAAGAACTTCGTGGCAATGGTCGGGGCGAACGCGCGGTGACAGAGACGCTCCGCGTTCCGGGAGGCCGCCTCGATGCCGCGGTCGATCTGACCTGCGTTGCGGGCGGTCTCCTTGCTGTCGAGGGCCCGCATGACGTCCTCGCGGGTGGCGTACCAGATGCCCATGTCAGCTCACCCCGTACCACTGGCTGGCCCACCCGGTGTTGATGGTGTTCGTCGTCTGGTTGGCGAGCGTGAGACTGGCGGGCAGGCTGGTCTGCCCGGTGAGCATGCTGGAGTAGCGGAGCGCCGGGGCTGCCAGGCCGGCGTTCACGCTGATACCGGCGCCGGAAGCCTTGAAGTGGAGGCTGTTCGTTGTCCAGGTGCCGTTCATGAGCATGGCGATGTAGTAGGCGCCGGGTATCGCGTCGAACGGCGCCGCCAACGGGAAGGGCTTGGCGATGGCGCCGGTCATGTACATCGCCGAGATATCGGCGGTGACGCCTCGAAGAGTGCCCGCCTGGTCGTAGACGCCCAGGTAGTTGTTCTCCAGGGTGGCGCCGGTGTCGATCCCGGAGAGGCCGAGCCACACGTTCGACCAGGTGATTCGCCGCCGAATCCAGATCTTGACGAGCGTGACCCGGCCGCCGACACCACCAACGGACTGCGCGGTCACGTGCCCGGCCATCGACGGGTCGTATGTCCAGGCCAGAAGTCCCTGCTCGGACGGCAGGTCGTGATCCATGAGGAGGTTCGACCGCGCCTCCGCCTTGCTACTGAGAGTTCCCATTCCCGCCCCCTCAGCCGATCCGTCGCAGGCGCAGCCAAGAGCCCTGCTTGATGGTGGTCGGGGTAGCCGACGACGCTGCCTGCGCCCACTGCAGGGTCAGCGCGCCAGCGGTGTCGCCGACGGTCAGGTTGCCGTGCGGCAGGACGAACAGGCCTGCGGCGACGACGCCCATGCTTGTCGTTGATCCGAACGCGAACCGGGTGAGACGGATGCTGCCGGTTCCGTCGGCCGTGGACAGGGTCACCCCGACCGGCGTCCAGCCGCCCGAACTGCCTGAGGGTGCGGCCAGGGTGAGAACGATGTCGCCGGCAGGGTCCGCGGTCAGTTCGAGGCTGGCCTCGATGGCGTACACGCCGTGGGCGGCTACCGGCACGGTGAGGTGGTCGTCGTCCTGAAGGGTCGTCGATGAGGTGATCGGTTCGTCCGCTGGCTTGTAGGCGGAGCGGGTGCTGCCTACGTAGTCGGTGTCGAGGCCGAGACGGGCGCGGCCTTCGGCGGCGGAGTTGAGGGTACTCATCGGGTTCACCTCCTCAGGACTGCTGGGCGGGCGGGTCAGGACTTGTCAGATGTGGCTGCCGTCGGGTCGCCATCCGTCCCACGGGCAGAAGAGCTGTCCGTCGGGGCCTTCTTCGAGCGGCTCGCCGTCTTGCGGGCAGGCGAGGGGCTTGCGTTCTCGCTCGGCTCGGTGTTCGGCTCGGGCGTCTCGGACGATTCCGAGGAGCTGGTCCCAGGAGATGACGCACCTCCCTTGTTGTCGGGGGCCGGTGCCGCGCTCGCGGGGGGCTCAGCGGCACCGGCTGTCTCGGTCTGGGGCTCGTCGCCCCAACTGCCGCTCACGGCAATGGTCGGGCCGCCGTGGCGTGTGATCTTCGGCATGGGTTCTCCCTGCTCAACGTGGTCGGTGGACTGGCAGTGCGGGCAGCGCGGAGCGTCGACCGAGTAGACGGTCGAGCACTCCGTGCACACCCAGCCGGCCACTGCTAGGCCGCCGTCACGGTGGCGCCGTCATCGAGCGGCACGTAGGTCAGCGACCATTCGACGGAGCCGGTGTTGGTGGCTGCCGTGTTGAGGCCGATGGCACCCGGCGCGACGATGACCGCGTTGCGAAGGGTGGAGACGCCGCCGCCCGTGCTCTTGACCATGGCGTCGCCGGCGAGGCCGGTGATGGAGAGCAGGCCGCCTGCGGCAAGGCCGTTGGACTCGACCGTGCCGGACAGGTCGTTGACCGCGCCGGAGCCCGACGGAGTCGCGACGAGCTTGATGGCGTTGGCCTGCGCCTGGATGTTGGTGGTGACCCGGCCGACGATGCCGGTTACGAGCACTCGGCCGCCGGTCACGGTGAACAGGCTGCCGGTCGTCGAGGCGGGCAGGGCCGCGGTGGCCCGGTCGACCTTCGATCCGAGGAGGAGGGTCCGCAGCTGGGACCCTGCGATCAGGACGCTCATGAGGTCACCGACCGCAGGTTCTCCGGCTTGCGCTTGGTGTTCAGGTCGCGCGGCAGGATCACGAAGCTACCGGCGGAGTGGGAGCAGGTGATGTGGGTGAAGCCGTCGGACAGCTGGGAGGCTTCGACCTCGGCGACGAGGAGGCCGCCGGTTCCGGCGGTGACGGTGGCGGCTGCGGCCTGGGTGACCTTGGTCCACACGCCGGAGTTCTGCCGGTAGTACTTGGTGAAGATCGGAAGGTTCTGGGCGCCGGTACCGGCGGCATCCTGCGCTTCCTGGATCGTCGCGTTCCCGGAGGTCGCGCCGATCAGGATGATCGTGGCTCCGCCGGCGTCCTTGAGGCCGAACGCGGTGGCTGCGGTGGTGGCTGAGGTGGCTGCGTTGAACAGCCGTCCGAGGGCGTCCATGTCGTGTTGCCTTCCTGGTGGGGGTTGATTGCCACTTCGGAGCGAGCCGGGGCGGGGGTGTCAGTGCCCGCCCCGGCCGGCTACGTCATGCGCGGGTTGCGACCTTGACGAACGGGCTCAGGGTGTTGGAGCCCTTCCGCGGGGTGACTGCGGTCTTGAGCCACGGGGTGCCGTCGACGCGCTCGATGACGCGCATGGCGGTCTTGTCGTTGCCGAACTTGTAGTCGGAGCTGGTGCTCATCTGCATGGCCTGCCGGTCACCGATGAGGTAGTAGCCGAAGTCGACGAAGTTGATGTCGCCGGCGGTACCGATGCCGGGCACCTTCTCGGTGAAGATCACGGGGCGGCCGAGGATCCGCACGGGCGGTGCGCCTTCGCCGCCGCCGTCGCCGATCCACACGGCGGATCCGCCGGTGCCGACGGACAGGGCCATCGTCATCAGCTCGGGCAGGGTGTCGATGTTCGCCACCCAGACGGCCTTGGAGAGCGACGAGGGCAGCATGCGCGAGTAGGCCTTGACGATGTTCTCCCACAGGAGCGTCGCGGCGCTCTGGTTGGACTCCTTGGCCACCGATACGGCTGCCGAGGCGTTGAGGAAGCCGGTCGGCTGGCCGACACCGTTGCCTTCGGTGAACGCGATGTCCTCGAACCAGGCCAGCGCCTCGGGGTAGCTCTCGCTCATGAACTGCTGGAGCGTGGCCAGACTGTCCTGGAACAGCTCGTTGGGGATCTCGCTATACAGCGTCAGCTTCTTCGCCTGCAGTTCGATCCGGCCGAAGGTCGGGCTGGAGTCGGTGAGGGTTCCGCCCTCCTCGGTCCAGTAGCCCATGATGCCGCCGTGGACGGTGCTGGCGTTCGACGTGGAGTCGACTGTCGGGTACGGCACCATCAGCGTCTCCATGGGGACGACGCGGGCGCGGGACCGGACGAGCGACTGCTCCATCGGGACGCGGAGCAGGTCGGAGCGCAGGGTCTCCGGGATCAGGAACCCGCCGTCGGAGGGGACGTTGGAGCTGAACGAGTTCTGGATCTTCTTGATCTCGGCGCGGGCGGTGAACGCCTCCTGGGTGTTCGTGCCGTCCCAGACCGTGGTCATGAAGTCGGTCCAGTTGCTGAACGACTTGTCGAGACCGGCGCCGGGGGCCGTCGCGTTGTAGTACTTGTTCCGGACCGGCGTGGACTCGGGTGCCAGGTTGAGACGGTTGATGCCGTCGATCTGGTCGCCGCGGAGGCAGTTCGCGAAGGCCTTCTGTGTCTCCTCGCGGACCTGCTGGGCGATCGAGTCGTCGCTGCGGGTCTGATTCTTGGCGTACTCCAGGATGTAGTTCTGGAGGGTCTCGGGAGACTTGACGATCTCCCGGAGGCTGGCGGTGTCGCCGAGGGCCTCGGTCAGTTCGTCCGCGGTGCGCGCGACGGTGGTCATGATTGCCTCCTCAGGCGGGGGTGCTCGTCGCCGCGCTGGACGACGTCAGGTGTGCGACGAGGCCGGCCCACGGGTCGGGGGCAGGCTGGGTGAGGTGCGCGGTCAGGGACGCCCAGCAGTCCAGTTCGGGCTCGGCAGGCTCAGGCGTCGGCTCCTGCTCGACTTCAGCCGCGGCAGCCGGTTCCGGCGGGGCCTCTTCCGCGACAGGCGCGATGCTGGCGACGACGGGCGCGGGGGCCTGCTCTCGTCCGGCGTAGGCGAAGACGGACAGGTCCCAGCGTGCGGTGACCTTCTCCGGCTCGGCGGGTTCGCCCTTGCGGCTGGCCGTCTCGACCTCGTCGGCCAGTCCGGCGTCGACCGCTTCCTGCGCCGTGTACCAGGTCTCGGCCTGCATGCGCTCGCGCCACTGCTCGGGGGTGCCTCCGGCCCGGTCGGCGTAGATGGTGGCGATGTTGTCGGACTGGCGGTCGAGGAGCTCTGCCATCTGCGCCATGTCCCGGGCGTTGCCCATGCACAGCCCCGAGCCCTCGTGGATCATCATTTGGCTGCCGGACTGCATGACGATCCGGTCGCCGGCCTGTGCGATGACGGAGGCGATGGACGCTGCGAGCGCGGACACCTGCACGGTGATCGTGGCGGGGTGGGTACGCAACGCGTTGTAGATCGCGATGCCCTCGAAGATCTCCCCGCCAGGGCTGCTGAGGTTGACGGTGATCTCCGAGGCGGTCACCTGAGCCAGCTCCCGCTGGAAGGCCGCGGCGTTCACGCCCCAGAAGCCGATCTCGTCGAAGATGTCGACGACCACCGGCCCCCCGGCCTGGTTGGTGATCCGGTACCAGTCGCGGCGCTCCACCACAGCCGACGCCTGCAGGTTCACCCCAGGACGCGTGACAACGTTGTCAGTCTCCGTCGACGCACGCATGCCAGCACCGAGGAGCTCACGGACAGCACCCTGCGACAGGGCGGACGAGTTGAACAGACGGCGTGGGAGAGGGCCCAGCCTGCGCACGACAGACTCCGCAACTCCCCGCGAGTTACCGCTCATGATGCACCACCCCGGCATATGCGTCACTCCTCGCCCTCGCGGGCCTTGCCACGCTTGACCACGCGGCACCGGCAGTCGTTGCCGAACTTGGCGCCCTCGCAGCCGATGTAGCCGCTGCCGCCCGGGTAGTCCTTGTAGGCCTCGGCCCGGTTGCGGTACGTGCGGCCCTGGTTCTCGCGGCAGGGCTCGCAGGTGTTGTCGTCGTCCTCGCCGATGACCTCCCACCGCTGGGCGGCGTCCAGGTCGGGCACGTTCAGCAGGGCGTCGAACCCGGGGCCGAGTGGCAGAGCGTTGGCCGGCGGTTCCGCCTCGGGGGCAGGGGCCTTGGGGGCGGGAGCGGTGGGGACGTCGAAGCCGAGCATCGGCAGGATCGTCGGCGCCAGCAGCGGCGCCCTGGTCACCAACTTGATGAGCAGTTCGCGATCCTGGTCCGCACCCGGCTGCCCGAAGGCAATCTGCGGCAGGTCCAGGGCGGCAAGGACTTCCGGCCCGTATGCTCCGGCCTCGATCAACTCCCTGGCTGCGGTGGCCTTCGCGGTCAGCTCGCGCGCCGCCAGGTCGCGGTCGTCGGCCACCGGGTTCTCGTAGTCGAACTCCAGGCCCGAGGCGGCAGCGCCGAACATGGGCAGCAGGTCGTGGTTCAGGGCGGCCTTGATGCGCTCCAGGCGGGGCACGGTCAGCATCTCCGCGAACCAGGTCGAGGACGCCTCGGCGGTGGCCCGGTTGACGTCGGCGACCTCGCCGAGCGCGAACGCCGGGATTCCGAAAGCCTCACGGATCACGTCGCGGGAGACGCTGCGCAGCTCGGCGAACTGCATGTCCCGCTGCGTGAACTTGCGGTCCACCCACTTGCCGTGTTCTAGGATCGCCACCCTGTGGGCGTTGGCGACGCCACGGTGCTGCTCGTTCCACCGGGCCCGAAGCTCGTCGAACTCGTGGTCGGCCAGGTGCTGCGGGACTTCGATGATGCCGCCGGGCTCAGCGCTGTTGAGGAAGAAGTTGCGGTTCCATTCGGCGCTGTACCGGGTGGCGTCCAGGTCCGTGAGGATCGACTGGACCGGCCCCATGCCCCGGTACGGGTCGAGGGGGTTCGGCATGCGCAGGAAGATGACCTGATCCAGCTCCAGGGCTATCTGCTGGCCGTCGGGCCCTTGGTACATGTAGCCGCGCAGGAACGTCTCCGGGTCCGGGATGGGGGTGATCCGGTCCGGGCGGACGGGCCACATCTCCAGCGGGATCGGGGACGCCTTGTGCCGGGCGACGATCCACCAGCCTTCGCCCGTCAGGTCGATGTGCTGCTGGCTGGCCTCGACGAACTCCTGCCGCGGCATGAACGGGTTCGGCTTGTTCCACAGGTCGAGGGCGGCGTGTGAGGTGACCTCGGTGCGGTCCTCGTCGCGGCCGGACGCGGCCTTTCGCCACAGCTTCCAGTTGACCTGCGAGGTGGCGTTGCTCGTCCTGTTGACGATGGAAAAGAGGGTGCCGACGGACTGCATGGCGGCCATCTGTGCCTGCTGGTCGCGGCGGGCGCCGAAGCCGAGCGCGTAGGACTGGGCGCGACTGGCGAACGGGACGGGTGTGGCGGTGACGCCGGCGGCGCGGTTGAGGATGGCGCCGAGGATGGTCCTCCCCACCGGTCACCACCTCCTACCGCTCGGGCTCCTCGGGGCCGCCGTAGTAGCGCCATTCGAGTAGCCATGCCGTGAGCCCGGCCGCGATCACGCCGGCCGGGGCATAGACCATGCCTATGCCAACTGCCAGCAGCATAGAACCAGCCAATGACAAGATGATCGGCATAATCCCATTCAGGCGCCTCGCCGCAGTCCTGCTCACAGCCACCTCACGCGCGTTCGGCCCGACGAGTAGAAGGCGAGCAGGAGGGCGTCGGCGTTGTCGGGTGATCGGCCGAGCCGTTTGATGATCTCGTCCTTGGGCTCAACCCGGATTCTGCCCTGGGGGTCCGTGTCCCACCTTGGCTCCAGCATCTGCGCGACCGCGGCGTCGGCATTCTCGGCGCGGGACAGGTCCCACCCCTGGCGTTCGGACAGGCCGCGGCCGATCTCCCACCAGATCTCGGCGCGTAGGTTGGCGTACTTGTCGGGCTTGCTGGCCTTGGTGGCGACGTTCACGGCCTGGATGTGGGCCTGGTGTTCGCCTCGGGAGGCGGCGTTGCGGAGTTCGCCAATGACGCCGAAGCCGACACCGATGCTGTCGATCTTGACGGCGGTGGCGCCCGTGGCTTTGATCGCGTCGATGATGAGCGGGGCGATCTTCTCCGGGCGGTCCGTGTGCGCCCTCCACTCCCGGCCGGCCCGGATGCCGCGACGCTCACGGATGACCGTCTCGTCGCCGCCGCCACCCACGTCGACCCCCAGCTCGACGGGTTCGACGGGGTCGGTTCGGGCTGTCGCGCGTTCGATCCGACACTGGGCAAGGTCAGATGCGCGGACCACCTGGTTCGGTGCGTCGGAGCTGAACTCGCCCAAGACCTTGCTGCGGTAGAGCGGATTGTCCTCGCCCCACTCGCGGGCCTTCTCCTCCACCCACTCCCGACCGACCAGGGCGTGCGTCAGCTCCTCCGGCACCTCCTCGCCGGTCAGGTTCGGCGACTCGAACGCGGAGATGCCGATGACATGCCAGCCCGAGCCGGGCGTGCAGACCTTCCGGAAGTGGCTCGCCGGGTTGTCGGGGTTCCCGATGGCGAGGATCCGGCAGTCGATGTTCGTCGTCAGGGCGTCGGCTGCGACCCACAGCTGGCCGGGGATGCCGCAGGCCTCGTCGAGGATGACGAGGACGTAGCGGGCGTGGATGCCCTGGAAAGCCGACTCGTCGTGGTCGGCGGGCTTGCGGCCGAACGCGACGAGCTCGTCGTCGAGGTGCCATTCGGTTTGGTTCACGCGGCCGGCGAGCTTGCCCGCCTTGTGGACGCGGCGAATGTATCGCCAGAGGATCGCGCGGACCTGCGCATAGGTCGGCGCCGACGTGACCACGAAGGCCGTGCCGGGCGGGTGCGAGTCCAGCCACCACGACGCGACCAGGCTGGCCGTGTGGGACTTGCCGACACCGTGACAGGACCGCACCGCGGTACGCCGGTTCGCCACGACCGACGTCATGATCTCCCGCTGCTTCGACCAGACGACCTGCTTGAGTCGCTCACGCACCCAGCCGACCGGATCATGCTGGTAGCGGGCCGTGCGGGTGACGAGGTCGCGGCGGTCGATCGCCGACTTGAGCTGGTCCCGGAGTGCGCGCAGTTGGGCTGTGTCGCCGGCCCGGACGAGGAGGGCGATCTTCTGGCGGATGCCGTCGAGGTCAGGCGCCGTCGTCATCAGCGGCAGCCTCGGGCTCGGCTGGAGCCTCGGGCTCGGCGAGGCGGTCGAGAAGCGCGCCGATCTCCGCACCCAGGTTCTCGGCGTCGATCGACAGCTTGGTCGCCGTGTCCAGGCCGAGGAGCTTGGCCCGCCGCTCCTGGATACGGAGGAGCCGGTCGATCGCCGCAAGGACAGGGCCACCGTCGGGCAGCGGCTTGTCGTGCAGGCTGACGACCCGGCCCTGCGACACAGTCCAGTGCTCGGCCTCCATGACGGCCAGCGCCGCCCGCCACATGGCATCCAGGCGTTCGAGCTCCATCGCCCGTACTTCGTCGCCGGCTTCCTGCACGGTGTCCTGCAGGACTCGGGACACGGCGTGGTGGGCGACGCCCTTGCTGGAGTAGCCGACCTCGTCGGCGATCTGCTGGTAGCTCCAGCCTCGGGAGCGGAGACGGGCGGCTTCGGCTGCCTTCTGGGCAGCGTCGAGGGTGGCGACGTACTTGCCCTTGCGGTCGTGTACTTGGTGCTTCTCCGGCATGCCGCCCCTCCTGTCCTGATCGTCAGGATGGCATGGGGTGCGGACAAGCCGGGCGGTGCTAGTCGTTGTCGCTGGGGTCGTAGTCGTCTTCCCAGCGGTCCCAGCGTCGGTCTTCCTGGGCGAGTTCCCAGCTGGTGGGTTCCCAGGCGGGGAGGGGTTCGGGGTTGGCGTCGGGGGCGAGGTTGTTCACGGCTCCTCCTAGGCGGCGAGCTGGTCGGCGAGCTGTGCGATGCGGGTGGCGATGGGGGCGTCGATCGGGTAGACGACGGTGACGGTCGCGATGCCTTGCGGCTCGGGGCGCTTTGCCGGGGTGGTCTCGTCGCGGACGGGGCGGGTGACCGTGTAGGCGGTGCGGTGGACCGTGTAGGTCTGGATTCGGTCGAGGCGGAAGTGGCGGGGTTCGCCGGTCTCGCGGTCCATGGCGGCGATGAGGATGTCGCCGGCGGCGCTGACGGTGATGTCGTAGATCTCGATGGTGCGGATGGTCTCGGTGTCGTCGGCCTTGGTGTAGGTGATGGTGATGGGCTGCTGCTTGTCGAGGGCGGTGATGAGGCGGACGAGGGTCTGGTGCTGGGTCTCGTTGGCGGTGTGCTTCATCGGTGCCCCCTGGATCGCTTGGCGTCTATTTTCTAGACACGTGAAGCATCGCAGAGTCCGCGCCATCCTGTCTATGGATTAGACGAAACTCGTCTAGGAATCAGACGGTGGACGTGGGACCATAGGCTCATGACCGACTGGGAAAAGCAGCTGCACCGAAAGGCGGCGGCCGTAGACCGCGCCAAGGAAGCGCTCGACGAGGACATCGCCTCCGCCCGCCTTGATGGCAAGACCTTCCGGGAGATCGGGACATGGGCCGGCGTCAACCATGAGCGAGCCCGCACCATCGCCATCCGCATCAACGGCGACTCCCGGACCCGCGCCGAACGAGAGGCAGCTCAGTGACCGAGGCTCTCGTGCCCTTCCTCCGCGCCCGCCTCGACGAGGACGAGCAGACTGCTCGCGCGGCTACTGCGGGTCCCTGGCGCGATCACGGCGGGTACGTCACCGACGCCGGCCCGCTGGTTCAGGTGACGGACTACGGCACCCAGGATGAGGAGGGTGGCGGACCGCAGGGGCGCGCCGACTCCGCCCACATCGCCCGCCATGATCCGGCCCGCGTCCTCGCCGAGGTCGACGCCAAGCGGCAGGCCATCGCGCACTACGAGCGGATCCAGCAACACGTGAAGCGAAGCGACGGCGGAGACGACTACCTGTTCGCCGAGGGTGCGGTGCACCGGCAGCTGGAGTTCATGGCCCTGCCCTACGCCGGCCATCCCGACTATCGCGCCGAGTGGGCGCCCGTTCAGGCGTAGCCCCACCGGTTCCCCAACCACGTGACCCCCATCCCCGGCATGATGCGGGCATGGGGGTCACGGTCATGGTGCGGGCGGGCACGGAGGTGGAGTGCCAGCGGGCGTTGGACGTTCTGTGCGTGGCGTTGGGCGCGCGGCCGGCGTTGCTGCCGACAGATCGTCTGGGCCGCGGTTGGATCGCGCGTGCGGTGCTCATGCCGCAGGCCCCCGCGGTGGGCGAGGGCCTGCCGGTCGAACGGTAGGTCAGGCGAGCATCCGCAGGATCGGGCCTGGCCCGGACTGGCTGTCGTTCCAGCCGCCTGGGCTGAGGGCGTCGGGGGCCTGCTGTCGGATCCGTTCCCAGATCACCTCGCACGCCTGGTCGGCGAGCGGACCTTCTCCGCCGGCTGCGGCCCGGATGGCGCCGATGAGGCAGTACCCGATCCCTGCGTGGCCGGGGTAGCGGGTGATCCAGCCGTGGGCGGTGATCAGGCGGGCCGCCTCGACGAACACCTCGTCGACGGTGGCCGGTCGGGCGGCGGCGGGGGTCGGGTCGACGAGGATCTCGGGGATCTCAATCGGCGCGGTACGGACGTCGAGGGCGACGCCGGCCCCGTCGAGGCGGTCGTCCATGGTCAGGGCCGTCAGGGTGAGGCGTTCGTCGAGGCTGAGCGCGGCAGCCTGTGCGGCGGGGCAGGTGCGGGTGGCGATCACCAGCGTCGCCGAGCTTCGCGGCCGAGACGCTCCATCTCCTCGATGCCGTCGTAAAACTCGCTCTTGAACTCCTGGCCGCGGCCGATGCCGTAGAGGCCTTCGTCGCGGCAGTCGGGTCCGGGGTCGGAGATGTGGGGGATGCCTCGGGGCTGGCTGTCGTGGATGGTTCCGTCGCCCAGGCTGAACAGGCCGGTGATGTTGGTGGTGGCGCTCTTGTCGAAGATCCAGTGTCCGAGGATGGGGTGCCGGCCGGTGCAGGTGTGGGAGGTCCAGACCTGGCGGTGGTTCCACAGGGCGGATCGTCCGGCGTAGGTGGGGGTCTGGACGATGTAGACGGTCTTGCCCTTGGCGAGCCAGCGGTTGAGGTCCTTCTCGTCGCCGCGCCGGCGGCTGGTCCAGGTCTTGCTCATGGCGGTCTCCTTGATGGTTTGTGGTGGTTTGCGGGGCGGACGTAGTCCTAGTTTGCGGAGGTTTGTCCGCCGGACGGGTAGGCGGACGCGGGGCGGACAGGTCGGATGATGTCCGGGGGCCGTCCGCCCTTTGTCCGGGGTGCATACCGGGATGAACTGGGGTGTGTCCGGGGGTTGTCCGGGGTCCTACAGGGCCTTCAGGGCCTCTTCGAGGCAGGCTCGGTCGTAGCCGCGGACGCGCTTGCCGGCGATGGCGACCTTCTCGGGCCGGACGACCCCGGCGGCGCGAAGCTCGTCGGCCAGAAGCTCCGGCTTTACCCCGGCGGCGCCTGCGAGGTCGTCGAGCTGGGCCGCATCTTGGCCGTTCAGGGCGCGCAGGCAGCCGGTGATCAGCAGCCGGTACTCTCCGGCCTTCTGGGCGTGCGCCTCGCGTCGGGCGGCGTCGCCGGTGAGCGTGCCCGCGTTGATCCGCAACTGCTGGCCGCGCTCGCAGATCTTGACGAAGTCGGGCAGGTCGATCACGTCGCCGCGGAGTGTGCGGTAGCCGTCCTCGGCGCCCTCCTCCAGGACGAAGACGCCCTTGGAGCTTTCGAGGAGGGCGTGCGGGGATGCGCCGGCGGCAACGGCCATGTCGCCGAGGATCATCTCGGAGCTTTCGCGGCTCTTGGTTCGGAAGCTGGCTCGCTTCACGCAGACCTCGCGGAGCTCGGTGGGGACGCTGTTGGAGTCGGGTCGTTGGGTGATGTAGACGCCCATGCCGAGTACGTAGCGTGCGGCTCGGTTGAAGCGGCCGAAGAGGTCGACGAGGAGCGGCTTCGCGGAGACGAGGCGGGGGTTCTCGGAGTCGTCGTCGGGCAGGGGCATCTTGGTTACGGCGGCTCCTCCGAGGAGTTCCTGAAGTTCCTCGACGAGGACGATGACCGGCCCCATGCCGTTGGCGGCGAGCTCGGGCGTGATCTTCCCCTCGGGTACGTGGTGGGGTTCCTGCTCGAAGAGGCGCTCCAGTTCGTCGCCGCGGGCCTGCATGTCCTCGATGACGGTGTTCATCTCGGTGAAGATCTCGCGGATGGTGTCGGGGTCG
Source organism: Streptomyces sp. NPDC040432 (assembly GCF_055595445.1). Taxonomy (NCBI): domain Bacteria; kingdom Bacillati; phylum Actinomycetota; class Actinomycetes; order Kitasatosporales; family Streptomycetaceae; genus Streptomyces; species Streptomyces sp. NPDC040432. The sequence goes on along the minus strand of NZ_JBVIVP010000005.1, from coordinate 248,316 downwards.
GAGCCGGCGATGTAGCGGTGGGCGATCTTCTTGAGGGGTGCCCAGTCGGGCCCTTTCTTGCCGGTGATGACGATGATGCGGACGGTCGGGTCGAGGGCCGCGGCGGCGGCGATGAGGCGGGCGAGGTAGGTCTTGCCGTAGTCCTGGAGGCCGCCGATGAGGATGGATGACCAGACCAGGTTCAGGGTCTGGCGGTCTTGGCGGGCGTCGGCTCCCAGCGGGATGCCGTCTCGCCAGAAGTGCCAGTTGGGGGCGTCGATCAGGGGGCTGTAGATCTTGGGGCCGCTGAATGGGTTGGCTTCGTCGCCAACCCACAGGGTGACCATGCCCTCGTGTCCCCCCTCGGAGGTGTCGGGCTTGAGTTCGATCTGGCTGGCCTTCTTGCGGAGCGCGCCGGCGAGGTTGCCGGCCTTGGCGGTGGCTTTGGTGGCGGGCATGCCTTCGGGGAGTTCGATGGTGGCGGTCCAGCCGGGTCCGTCCTGGCGGATCCCGCCGATGATGCGGGTTTCGGCGCGTTCGGTGGCGGTGATGATGTCGGCCTTGACGAGCGCGGAGAGCAGGGCCTCCTCGCCGGCCGTACCCGTGGCCGACTCTGCGGTGGCCAGCCGGCCGGGCGCGGACTCAACGGTCGAGGGCTCGCCTCCGGAGCCCTTCCAGACGCCGTAGAGGTAGGCGCCGAGTCCTGCGGCAAGGTCGACCCAGAGTCCGCCGGTGATCGTGCCGACCGCAAGGCCGGTTGTTCCGGCCACGGTCCAGCCGCCGGTGACGCCGGCGTGGATCAGGCGGTGGCGCCTGTACTCGGACCGGCGTTCTCGGACGAGTGCTTTCAGCTCCTGCTGCTTGGCGGCCGGGGCTTCGCGGAGTTCCGCGCGGGCGGTGCCGATCATGTCGGGGTAGTCGTCGTGGTAGCGGTCGAGCCAGTGGGCGGCGAGCCGGCCGTAGCCGCGGCGGGCGAGCGGGGCGTACCCGCTGTTCGCCTTCACGTGATCCACGGCGGCCCCCAGCCAGGCGGGGCGGCCGACCTTCTCGACGGCCGTGGCCTTCTCGACGACAACGCCTGCGAGGGGAGCGGCCGGCGGGTCGGGGACGACGGTCAGGTGCGGGTGCTGGGCGGCGGTCGACATGGTCGGTCTCCTCTCTCGGTGGGCTGACTTACTTCTGCTCGTCGTTTACGGCGTCACGGATGCGCTTGGCGTATCCCCACCGCCGGCCGATGGCCTTGGCCACTGCGGGCGTTGAGAAGGAGTCGCCGGGCAGTGCCTGCCGGAGACGCCTGGCGGCTTCCAGATCTGCCTCGGCAAGGGGCTCCGCCGGCTTCCCTTCAGGCGACCGTCGAGGAGGCTTGTTCTCAATGCCCCCAAGGGCTGTGGGGGTCTGAGGTGGCCGCTTGGGGCCGCGCTTCGCGGAGCTGGCGCCGGGGTCGTCGTCCCCCTTCGACTCGCCGCTCAGGAGCGAGTCGAGGAAGGTGTCCAGTCCTGCGGCCATGGCTGCTTCGTCGGCGCCGGAGCGTGCTTTCGTGGTGGCGGCCTGCGCCTTGCCGCGGTTCTCGTACACCTCGGCGTACATGCCGAGCGGGGCGCCCTTGATGTCCGTCCACGCGTCGGCCCATGCGTCCTCTGCCGTGACGGTCTCGAACGTGTTCGCCAGGATGATCTCCCGGGCTCGGGCGGCCACGTCCTTGTAGGCCTTCGCCCGATCCTTGCCGTGCCTGGCGCGCGCCCTGTCCTTGGCCCGCTCCTCCTTGGTGCGGCGAGAGGTGCCGTGGCGGCCGATGGATCGCATCTCCCAGTAGCCGGTGCCGGCGAGGGAGACGATGAATAGAACCGCGGCTGGCCAGTAGGCGCGCTCGCCGTCGATCTCCATGGTCCAGCCGTGGGCAGCGTTGATGCCTGCGGCGATCAGCGCACAGGTCCACATCGCTACGCGGAACGGTCCTGCGGGTCGGCCGTCCTTGGCGGCGCGGACCGTCATCACCGTGGCGGCAGCGGCGCCGAGTTCGAGGACCAGGGCGACCATCAGGGGCAGACCGCCGAAGATCTTGCCGAATCCGGCATCGGTCAGGGCGTCGACCTGGAAGGTGATTGCGGCGATCATCCCGACAGCCATGATCGGAAGGACCATCGCCGTGTCGGCGTCGGTGTCGAGCCAGCCCGAGACCAATGCCCGGCGGTCGGCCCACTTCTTCGCGCGCTCGGCCTTGCGGCGCTTGGCCTCGGCAGCTTCGTCGCGGCGCCGCTTCGCCGTCAGGTCGAGCTGGGTCTGCGCGTCGATGCGGGCTTGCTCGCGTTCCGCCTGGCGGTCCAGTCGGTCCTGCTCTCGGTCGGCCGCCTTGTTCTGGCGCTTCTGGTTGTAGAAGTCGGCCAGGTCGCTACTCACGATGATCTCCCTTTCGGGTGGTGGGGGTCAGGCGGTGGGGTGTCGCTGCGGCGGACCGGTTCGAAGGGGGCGGGGCCAGACGCGGTGCCCATCGAGTCCGACTTCGACGGCGACGGCCGCGATGATCGCGAGGCCGACGACGATCCGGTCCCAGGCGGACCAGTCGAGGCCGAGGAGTGAGGCGATGCCGATGAAGAGCAGGAAGACGCGGGCTTTCGCGGCGGCTGCGACGGCGGCGGTCATGACCAGCTCCACGGCTCGCCGGCGCGGGCGGCCTGTTCGGCGGCGGTTGCGAACTCGGCGGCGTCCGCCGCGGCGTCGGCCGACATCTTCGGGTGGGCCGCTGCCTTACGGAGGGCGGCGGCGATCTTCAGGGCTTCGTTGGGGCCGATGAGTTCGTCGTCCGACATGCGCTTGCCGTTGAACATGTAGGCGACTGCCTGCCATTCGGCTGCCGGAAGTACGTAGGCGAGGTGGTGTCCGAGGGCGGCGATTGCGCTCGCCGACCGGTAGATCTGGCCGAACCGATTCGTTCCGTGGGAGATGTTGATGCCCATGGCTGATGGACCCTTCTGCGGGTTGGCGGGGTGGTGGTGCTGGCCGGATTTCCAGGCCGGCCGTGCGAGACGGCCAGCGAGGGCTACAGGTCAGCGGATCTGGCGGGCGAGGTACTCCAGGCCGGTGGCTTCACGTTCGTCCTGGCTGACGCGGCGGTTCGCCTTCCAGACGTTGCGGATCTTCTGCTTCTCGATGCCGAAGTTGTGCCGCACGCCGCTGAGTACTTCGTTGCGCTTGCCGGGCCGGCCGAACTGGACGGCGTGTGCAAGCTCGTGGACCACGGTCTGGTCGAGTTCAATCCGGTCGGCCCGGTAATGGGCGTCAGCGTTGATGACGATGAGCACACCTTCCGGGCTGACGGTGGTGGTCCCCATCCAGTCGGTGGGCGGCCTGCCGGGAGGGAGGCGGTCGGTTCCCAGAGCAGCCTGGTAGTTCTCGACCAGGGCCTGGGGGCTGTACTTCTCGCGGGCCACGATGATCCGGGTGGGCGGAATCCGCTCCCGCATCCGCTGCTGCACGAGGCGGGCGGCCTGGTCGGCGATCTCCTGCACGCGGTCGAGCAATGGCCTGTACTGGCGGTGTAACCGGTAGCCGGTGACGTCCATCAGGCGGCTTCCTGGCCGTTGAGGCGGATCGCTTCGAGCTGGTCGACGAGGCCCGAGCTGTTGTGGTGGTCGTAGTCGGCGGCAACGGCGAGGAGGCGGGTCTGGCCGAGCAGGTCACCGGTGCGGAGGGCGGTCAGGTACTGGCGGATGAGGTGCGTTTCGAGCATGGGATTCTCCGATGGGCAAGCGGGCGGGGTCAGGAGCGGCACTGGCGGGCGTGGGTCTGGGCCCAGTCGCGCATCTGCTGTTCGGCGGCGGGCCCCTTGGAGCCGTTCGCCATTCGGCATCCGTGGCAGCCGGCGACGATGTTGGCGGGACTGTGCGGGTTCGGGCGGACATCGACCGCGGAACCCTGGGCGGTGCGGTACTGGGCGATGAGACGTGCAGACATGACGGTCCTTCCGTTGGTCAGGCGGGAGGGGTTCTAGCGGTGGGTGTGCGGCCGGGCGCCGGTGGCGGAGCCGAGCTGGTCACGTTGGGCGCCGGCGGATTCGGCACGCTGGGCCTGGGCCTGCTGGTAATCGCCGCTGCAGGTCTGGGCGGTCGCGGGCTGGTCGATGATGCTGTGCTGCTGTTCGCCCATCACTGCACCGCCTCGTCGATGATCCGCAGGATCTGCTCCAGGGCGATCTCAAGCCGGCCGATGGTCAAGCACAGGTCGCGGTCGCTTGCGGTGCCGAGGGACAGCTCGTGCGAGTGGGTCAGGACGGTGCGGGCGTGGTCGATGGTTGCGCGCTCGCAGGCGGTGAGTGCGGCGGCCATCAGGCGGCGCTCGGCGTGATCCGGCCGAGGAGTTCGCGGCGGAGGCTGGCGGCCGTGCCCGTGTTGCCGGCTGCGTCGGCGAGGGCGACAGCCTGCTCGGCGTGCCGGATGGCCTGGGCGCGGCGGACGCGGCGGAGCGACTCGTCCATGAACGGGTCGGAGTCCACGGCGATCAGACGCCGGGCCGGGGAGGGGTGATCGATACCAACGCGCAGGTCGGTAGAGTTCTGCGTAGCCATCAGGGTTAGCTCCTGTTGGTCAGGCCCTGGCGCGTGGGAGTGGAGTCCCTGTGCTGGGGCCGTTTTGTTTTCGGTTGTGGCGTGCCGGTGGAGCGGCACAGGCGTCCCGTTCGAACCGGTGGAGCGGTCCGAGTGGCACTCCACTAACGTAGCGCCTTCTCTGGACCGTGGCAATCCACTGTGGGACGATTCCTGCATGCCAGCCGGAATCCACCTCAAGAGGGCCCGCACATACCGCCCCGAACCCGACGTGTACGAGAAGGCCAAAGCCGCCGTGGCCGAGGTCGACTCCGACATGAACGCGCACATCAACGCGTTCCTGCTCTGGCTAGTCCACGAAACTGACGAGCTGCCGGCACGGCCTCCCAAGAGACTCGCGGCCTGAGGTGTGATCTGCATGCTCCAAGTCAATCGCCGGGGTGATTGACCGGCGAGCGGCTGCCGTACAGCAGCCGCACAGGAGACGATCAGTGGCCGTACAGGACGCGGGACACGGGCCGCCGGGAGGCGCGATTGTGGACGTCATCACCTGGACCGGAGAGCTGGCCTGCCACCTGCAGGCCGCCCACCGGATGACCCGCGAGGAGTTCGCCGGCAGGCTCGGCGTCCACCCGCAGACCGTCGCCGGCTGGCATGCGCGTCCAGGGATCGTGCCTCGGCCTGACATGCAGGCCGCCCTCGACACCCTCTACGAAAAGGCCCTGGCACCTGTGCGCTTACGCTTCGCTCGACTCGCTCAGCCGCCCGTCGACACTGCGGCCCAGGCTCTCCGCGTGGCCGTGGCGGTCGTGACCCGGCCCGGCGAGGTGCTGCTCGTCTGCAGTCGCCGCGGCGACACGCTGGCTTGGCAGTTCCCCGCTGGCATTGTGAAGCCCGGTCGATCCGCCGAGGCGGTGGCTGTCGCCGAGACTCACGCCGAGACTGGCGTGCATGCTGCCGTGCGCGGGCATCTGGGCAGCCGTGTCCATCCTCTGACTGGGGCGCTTTGTGACTACTACCTGGCCGAGCATCTGACGGGCGAGGCCTCGAATCTGGATGCTGTTGAGAACGCGGCCGTTCAGTGGGTGCCGCGCGGTGACGTGGCCCGCTTCATTCCGACCGACACGATCTATCCGCCGATCCTGGCCGCACTGGAGGCAGCTGCATGACTGAGACGACGACCGAGCGGGGCATCTCCGCCGCGATCATCGTGGACGGTGATCGAGTACTGATGATCCGTCGCCGCGTGGCAGAGGGCGAACTGATGTGGCAGTTCCCTGCTGGCGGCATTGAGCTCGGGGAGACCGCAGAGCAGGCCGCGGTACGCGAGACCCTGGAGGAGACTGGCCTGACGGTGCGAGCGGACCGGCTGCTCGGTGAGCGCGTGCATCCGAAGACCGGCCGGCTCATGGCCTATGCGGCGTGCACGCTGGTTGAGGGTGAGGCGATCGTCGGGGACGCGGAGGAGATCGCCGAGGTGGCATGGGTCGGCCACGGTGAGATCGAGCAGCACGTTCCGTATGGGCTCTTCGGTCCGGTGCAGGCCTACCTGGATGAGGCTCTGCAGCGTTGACCTGGATGCACGAATGCCCCCGACCTCTAGAGGCGGGGGCATCGGCATGTCAGGGGCTGGGTGTGGATTGGAGCATCTTGTCCTCGTCGAAGCGGCCGTCCTTGTCGGTCCAGCCGAGGTCGTCGAGGGATCCGCTGACGCTGATGAGCGTGTAGTCGGAGTCGGTGAGGGGCTCGCATGCCTTGGGGCGGGTGGGGCTGGGTTCGGTGCGGGCCTTGATCGCTTTGACGCATTCCTCGACGGATTCGTCATAGCTTTGGCCGCAGCCGGCGAGGAGCAGGAGGGCGATGGGGATGGTGGCGTAGGTGCGGGGGTTCATGGGTCCGCAGCGTGGCGGACCCTGCGCGCGGGCGGGATGTCTGTTGCCGGGTTGTGACCCTGCGTCCATTCCTCGGCGGGTCAGATGGTGGGGAGGTCGAGCTCCAGACGGAGGCGCTGGATCCGTTCCGGTGGCCAGCATCGATGCCGAGACCGGGCTGCAGCCGCCTGCATGGCCGGCTCGCTGGACTGGTCTGCGGCTGCGAGAAGGCGGAGCCAGGCGGCGTCGACCCAGATGGGGCCGCCGTGGTAGCAGTGCAGGTTGACCTTGCGGTGTTTGCTGGTGGGGCAGGCGATTTCGACGACGGCCCCGGAGTGGCGACTGACGGCGAGGTCGCAGTTCGGGTGGGTTTCGAAGCCTGCCGCTATCCGCTGCTCGGCTTCCTCGGGAGTGCGGCATTCCCCTTCGACGGTGGCGGGGTCATGGGAGAGGCAGAGGATGTAGTACGTGCTGCTCACGGCCGCGCCTTCCAGTTCGGTCCGCGGAGTGCGGCGGGTACGTCGGAGGCGGGGGTCAGGAGCGCGTCGAACACGCGGCCGGCGTTGTCGAGCACCTCGGCCCAGTGGGTCGCCATCTGATCGGCTTCCGTGCAGCTATAGCCGGGGTGTTCGATGTGTCGGCGCTCCGGGCAGAGGGGCCGCAGCTCAGCGATCTTCCGGACCTCAATGCGCTGTTCGAGGATTCGGGTGGCCGCCTCGGGGTCGGGGCAGTCGATGCGGGAGCAGGTGATGTAGTTGCCGTCGGCGAGGAACAGGCTTGCGCCGCGGCAGGCGGGGCAACGGCCTTGGACGTCACGGAGGGGTCGGGCTTCTCGCGCGTGCCGGTCCATGACCTGCAGGCGGTCGATCACTTTCGCCTGCTGGTCGATCTGCTGCTGAAGGATGCGCTCGGATTCGCGGCCGGCAGCGGCGTCCTTGCGCGCCCGGTCGCGTTGTTCGTCGAGGAGGGTCTGGATCCGGATGGCCCGCCGCTGTGCCTGCTCGTACTGCTCGGTGGTGGGTCCGACGGTGGGCTTGAGGGTCCACCGCATGTCGCCGTGGTCGGCGCAGCTGCCCTGATGTCCGGGGCGGAGGACGCATTCGAGCCAGCCGCCGGTCGGGCCGTCGATGAGTTCGCCGCACCGTTCGGCGGGGCTGGCGGCCAGCGCGAGAACGGCGTCGACCACGGCTTCCTTCGCTGCTGCGGGAAGCCAGTACCCGCCGGCGTTGAGGGCTCGGGCGGCGGCGCCGATGGCCCGGTCGCGGAGGTCGTCGGGGGTCATCGGCTGCTCCCGTCGGTCCTGCTGTTTCGGATGGCCGCGCAGGAGCGGGAGTGGATCCAGCCCTCCTGCACGTCGGGTTCCTGGTCAAGGGATCCGCAGTCGCACGCCGCCTCGTAGGGCTGGTTGGTGCTGCGGATCGCGTCGGCGACGGCGAGGAGTGCGGCTGCGATGGCGAGGTTGGAGCGTGCGGTGACGATGCCGATCAGGGTTTCGGCGGGCACGGTTCGCCCGTCGGTGATCTTGTTCAGGTTGCGGTGGTTCTCGTTGAGGATCTTGATGAGGGCGTTGTCGTAGGAATGGCGGGCGGTCACAGGTACTCCTCGGGTGCTTTGATCGTGGTGATGCGGATGTCGTCGCCGCCGGGGATCCAGGTCCGTCCGCTACCAGCAGCTCGTCCGGCTTCGGGTTCGATGCGGCGTTCGCGAAGCGTTCGGAGTCGGGTGGCTGCATCGGTACGGGGCCGGCGGGGTGGGGCGGTGTCGCAGGGCTCGATGTCCCAGCCGGGCAGGAACAGGGGCTGCTGGGTGGCGGTCATGCTGCGGTCCAGACGCGGACGGGGATCCCGGCTCGGCGGGCGAGGGCGACGGTGTGGGAGGCGCCGCGACTGCCGTTGCGGATGAACGCGAGGCAGACGTCCGCGCCCGCGTCGACCATGGCCCGGTTGCGAATCGGGCCGGCGGCCTTGCCGTGGGTGGCCCAGTCGGCGCGGTGGACGTCGATGTCGACCATGGCGGTGAATGCCCACTGGTAGGCGATGCGGTCGGCGCCTCGGGGGCAGTCGCCGACTACGAGCCAGGGGTCGCGGTCCTTCGGCGCGGAGTTGAGGGCCTCGTCGAGGGCGTTGTAGATCACGTCGTGGTCGGGCCAGATGCGGGATCCGGTGACGAGAATGCGGTAGGGCGCGGGCTGCTGGCTCATGCTCCGGCCCCCTCGGCGGCGCGGCGGGCTCGGCCTGCTCGGACGGCTTCGGCTTCGCCCACGGACAGGGTCGTCGTGTAGCAGTCGTCGCCGTTCGTGGGGTGGACCCCGTCGTCGTCGGGGAGGCCGCACATGCAGGGGCTCATCCGGGGGCCGCCGCGCTGCTGGCGGGCGATCTCGCGGAGCCCGGCAACGATCTCCTCGACGCGGTCCAGCGGGATGTCTACGACGACGAGGCTGAACTCGGGGCTGATCGCGGACAGCATCACCATTCGCTCGCCGCGTTCGGTGGCCGGTTCGAACTGGAGGCGGGCCTTGCCTGGGTCGGTGTACTCGAAGCGGGTCATGGTGCTGCTCCTGGTGTGCGGGGTGGGGGCCGGCCTGCGGGGTGGCAGGCCGGCCGGGGCGGGGGTCAGGCGGGCGGAGCGCAGTCGTCGTGACGGTCGCAACGGCAGGAACCGCACGCGGCGCACAGCTCGTCGGGTTCGGTGTCGCAGTGGCCACAGCCGCCGAGGAGAGCGGTCTCCAGGTCGTGGGCGGCGAGCATGCGGTCGAGGGCGTTCATGGGTTTCTCCAGGCTCGTGGTCGGCTAGTAAGCGGCGGTGCCCCAGCGGCAGCCGGTGCACATCCAGACGGGGAAGTCCCGTTCGGAGTCGCCGTAGTCGAGGTCGAAGGTGTCGGCTCCGCACTCGGGGCATTCATCGGGTGCGGGCTGCTGAGGGACGAAGGGTCCGGCCATCAGGCGACCTCGTAGTTGGCGGTCAGCGCCCAGCCGGCTGCCTCGTACTTCGGGATGGTGTGGGTGAGGATCTCTTCGCGGCAGCAGCTGTAGGACTCGCCATCGCCGCCGTGGACGTGGATGGATTCGAGGTCCTTCCACAGTTCGATCGTGAGGTCCTCGCTGTCGCGGGTCATGATCCAAACCTCGTGTACGTGGTCATCGCTGTCGGTCATGTGGGTCTCCTGGTGGATGCTGGTGGGGTGGCCGCCCCTCGGTTCGAACGAGGGGCAGTTGTTGCGGCGGATCGTCCTGGTGGCCCTGTGGGGGCCTGTCGCGGGTGCGGTGCGACTCGGGGGCGCGGGGCGGCTGTTCGGGGCTCCTGCGGCCCGTCAGGCGGCTTCTCGGGCCTCGAATGCGGGTGGCGCTGCGAGCGTCCGCTCTATGAGCGCAACGGGCAGGGTGTCGTCGCCGCGACGTCGGGCTGCTGCTGCGAGCAATCCGAGCGCCCGCATCCGTCGGACCGGTCGGGTGGCGGGTCGGGCGTACAGGGCGGCAAGACCGGCGCGGAGCCGGTCGGCTTCGGCAGAGGAGAGTGGTCCGCGTTCGGCGCGGTCGACGAGGTTCTCCAGCTGCAGCCGGGTCGGTCTGGTCATCAGCAGAACTCCAGCGGCTCGTCAGCTTCGGCCGCCTGCTCCATGGCGTCAGCCAGGATGAGGCCCGCTTCCCTGTCGTGCAGCGCCTCTCCGGCTGGCCAGATGGCATCGATGGCGACGCGAAGGCGTGGCGCGATCTGCCGGCATTCGGAGGGGCTCAGCTCGCCGTCGCAGTCGGAGTGATTCAGGAGCGGCTTGAGGTCGCTGGTGATGGTGGACCAGGCCTGCTGGCCGCCGAAGCCCTGCATGCTGCTGAGGGCGAAGCCTTCGTGTGCGGCGAGGGACCGGCGGAAGCGGGCGAATCCACTGTAGGACCAGTGCGCGTCGCCGTGACTGAAGTCGATTCCCATCGGGGTTCTCCGTTCGTGAGAGTCTTGGGCTGCGGACGGCCCCGCTTTCCTCGGGGCCGTCCGTCCTGCTGTTCAGGCGTCGGCGGCTTCGGCGTCGTGGTCGTCGGCGGGGTGCTGGCGGTGGGCCCACCAGCCGCCGGTGGGGCAGTCGATCCACTCGATCTCGGTTCGGCAGTGCCGGCAGATCTCGGGGGTGGTGAGCACGAGCCGCTTGTCGAAGCCGCCGCGTTCCTGGTGCTTGCGGATGCGGGCGGCTTCGAGGTCGTCGAGGGTCCAGCCGTTGAGGCGGGTGATGGCGTGGACCACTTCGAGGACGTCGGCGAGTTCGCCCAGGAGTTCCTCGTCACTGGCGGCCTCGGAGACTTCGAGGGCTTCCTCGTCGAGCTTGTCGAGAAGGAGGCAGACCGTCTCGTTGGTGCCAGCGGCGTGGATCTGGAGCTGCTGGCCGTTGGCTGCGGCGATCTCGGGGATGCGGTCGCGGATCAGCTTGATCATCGGCGTGCCTTTCGGGGTCGGGCGGGGATGGGCTGGTGCCATTCGGTGCCGTCGAGGGCTTCCTGAAGGGTGGTGCGGTGGTGGCGCTGCTGCTCGGGCGTCCAGGCGGAGGGTGTCGGCTGGGGCTGCCGGCGGGTGGTGCGGATGGCGGCGGCGAGGGTGGCGAGTCGGGCCTGCTGCTCGGCCGTCGAGGCGGTCACCGGTCGGCCTCGGTGAGCAGGGCGGCGCGGATGTGGCGAAGCGCGACGCGTGTGTTCGCCGAGTTGCTGTCGTGGATTCCGGCGACCTCGGCCGCGATGCGGTCGCACTCGGCGAGGGCCTTGTTGATGCGCTTCTGGGCGGTGAGGTAGGCATGCCAGCGGCGGAAGGTCCTCATGCGGCGGTTCCTCCGGCTTCGATTCGGCGGGTGGGGTGGATGTCTCCGAGGGGGCTCCCGTCGGCCTTGCGGCATTCGGTGCCGGGTGCGACTTGGCAGGTGGGGCAGACGGCGGTGGCGGTGGCGTGGGCGGCGAGTCGTGCGGGGCAGGGGGCGGTCTTCGTGTGGCGGCCGGAGATGGTGGTGCAGCGGGCCTTCTCCGCGGCGCCGCAGTGGGGGCAGCGGTGGTCGTAGGCGGGATGCCGGGCGGTACGGCGGAGGTTGGCGGGCATCGGGGCGGAACGGGGCCGGGTCATCGGCGGCCGTCCTTCCAGCAGTCGGGGCAGATGTCGCGGCCACCGGGCCGCTGGTGCCAGTCCTCGTTGTGGCGGCGAACCTCGCTGACGGTTCGGTCGCCGGGGCGGCCTTGCGCCTCGGCGACGCAGTGGACGGATCCGTCGCAGCGGATGACCGGGTAGCTGGCGGCGGTCATGCGGTCTCCTGTTCGGGTTCGACGATCTCGGCGTCGGGGATGTCGGCCAGGGCGACCCGGGAGGCCTCCTTGCCCGCTGCTTCGGCTGCGGCGTCGTGGCCGGCGGGCAACGGCTGCCCTGTGGCAAGCGCGACCCGGATGGGGTGCGGCTCGCGCATGGGTTCGCCGAGCGGGAAGCGTTCGCTGGAGCCGGGCTTCTTGCACGGACGACCTCGGGCGGCCTTGCAGCGGGGGCAGACGATCCCGAGCGGGCCCGGCCGGCGGACGGAATCCAGCTCGGGGTTCGGCTGCTTCGGGATCTTCCGCGTGACGCCTGCCATCAGCTGCTTCATGGGCCGGGGCTTCAGTTCGAGGCCGTCAGCAGCTTTGGTCCGCTGTGCCCGAAGGGCTGCCAGGTAGGCAACGACGTCGTCGGGATCGGCGTCGGGAATTTCAGCGGGGAGACCGGGACCCTGGAAGACATCGGCGGTGTTAGCGCGGACGGTCTTCACGCCGTTGCGAATATCGGCGGGCATGATCCACCGGGTCTCGCTGGAGTAGTACTCGGCAACGGCCTGTCGGGCGGCCTCGTAGTTGATGTCGGCGAGGACTGTCTGCCAGGCGAGAACGTCGGCCTTGCCTACGGTGCGCCGGTCGAAGGCGGCGCAGAAGGCAAGAAGTTCAGCGGTTTGGGCGGGGGTCACTGGGCGGGTCCTTCCTCAAGGGCGCGAAACTCCGCGGCAAGGGCGAGGGCTTCGTTGACGCGCTGGTCCGTGGTGGATGGGCGCCGGTTCGCGGCGAGGGAGACGACGTTGCTGTCGCTGCTGGCGGGCGAGGAGGCTTCGAGGGATTCCCAGCCGGCGAGCCAGGCGCTCGCGCTGCCGGGGGCACCCCGGAAGCGGGCGTTGTTGACGGCCATGGCGACCATGGCCTCGACTCCCACCTGGTCCCGAACCTGCTTTGCGCGTTCGATCTGAGAGGCCTGAAGGTTCCAACTGACGCCGCCGATGCCTGCGTCGGCGATGCCGCGCTTGAGGTCGCCGAGGGTGTCCCAGGAGCGGATCTCTGGCCGCTCGCTGCTGCTTGCAGCCCCACTACTTCCGAAGGAAGTAGTGGGTACAGGCGTGGTAGTGGCATGGGCAGCCGCAGCACCTTCAGCAGGCGTGCGCTGTGACAGACCCTCTTGACCTGGGGTGGAGTCCTCAAAGTGGGGTTCATTTCGCGCGCGATCTGAACTCATTTGAGAAGAAGTTGCAGACTGAATGTTGTTTTGTTTGCGCTCAGAATCGGCGCGCTTTTTGCCCTCGCGGCTCTTCGCGGCCCGGTCCACGGCGTTCTTCTTGTTGGCCTCGTGTTGAGCCTTGGTGACGTTCCGGCCCCCCTCGAAGAAGTCGTGGATGACGTAGCCGTCGGCGGGCTGTGGGCACCGCTTGCAGTCGTGGCCGGCGTCGTGCCACAGCTCGGCTTCGAGGAGCTTGCGGATCTGTGCCGGGGTTCCGCCGAACGGCTTGATGACGGCTTTGGGGACGAAGCCCTCAAGGAGGTGCTGGGCCGAGTAGGAGCCGCACCTCAGCCAGAGACCGAGGGCAGCGTTCCCGGCCCGAATGAACTTCGGGTGGGAGTGCGCCGAGTCGTCGATCTTGAACCAGGGCATCCGACGTCTTCTCTCTGGCTGGTGCGGGTGGTGGTGCCGCGGTCAGGCGGCGGTGACGGCGGCCGGCTGCGGCATGGGGATGCCGGTCGCGGCGGACACGATGTGCGCGGCCAGCAGCGGCGGGACGGCGTTGCCGACCTGGAGGAATCGCTTGGTCTTGGAGCCCTGCCACGGGTAGTCCGGGCGGAAGGACTGCAGGACGGCTGCCTCGGCCTCGGTGATCCGGACGGCCTCGTCGTTGTCGCTGACCCAGGAGACGTCGTTGCACCGGGCGCCGAAGAAGAGCGTGGCGGCCGGCTGGTTCATGGACCTGCGGGCGGCGTTCTTCTGGGTGTTGTTGCGGAGGGACCAGGAGCGGGTCTTCTCGGTGAGCGCCCAGGACGGCCGGTCGGCGCTGAACTCGTTACCGCCGGGGGTGCGTCGTTCGCCCCGGGTGTTCACGGTCTGGCCGGCTGCCCAGCCGAGGGCGTCGGCCATGGACACCCAGCCGGGCAGGCAGTCGCCGAACAGGTCGTGCGCCGGATCCTCGGCGTGCGTGGGGGCCGGAGCGGTGACGGGCCGTTCCCGGGAGGCGATGAGGATGGCCCGCTTGCGGGTTTGCGGGACGCCGTAGTCGGCGGCGTTGAGGGTGCCGGTCCAGACGCTGTAGCCCCAGCTGCGGAGGTACTCGGCGTACTGCTTCCACAGGGTGAGGACGGCGGGTACTTCTTCGAGGCACACCCATTCGGGGCGGAGGTCGGCGATCCAGCGCATGGGCTCGGCGGCGAGGATTGAACGCTCGTCCAGGCAGGCGGCCTTCAGCTCGTCGCGGGTGTCCCGTCCGTGGGCCAAGTCGTGGACGGCTTGGTGGACGAGCGGCTGGTCGATGAGACCGAGTTGCTTGCCGGCGCCGGACCAGGCCTGGCAGGGCGGCGATCCGACCTGCTTGCTGACACGGCCCTTGAACGGGGCGGTGGGGTAGGCGGCGATGTCGGTCTGGATGGTGAGGTGTCCGGCGGCGGCCCGGGTGCGGCAGGCGGCGGTGTCGCATTCGAGGCCGATGTCGTAGAGACCGAGGAGGCGGAGGCCTTCGGACCAGCCGCCGGGGCCCGCGAAGCCGTCGACGACGGCGTCTTCGAGAATGAAGTCGGGCATCAGGCGGCGTCCTTCTCGGCGGTCTTCTGGCGGTGGTAGGAGATGGCGTGCTGGAGGGCGTCCTTGGTGACGCCGAGCCGTTCGGCGATCTGCGCGCGTTCGTAGCCTTGGGCTTCGAGCTCGGCGGCGTTCTCGGCGAGGGCCACGTAGCGGGGCGTCTGTACTACGGCCGGCTGGTAGTCCGGGTTGTCGAACTCGTCGTCGTCCCACCAGGCGGGGCCAAGGAAGCCGGAGGCTGCGGCCTGACGTCGCCTGCGTGTGGCGACCCAAGGCGTGACCCCGTGGTTTTCCGCGGTACCGACGGATGCCCACGCGTAGACGTCCCGGACGGCCCGAGCGAGCCGAGCGGTGATCTTCGGGGCGCTGCCGATGCGTTCGAGGGTGGCCACGTTGACGTAGTCGATGTGTTGGTGGATGGCCTTGATGGTCCAGCCGATGGCAGCGAGGGCCTGCATCCGTCGGGTTGATCCGAGGGAGTCGATCAGTGCGCCGTCGGGGTAGTCATCGAGCGTCGGGCGGAATGCGAGCAGAGCCTTCGCGCTTTCGGGACGGATCCGGCGCCCCGGCGGGTAGCCGCTCTTTCCGTAGACCAGGTGATCAATTGAGGCCACGGTGACGCCAGTCTTCTCGGACAGCGTTTTGATCGCGAGTCCCTGACGACGTAGAGCAAGCACGTGCTGGCGGACCGGTTCGGCGTCGACGAAGGGTTGCCACTGGCCGTAGCCGATGAGGCGGCGACGGCGGCGCATCCAGCGTGCGGTCGCTGCTCGGGTGGCCGGGGTACTGGGAGTGGTCATCGGTCTTCCTCCGTCCGCTGGTTCGGGATGTCGTGGGGGGTGGCGTTCCAGATGGCGAGGCAGGTGGTGAGGTCGCGTGCGGCGCGGGCCTTGGCCAGCTCGGCGCGGACTTCGGTCTCGGTACGGCGGGCGGTGGTGGTGCGCTGCCAGCGCCGGCTGTCGTGGGTGGCGCCGTAGCAGGCCCAGGCGAGGAGGAGGCCCGCAGCGGCGGTGAGGGCCAGCCAGACCAGGTGCGGGTTCATGCGGCCTGCTCCCGTCGGCCAGCTGCGGCGATCAGGGTGGCCGTCCCGCGCCACTTCCGGACGGCCGACTTGTCGCGGGTCTGGCCGTAGCCTGCGGTCCGGGTTATGCCGTCGCGGTGGCAGGCTGCGGCGAACCGGCCCCAGTCGTGGTCGGGGTCCGGGGGGATCGGAAGGTTGAACTCCTTTTCGATCTCCCAGAACATGAACGTCCTGCCGGACTCGGCGATCGTGATGACGGTGGGGCGGACCAGGTCGGCCCACGTCTCGTAGTCGTCGATGCGCTGGCGGGTGCGGCTGACGGGGATGCTGCCGTCGAGGGCGGGCTGTACGGGGTTCATGAGGCTTCTCCGTCGGCGAAGAGGGAGGGCTGAGGGTTGTTGTGGCCGCCGCGGTCGCGCCACTGCTGGGCGTACCGGTCGGCGTCGCCCGCGCATTCCTGCCGGGCGTGGAAGACGGCGCTGCCGTCGGACAGGTCGGGGCGCCACAGGTTCGGGCCGGGGAAGCGTTGGGCCTTCTGCCGTCCGGTGATGGCCTCGCCGCAGCCGAGGCAGGCGCCGGCGGGGATCTCCATGAGGACTTCGGCCTTGGCCATGGCCTTGTCGGCTTCGTCCTCGGCGATCTCGTGCCGGCAGGGCGGGAGTTCTCCGCAGGCGACACAGACCGCGTAGTGCTCGGGGAGGACCTTCCAGCTGTAGTGGGCCGCAGCCTGGATGTGAATCGGCTTCGACTTCGGGTCCGAGGCGGGGACGATCACGATGGCGAAGTCGCCGACCAGGTCAGCGGGACGCTCGGCAACCTCGACGATGATCCAGGGCTGCCGCTCGAAGACGATGATCACGCCGGGGGCGAGCTGGACGTACCTGCTGGCGTTGATCTTGTCCCAGATGCGGTCGCGGTACCGCCGGGCAGCCGACGACGCCTCGCCGATGCGGGCCACGCTGCGAAGCGGGTGCATGCCGCCGCGCATCGTCTTCGTGCGGGGGATCCAGTGCTGACTCATGGCGTTCTCCCTCCGGTGTGGTTCTCTGGGGTGGGGCCGCTGCCGATTGAGGCGACAGCGGCCCCGAGTGCTGCTAGGGGACGGGGCGGGCGCAGGCCTCGCAGAGGCCGGCGTCGGTGAACGGGCCGTCGATGCCCGTGCAGCGGGAGCAGCGGAGCGGCTCCGCGGTCAGCTCGGGCAGGGCGATCCCGGCGAGCTGGCCTTTCCGCCAGGCCGCCATGACGTCCGACGGACCGGTCGCGGTCATTCGGACGGAGTGGCCGCGGGCTCGGGCCGGCGCGATGGCGACCCCGGGCACGGTGTGGATGACGCCCGTCTCCGGATCCGCCCACTCGTTGCTGTTGGCGGCCGTCATCTGGGAAAGCAGCTTGTTGCGGAAGCTCCCACGGACTTCGGCGACGAATCGGCGTTCGATCTCGGTGTCGTAGTTCGCCATCACCCACGCCTTGAAGGCGGCTTCGTCGATGACCTTGGCTTCAGCGCTGCCCTTGGTCAGACTGATGGTGGCGATCTTCGTACCGTCGGGAAGGCTCGCCGCGATCTGCTGCGTTCCCGACTCGCGAACTGCCTCGTCGAGGAGCTTCTGAACCTCCTTCCTCTTCAGCTTGTAGCTGGCGTCGATCACGTCCAGGAGCGTCTTCAGGTACGCCTCCTGCGCTGCCGCATCCTTGAGGCTCATGCGCCCGCCCCCGCCATCAGGTCGAAGGCCTGCTTGAACTCTGCGACCGTGCCCTGCTCGATCGGGTGCCCGAAGGACTGCACGAACTGAGCAGGCAGCCCTTCGGCGAAGCCGATCTCTGCCGCCTTGTCCTGCATGGCCGTGAGGGCGGCGACCCTGTCCTGCGGGTCGTCCTGCTGGACGGGCCGGCGGGACGATGTCGGCTGTTGCGGGACGGCGTTGGGGCGGGGGGTCTCCCATTGGTCGCCGTCGGCGTACCGATTGCGCTGGACGCGCCCCTCGTCGGACGGCGGGTTCTCGGGGTGGTGACGGTCGCCGTCGTCGATGCTGCGGGCATCGATCGGGATCATCAGTACCTGCAGAAGCAGGTACTTGAGGGCGGCGGACATGGCCTTGTTGGTGGCCTTGTCGGCGGTGTCGGATGCCTCGCCGGGAACGGATGCCTCGATGAAGTCACCGGACGGGCCGTAGATCCGGTACCGCATGGTGAGGAAGACGGCGGTCATCTTCTCGCCGCGGCGTTCACTGCGGAGGTCTGCGACCGAGGGGATGATGAAGACGCCGTGGGTTCGCATCGGGCCGGCGACGGCGCTCATGAGGTCGTCGATGCCACGGAAGTTGTACCGCTGGTGCTGGTTCACCTGGTCCTTGCCGACAGGCAGGGTGTCCCGCATGACGAGGGCAAGGGCCTGGAAGATGTCCGGCTGGGCGGTGACCGGCGGTGCCTGCTCGGGTGCGATGGCGGTCATGCCGCACTCTCCGTGGACTCGGTGCGGGCGGTCTGCTCAAGGTCGATGTAGGCGCGTTCGGCGCCGTCTTCGCGGGCGGGCAGGCCGCGGTGAACGCGGACGATCCGGAGGCCGCTGGTGGCGAGGGCGGTGGCGAGCTGGTCGATGTCGGCGGTGTCGCCGATCGCTCGGAGTTGGAGTTTCACCGTGTGCTCCTGGGTGATTGGGGTGTGCTGGGCCGCGGGCGGGCGGTGGTCGCCCGTCCGGGGCTGTGGTTGGGTCGTCCGCCGCTGGCCTGTGGTCATCCGGCGGCGGACGGGTTCAGAGGAGGCCGGCTTCAGCGGCGGCGGACAGCCGCATTGGCACGTAGGCGGCCGGGTTGGTGCTGGCAGTCGGCAGGACCGGGATCGGCTGCGTCTCGGTCACCGCCGCATGCAGGTGCAGGCTGCTGGAGGACGCCGTGTTGGCGAGGGCCGCCTTCAGTGCGGCGATCTCGGCGTCCCGGACTTCGAGCTGTCGCGCGGCCTCGGCCGCCCGGAGCTCTGCATCCCCGAGCTGGCTGGCCTTCGCGTTCGCCGTGTCCCTGGCGTCCGTGGCCTCGGTCAGCCGGCGGCGGAGTTCAGCGTTCGCCGCCGACGACTTGGCCAGCCGGTGCTCAAGCAGCGTCAGCCGGTCGAACACCCGATGCCGGCCGCCAGGGCGGGCTATGTCGAGGAGGCTCATGCCGGGACCGCCTTCTCGTCGAAGTCGAGGGCCCCGAGCAGGCCGTTCAGCTGCCGGGTTCGTTCAGCCAACTGCTCGGCCAACTCCCCGTTCTGGCGCTCGGCGATCTCCAGCATGGTGCGAAGCTCGACGACCTCAGCCGCAGCCTCCGGACCGGCCAGCAGCCCCTTCGCATCCAAGGCGACCGCGATCGTCGCCGGGATCCGGTTCTTGCCCATGGCCGCGCAGATCACCTGCGACGCAGCCCCGATGGCCTTCGTGTTCACGCCGCTTCCTCCCAGTTCGTGGCCCGCTGCCGGGCAAGGTGCATGTCGAGGAGGTACTCGTGGACCACCACCGGCGACCACGTGCCCTGCGGACCGAACAGGTCCCGGTACTGCTGATCCACGTCCGCGTAGGCGGCTGTCAGCACGTCCCCGAGGCGGGGCTCCACCGGGGCGCTCACGGCTGGCCTCCGGCGATCGGGTTCGGGCGGACGAGGAGCGGCGGGACCGCCGGGTCGAAGAGCTGGTGCCGCTGTTCGGCCAGCAGGCAGGCGCGCTCGTGGTCCGCGGCCTTGCGCTTCTGGGCCAGCAGGTGCAGGTCGGCATCCAGCTGGGCGAGCGGGGTGACCGGGCGGGCGAGGTCGGGGAGGAGTTCAGCCACGGGACTCACCGGCCAGTGAACCGATCGCGGGAGCAGCGGCGACCCAGTACTGGGTCCATGCGAACCGCGGCCGGCCTTCGCGGCGCCTCATCAGCCGCCAGGAGTCGGTGCCGTACTCGTCCCAGCGGAACTCGCCGTCCGAGGAGTACTCGGACTCCCGGGAAAAGGCTGCGGACTGTGCCGCGGCGAGGGTGTCGGCGGAGGCCAGGGGGTGGTCGCCCATCATGACGATGAAGGCCGTGGGGTTGGTGGGAGCCGGATCACCGGCGATGATGTGGTTCACGGGTCCTCTTCTCCTTGCAGTCACTTGCAGGTGAGGGGTGGATCGGGAGGCCTCGGCCGGCGGTTTCTGCCAGGTCACCGGCGGTCGGGGCCGCATAGCCGCTAAGCGGCAGAGGCGACGGGCTTGCGGTTCGTGCGACCCTGGCTGTGGAGCCAGGCATCCAGCACTGTCAGCTCGTAGGCGAGCTTGCGGCCCACCGGGTACGACTTCGGCCCGTAACCGGTCTGGCGCCACTTGTAGAGCGTCGTCAGGGCGATTCCGATGTAGGTAGCAGCCTGGTCGGACCAGAGACTGCCCTCCGGCGGAGCGACGTACTTACGCGGGCGGTACTTCACTATTCACTCCAGTCGTGGGTGATTCCGTGGACGAATCGTCCCCGTTTGGGGACGGTGAGGGTGCGAAAAGGACCAGCAGTGCCACGCCGACGGCCTCCGCGATGGAGTGTGCGTCGTCCACGGATGCTGTTCTCTGCCGTCCGGTGAGGAGTCCGCCTATCAGTCCGGCCGTACACCCGGCGGCTTGCGCCAGGGTTCGAACGGAGTAGGGGGCCCCGCTCCCGGGGTGGTCCATGACCCATCTGAGGATGCTCCGGTCGCGTATCGCGTAGCGGCGGCTCAATGGATCTCCAGTGAGATGGAGTTGCTTTGACTGAGATGAGCTAACCATACTCGGGACGCTCTGTCCACAAATCAGGACGGCCGGATCTGGAGTTTTGGCAAAGAACCCGGCTAGGTAGCATGGGTCTGTAGACGATTCGTCTGTAATCCGGGATGGTTGCACTGCCTGACCTGCGTCTTTCTCGGTCGAAATGGGCAGCAGTGGAGACGGTCGACTTGAACGTGGATGGAGAGGGTGACGACATGACGGTGCCTGCAGCCGCCGCAGACTTCGATGCGGGCGGTTCCGCCGACCCCGCCGGCGCCCTGTCGCGCCTGATCCTCGGGGCGCTGGACGAGGGCCTCTCCTATCAGCAGCTCGCCGATCGCGCCGTCGACCCCAAGGGTGCCGCCACGGTCTCCAAGCAGTACCTGCAGAAGCTCGCCAAGACTCCGCCGGCCAGTCCGCCCAACCCGGCGCAGCTCCGTGCCATCGCTGTCGCCCTGCGCAAGTCGGAGCGGCGCGTCAAGGAGGCCGCGGCCGAGCAGTGGCTGGAGTATGAAGCCCTGGAGCTTTCCGGCTACGACGAAGACGTCCGGATCATCGTCGGGCACCTCGCCGGCAAGTCGAAGGCCGAGATCCGCCAGTGGCGAGCCATGATGGAAGCCGCGGAGCAAGCCAATCGCGAAGACTGACAACTCGTCAGTAGATTCGCATCACGGTCAAGAGAGCGCATACATCTTCGCTTCAACCAATTGTGGTCGATCCCGGGCAGTCGTAGTCTTCACCCACCGTGCACATCTGGTCGCACAGGCACCAGGGGTGCAGACCTCGGGGAGGACGCATGCTGCAAGTCACCTATGAACTCGCGGACTTGGGACACGGCATGCCGGTCGAGGTGAGAGAAACGCGAGGGACCATTCGCGTGCGCATCGACCGGCAGGCGACCCTTGAGGAACTCGTGGCCGCCCTCAACCCGGTCGTCAGTGAACTTCTGGCGGGCGGCCAATGGTTCCAGCTGTGGAAGGGTGAGATCGTCACCATCGACTCGCCCCAGGATCCGCGCGACGGAGGCACCATTGCCCGGCTACATCGAGGACCGTTGGTACAAGAAGGGCCCCGCCGATCCGAGGACGGGCAAGCCCACGCGGGTTGATACCGACCGGCACGGCAAGGGCAAGCGATGGCGAGTGGCAGGGATTCCCGGCGTTCGCGACCGCAGCTTCGAGAAACTCGAAGGCCCCGAGGGCGCCAAGAAGTGGCTCAAGGACTCGGCGACCGACACGAACCGCGGGATGTTCTACGACCCGCGCGACGGCAACATGCTCCTGGAGGAGTACGTCACCGAGTATTGGTGGCCCAACCTTCGACTGCCGCCGACCACCAAGAACAGTATGAAGCCGCGCGTCTTCCGGCACATCGTGCGCCACGTGGGCCATCTCCCGCTGAACCGGATCGGGCACGATGAGATCCGTTCCTGGCTGACGCGCGTCGAGAAGGACATCGACGTCAACACCGTCCGCACCACCTGGCGGCACTTCTCGTCCATCATGCAGGCCGCGCACAAGGCCAAACGGATCGCCGACAACCCGTTCAGGGACGCCGATCTGAACGCTCCGGCTCCCACGAAGTCGAAGGCGAAAGCCTGGCCCATTGAGCGAACCGCCGCTGTGCGGGAGGAACTGGGGGAGCGGTACGGCATTCTCGTCGACCTCGCCGTGGGCGCCGGTCTCCGGCAGGGCGAGTGCTTCGGGTTCTGTCCGGACGACATCGACGGCGACGAGATCAGCGTGACGCGACAGGTCGTGCTCGTCGGGCATCGGCCGGCGTTCGCGCCGCCCAAGGGCAACAAGACGCGGACCGCGCCATGCCCGCCCGAACTCGCCGCGGCCGTCGAGCGGTACGGCAAGGCGTTCCCCACGGTGGAGGTGACGTTGCCGTGGATCGATCCGACGCGGCCCAACTTGGAGTGGGAGAAGCGGCCGAAGCGGACAGTACGTCTACTAGTAACTACCCCCACGACGTCGGGGGCCAACGGTGGCGCGCTCACGCGGATGACGTTCGACGACCACCAGTGGAAGCCGGCGCTGGTTCGGGCCGGGGTCATCGCGGAGCCCGAGAAGGAGATGGTGCAGGGGAAGGGGAAGAGGCCCTGGCAGCGTGTCATCTGGGCCATGCCGCGCGAGGACGGGTTTCACGTCACCCGCCACACCTTCGCCTCCGTGGTGCTGGCTGCTGGCGAGACCATCACGCAGCTGGCAGCATGGATGGGGCACAGCGATCCCGCGTTCACGTTGCGGACCTACGTGCACTTCATGCCGAAGTCCGGCAAGAAGGCGATGGTTGCGCTGGGTAGCTGGATGGCAGCCCCGAAGGCGGAATCGGTTCCTGAGGACCCCTCTTAGTAAGTGGATCTCCCCAGATTCCGCCCAGACCTAGAACGAGAAGGGCCCTGACCTAAGTTATCCCAGGTCAGGGCCCATTCGGTTGGGAATCTGTCGTAGTACTCGGTGTACTGCTTGTCCTTGGCCACGTACGAGGCCCAGGTCTTCGGCCCGGTCCCGCCCGTGCCCTGCTTCCACCACTGGACCAGCAGGTGGTCGCGGGAGGCGGTGCCGAGCAGGGACTGGCCGTCCTGTCCGGCGGGCCGCGGGATCCCGGCGGCGTCGAGGAGGGTCGGCGCGATGTCGATGTTGGCGACGATCCGGCCGTCGGTGGTTCCGGAGCCGAGCCCGCCGGCCGGCCACGACAGGTAGAACGGCACTTCGTGGGCGGGGGAGTAGGGCACCGACTTCTTCAGCCAGCCGTGATCGGCCCACGTGTAGCCGTTGTCACCGGTGAAGACGACGAGGGTGTTCTCCAACTGCCCCGTCGCGGCCAGGCGGGCACGGATCGCCTCGACGGCGTCGTCCACGGACAGCAGACTCCGCAGCTGGCGCGTGCGCAGCTCCCGCGCGTCGTCGAGGGTGCCCGTGGCGTTGCGGATGTACGCCGGCTTGTCCGAGCGGTCCGCCTCCGGGACGGAGGGGCGGCCGTTCCACGCGGGCACGGGCGTTTCGGCGTACTTGGGAGCCGGCACGTTCGGCGCGTGCGAGGCGTACGGGGTGACGTACGCGAACCAGGGCCGGTTGTCGGTGGACGCCCTGTCGATGAAGTCGAGGGTCCGGTTCTTGACGATGTTGGTGGTGTAGCCGTCGATCCGCTGCACGGTTCCGTCGACGTTCCAGCGGGCGTCGTTGTAGCCGGGTTGGAGCAGGGCCCACTCCTCGAAATGCGGCGGATTGTCCTCCAGCGCCCAGGAGTTGAGATACTTGCCGAACAGCCCGGTGCGGTATCCGGCCTGCTTCAGGTGGCGCTGAACGGTTGTGGACTGGTCGAGGCTGTGCGAGGCCGCGTTGTTGCGGACGCCGTGATGGTGTGCGTGCTTTCCGGAGAACACGGACGAGCGCGAGGGCGCGCACAGCGGGGTCGCCGAGTGGCCGTCGGTGAAGGTGACGCCCCGGCCGCCGAGCCAGGCGATGGTCTTCGGGAGGGCCCACTCGGTGTGCTTGGGATGGTCGTCGGTGACGATCAGCAGGATGTTCGGCCGGGCGGCCGACGTCCCGGAACCGGTCGGTGCGGCCTGCGCGAGGCCGGCGGGAGCCGCCGCGGTGGCGGCGACGGCGGCGGCGCCGGCGAGGAAGCCGCGCCGGCCGACCGCGCCGGCGCGGGGCGTGCTGGGGTGCTCGCTCACGAGGGTCTCCTGTACGTGCGGGGGCGGGATGACGTACGTACCGGGTTTCGGAGCGGGCCGAAGCCGCGCCGAAACCCGCAGGTCAGACCCTAGGAGTCGAGGTCGCCGCACTCAATGGACCCCGCATGTCGGTGCCGTGGCAGTGCTGTGGCGGCAGTGTGGCGCGGGTGTACCGCGCGGGTGAAGGCCGTACCGGCGGGGTGGACGCCGGGCCCGCGGTCCCGTCAGAGCCGGTGCACCCGGCCCTGGCCGACGGCGAGCGGGTACCGTCCGGCGGCCAGTACCCGCAGTCCGGGCGCGACGTCGAGCAGGGCGCGGAGCCACATCAGGGTCCGCGGGGCCAGCCGGTCGCAGTCGTCCAGGACGAGGAGCATGTCCCGCTCCGCGAGCCATGAGGCGGCGTTCGCCGTGCCGCACGGCAGGAAGGGCATCCCGGGCAGGCAACCCAGCGCGTCGACGAGTTCGCGGACGCTGCCGTCGTGCCGGACGGCGATGACGGCGGTCCCGTCGCAGAAGTTCGACGCGAGTCTCAGGGCGATGTCCCGGACCAGCAGGCTGCGCGGTTGGCGGAACCGTCCCGTGACGGTGAGGACCCGCCCCCGGCGCACGGCGGTGAGCAGGCCGGACAGCTCGGTGGACGTGGTCGGCAGCAGTGTTCCGGCGGATCCGGCCATGCCGGACGCCCTGGATTCCCCCATCGGCACGATGCCCCCCATTGCATGCGTGACCAGGTGCGGCCACAGGGATGCTTCGAGCCGCATGCCGACGATTATCCGCCAATTCCACTGCATCACCAGGGGAATGTCGCATTCCGTCGAAGGTGTGTGCGGAGCCCGGCGCGGGTTCCGTGGGGGAGGGAGTCCCCGAACCGCCGTGGCTCCACCCGCGGTTCGTACGTGCCCGCGGTCGGCAGGATGGTGGAGTGCCCGTAGACGGCCGCCGGCAGGCCCGCGGGCGTCGCCCGGTCGCCGCCACCGGCAGGTCCGGACCACCGGCCGGACCATGCGGGGGACCCTCGCCCCACCGACTGCCCTGCCGCGGTGCAAAGCGTTGCGGACGCGTGCCCGCGACCCCGCCCGGGCGCCACCGCGCGGGCGTGCCAAGTCCCCCGGAGCCGGGCGTGCATGAGCCCCGGCAAAGCGGTCGGCGTAGTTCCCGTGGTCCCGGTGACGTACGTACGGAGCCCCGGCTTCAGGGGAACGGTTGTCCGGGCGACGGGAATCGGCTCTACTGCTGAGCAACCCCGTCGGCGGGGCATATTCCAGGGAGGGCCCACCATGAGAGCGGACCGGCGAGCCGACCGGCGCACGGACGGGCGGCCACGACCCTCAGGGCACCGTCGGCGCCGCGGCGGGCGGGGCCTCAAGGCCCTCCTGGCCCTGCTGCTGTCCGCCTTCTTCCTCGTCGGCGTCTGCGCCGCGACCGGCATCGCCTGGGATCCCTTCGCGGCGGGCGCCACCGAGCAGGACGCGGCGCCCGACATCCACGTGCCCTGGTCCACCGGGCCGGACGGCCCGGCCGCCCCCGAGGCCTCCGCCACGCCCGAGCCCGAGCGCACCGAACCCCGCGACGACGCCGCGCCGGGCACCACACCACCCGCCGGTGACGGGGGACAGGCCGGCGCGGCCGACGCGCGTCCCCCCGGCGCCCTCCCCTTCGACCTGCCGCAGCCGGCCGCGCTGCGCACCGGCGCCGCGGGCCGCAAGCTGGTGTTCGCCCACTACTTCACCCCGTACCCGCTCTCCCTGGACAACGCGAGCGCCGACGGCGACTACTACACGCGCAACTACCTGAACCCGGACGGGGAGAGCGGCAAGCACGAGCGCTACGGCGGCCTGCTCCGCGACCGCCCGTTGCCCGTCCAACCCAAGGAGGGCAACTGGGAACTGGCCAACCTCCGGCAGGAGGTGCGCACCGCCCGGGACGCCGGCATCGACGGGTTCACCCTCGACATGCTCTCCCTGAGCGGAAAGAACTGGGAGCGGTCCAACCTCCTGATGGAGGCGGCCCGGTCGGTGGACCCCGGCTTCAAGATCATGCTCATGCCCGACATGACCTCGCTGAAGACGGACGACCCCGCCGTGCTCGCCGACGCCGTCGCCGCCCTCGGCAAGTCCCCCGCCGCGCACCGCCTCGCCGACGGCCGGCTGGTCGTCTCCCCGTTCAAGGCCGAGGCCAAGGACGTGGGCTGGTGGACCAGGTTCATCGAAACCCTCCGCAGCAAGCACGGCGTCCGTACCGCCTTCGTCCCGCTCTTCCTCGACTTCGGCGCGCACAACGGCGGGTTCGCCCCCATCAGCTACGGCTTCTCCGAGTGGGGCAGCCGCTCCTACGTCGGCCAGGAGAGCACCAGCCGGGACGTGGACCGCGCCCACGACCTGGGCAAGATCTGGATGCAGCCCGTGTCGGTGCAGGACGCCCGCCCCAACCAGGGCATCTACGACGAGGCCGGCAACACGGCGACCCTGCGCTCCACCTGGACCCACGCCATCGACGACGGCGCCGACTGGGTGCAGCTGACCACCTGGAACGACTACTCCGAGGGCAGCCAGTTCGCCCCGTCCCTGCACAACGGCCACACCTACCTGGACCTGACCTCGTACTACCTGACCCGGTTCAAGACGGGCAGTTGGCCCCAGGTCGTCCGGGACACCCTGTACCTCACCTCCCGCACCCAGTTCGCCTCCGCCGACCCGAGCGGCGACCAGTCGCTGGTGATGAACCTGCGCAAGGGCAGCGCCGCCCCCCGGGACACGGTGGAGGTGCTCAGCTTCCTGAAGGAGGCGGCGACGGTCCGGACCTCCGTCGGCCCGACCCGGGACGAGCACCGGGCCCCGGCCGGCGTCCACGCCGAGCTGCTCCCGCTGAAGCCCGGCACCAGTTCGGCCGAGGTGGTCCGCGGCGGCCGGGCCGTGACGGAGGTCGATCTGCCCTACCCGGTCGAGCACAAGGTGGAGGTCCAGGACCTCCAGTACTACGCGGCGACCAGCGGCCGGGGAACGTAGCCCCGCCCCCCCGGCGGGGCGCCGCGGGCCACTTTGCCGGTATTGGCCTTTCGCGGGCGGGCGCGTTCCCTGCATGATCCGGATGCCGCGCACGCCGCGCGCGCCGCACCCGACCGGAGGTACCCGTGACCGAGCCGTCCGCCCCGCCCGCCTTCCCCGACGGCCCGGCCCTCTTCCGGCTGGACCCGGCCGTCGCCCACCTCAACCACGGCTCGTACGGTGCGGTCCCGATCCCCGTGCTGGACGCCCAGGAAGCCCTGCGCGCCGAGGCCCACGCCGACCCCGACGCGTTCTTCGCCTCCGTACCCGACCGGTTGGACGCGGCCCGGGCCCGGATCGCGGCGCACCTCGGGGCGGACCCCGCGGGCATCGCCTTCATCTCCAACGCCACCGAGGGAGCCAACCTCGCCCTCGACGCGATCCCGCTCGCCGACGGCGACGAGATCCTCGTCACCGACCACGGCTACGGCACCGTCGTCGATGCCGCCGCCCGACGGGCCCGCGTCACCACCGTCACCCTGGACCCGTTCCTGCCCGACGAGGACGCCGTGCGCGAGGCGGTGCTCGCCGGCCTGACGCCCCGTACGAAGGTGGCCCTGCTCGACCACGTCAGCTCGCCCACCGCCCGGCTGATCGCCGGCCCCCGCCTCCTCGCCGACCTCGCCGCCCGCGGCGTCACCACAGTCGTCGACGGCGCCCACACGCCCGGCATGCTGGCCCGGCCGATCGCCTCCGGCGCCGACTTCTGGTTCGGGAACCTGCACAAGTGGGGGTACGCCCCTTCCGGCAGTGCCGTCCTCGCCGTCGCGCCCGCCCACCGCTCCCGGGTCCGGTCCCTCACCCCGTCATGGGAGGACCACCGGGGCTTCCCGCTGTCCGTCGAGTACCGGGCCACCGTCGACTACACGGGTTGGCTCGCCGCCCCCGAGGGCCTCGACCTCCTGGAACGGCTCGGCGCGGCCGGGGTACGGGCCCACAACCACGCCCTGGCCGCCTACGGGGCCGGGCTCCTCGCCGAGGTTCCCGGGCTCACCCCGCTGCCGTGGACCGAGGGCCTCCCGCTGCGTTCGCTGCTGCTGCCGCCCGGCACCGCCGAGACCCAGGACGACGCCCGCGCGATGCGGGAGGAACTCGCCGCCAAGCTCCGTGCGCGCGTCCTGATCTGGGCCCGGCCGGGCGGCGGCGGCCTGCGGGTCTGCGGCCAGATCTACAACCGCGCCGAGGAGTACGAGCGGCTCGCCGCGGCGCTGCCCGCCTACCTCAGGGGCGCCTGAGCAGGTAGGTGTCCATGATCCACCCCTTGCGGGCGCGGGCCTCGGTCCGCAGTTCCTCGATCCGCCCGGCCACCTCGGCCAGCTTCCCCGAGACCAGGATCTCGTCCGGGGTGCCGACGTAGGCACCCCAGTAGATGAACAGGTCCTGGTCGAGGTGCGCCGTGAAGGCGTGTCGGGCGTCCAGCATCACCACCACGTCGTCCACGTCCTGCGGCCAGCCCTCCGCGAGCCGGCGGCCGGTGGTGATCTGCACCGGCCGCCCGACCCGGTTCAGGTTCGTCCGGTGCCGGGCCAGCAGCGCGGACACGCTGCTGATGCCCGGCACCACCTCGTGCTCGAACGCCACCCGCCCGTGCTCCAGCACCTCGTCGAGGATCGCGAGGGTGGAGTCGTAGAGCGAGGGGTCGCCCCACACGAGGAACGCCCCCGTCTCACCCTCCGCGAGGTCCTCGGCGATGAACCGCTCGAAGATCTCGGCCCGCGCGCTGCGCCAGCCGTCCACGGTCGGGGTGTAGTCCGAGGGGGTCCGGTCGCGGTCGGGATCGCGGCCCTCGACGAGCCGGTGCCCCGGACGGGCGTGCGCGTCGAGCATCGCGCGCCGCAGCCCCGTCAGGTCCGACTTCTCCTCCCCCTTCTCCAGGATGAGGAACGCGTCCGCCGCGCCGATCGCCCGAACCGCCTGGAGGGTCAGGTGGTCCGGGTCGCCCGCGCCGATGCCGATCACTGAGAACTTCTTCACGCGGCTATTCTGCCCGTCATGCGTGTCGCCCTGTTCGTCACCTGCGTCAACGACGCGTTGTACCCGCGGACCGGCATCGCCGTCGTCCGTCTCCTGGAGCGCCTCGGCGTCGAGGTGGACTTCCCCGCGGCCCAGAGCTGCTGCGGTCAACCGCAGTACAACACCGGCTACCGGCGGGAGAGCGAACCGCTCCTGCGCCGCACGGCCGAGGCCTTCGCCGGCCACCGGTACGTGGTCACCCCCTCCGGTTCGTGCGCCGCGATGATCCGCGGGCACTACCCGCGCATCGGCCGGGAGGCGGCCCGGGAGGGCCGGGGGAGCGGCCTGGCGGAACTCGCCGCCGGACTCGTGCCGCACGTGTACGAGCTCACCGAGTTCCTCGTGGACGTCCTCGGCGTCACCGACGTCGGAGCCCACTTCCCCCACACCGTCACCTACCACCCCTCCTGCCACGGCCTGCGGACCCTGGGCCTGGGCGAGCGCCCCCGCCGGCTGCTGGCCGCCGTCAAGGGCCTGGAACTCGTCGAGCTGCCCGGCGCCGAGGAATGCTGCGGCTTCGGCGGCACCTTCGCCGTCAAGAACGCCGACGTCTCCGCCGCCATGGGCGCCGACAAGATCCGCAACGCCCGTTCCACCGGCGCCGAGGTCCTCTGCGGTGCCGACAACTCCTGCCTCGCCCACCTCGAAGGCACCCTCCGCCGCGCCGGAGCCCCGCTGCGCGCCCTGCACCTGGCCGAGATCCTGGCCTCGACCGAGGAGGAACCGCTGCGATGACCCGCACCCCCGCCACCCACCTCGGCATGCCCTCCTTCCCCACCCCCTTCCCCGCCTTTCCCGAGGCCGCCCGCGAAGCCGTACGGGACGAGGTGCTGCGCGGCAACCTCCGGCACGCCACCCACACCATCCGCGACAAACGCGCCCGCGCCGTCGCCGAACTGCCCGACTGGGACCGGCTGCGCGCCGCCGGGAAGGCCGTCAAGGACCACACCCTGCGCCGGCTCGACCACTACCTGCTGCAACTGGAGGCGGCCGTCACCGCCGCGGGCGGCACCGTCCACTGGGCCGTCGACGCCGAAGAGGCGAACCGGATCGTGACCGACCTCGTCCTGGCCACCGGCGAACGGGAGGTCGTCAAGGTCAAGTCGATGGCCACCCAGGAGATCGGCCTCAACGAGGCCCTGGAGGCCGCAGGCATCGCCGCATACGAGACGGACCTCGCCGAACTCATCGTCCAACTCGGCCACGACCGGCCCTCCCACATCCTCGTCCCCGCCATCCACCGCAACCGGGGCGAGATCCGCGATGTCTTCCGCACCGAGATGGGCCGTTGGGGCCGACCGGCACCGCCGGACCTCGGTGACGACCCGCGCGAACTCGCCGAGGCCGCCCGCCTGCACCTGCGCGAGAAGTTCCTGCGCGCCAAGGTGGCCGTCTCCGGGGCCAACTTCATGGTCGCCGAGACCGGCACGATGGTCGTCCTCGAATCCGAGGGCAACGGCCGCATGTGCCTCACGCTCCCCGAGACCCTGATCTCGGTCGTCGGCATCGAGAAGGTCGTCCCCACCTTCCGCGACCTGGAGATCTTCCTCCAGACCCTGCCGCGCTCCTCGACCGCGGAACGCATGAACCCGTACACGACCATGTGGACCGGCACGGGGCCGTCCGAGGGCGCCGACGGGGACGGCCCCTCCGCCTTCCACCTCGTCCTCCTCGACAACGGACGCACCGACACCCTCGCCGACGAAACCGGCCGCCAGGCCCTCCGCTGCATCCGCTGCTCCGCCTGCCTCAACGTCTGCCCGGTCTACGAACGCGCCGGCGGCCACGCCTACGGATCCGTCTATCCCGGCCCGATCGGCGCCATCCTCAGCCCGCAGCTCCGCGGCACCGGCAGCGACATCGACGCGAGCCTGCCCTACGCCTCCACCCTGTGCGGCGCCTGCTACGAGGTCTGCCCCGTCGCCATCGACATCCCCGAGGTCCTCGTCCACCTCCGCGAACGCGTCGCCCAGGGCGGCCCCGTCACCCGCGACGGCGTCCGCGTACGGATCCGCCCGGTCCGCGGCCACACCGCCGAACGCGCCGCCCTGCGCGCGGCCCGCCTCCTGCTCGACCGTCCCGGCGCCCTGCGCGCGGGGGAGCGGCTGCTGTCCCGGGCCCGCCGGCTGCGCCCGCGCCGGCTCCCCGGACCCGGCCGCGCCTGGACCGACACCCGTGACCTGCCCGACATCCCCGCGGAGTCCTTCCGCGACTGGTGGACCCGAGAACGGGAGACCCCCCGACCGTGAGCAGCAAGGACCGCATCCTCGCCCGCATCCGCCGGGCCGCCTCCGGGCCCGACCCGGCCGTCCCCCGGGACTACCTCCGCGTCCACGGCGCCCGCACCCCCGCCGAGACCGCCGAGCTGCTCGCCGCGAACCTCACCGAGTACCGGGCGACGGTCCACCGCACCGACGAGGACGGCCTCCCGCCGCTGCTGGCGCGCCTGCTGTCCCGGCACCCGAGCGTCCTCGTACCGCCCGCCCTGCCCCCGCACTGGCTCTCCGCCGCCGATCCCACCCGGATCCACGACCGGGCCGCGTCCACCCCGCACGAACTGGACCGGGTCGCGGGCGTGGTCACCGGCTGCGCCCTGGCCATCGCCGAGACGGGCACGATCGTCCTCGACGGGAGCCCCGACCAGGGCAGGCGCCGCATCAGCCTGATCCCCGACCACCACGTCTGCGTGGTCCGCGTCCCCGAGCAGGTCGTCGACTCCGTCCCCCAGGCCCTCGAACGGCTCGACCCCACCCGCCCGCTGACCTGGATCTCGGGGCCCTCCGCCACCAGCGACATCGAACTCGACCGGGTGGAGGGCGTGCACGGCCCCCGCACCCTGGACGTCGTCCTCCTCGGCGCACAATAGGGCCCATGCCCTCGCACATCGCCCTCACCGCCCTCGTGGTCCACGACTACGACGAGGCCATCGACTTCTACACCCGCGCCCTCGGCTTCGACCTGGCCGAGGACACCGCCCGCCCCGACGGCTCGCGCTGGGTGGTCGTCCGGCCACCGGGCGCCGAGGAGAGCGCCCTCCTGCTGGCCCGCGCCAAGGACGACGCGCAGCGCTCCCGCGTCGGGGACCAGACCGGTGGCCGCGTCGGCTTCTTCCTGTACACCGACGACTTCGCGCGCGACCACGCCCGGATGACCGCCGAGGGCGTCCGCTTCCTGGAGGAGCCGCGGCACGAGGCGTACGGCTCCGTCGCGGTCTTCGAGGACCTCTACGGCAACCGCTGGGACCTATTGCAGCCCGCCACCGCGTAGCCGCGGGGCTTCCCGCGCGGCGTCCACCACGGCCCCGCCGTCCACCCGGTGGGCCAACTCCCCGGCCCACCGGACGAGCCCCGGCAGATCCATTCCGTACGTCCGCGTCAACCCGTCGAGCGAAGCCGCACCCCGGCGCAGGAGCCGGGCCCCGCCGACCGCGTTCCCCCGGGCCGCGTGCGTCAGGCCCACCGCCAGCTGCGCCAACCCCCGCCACAGGGGTGCCGCGTCGGAGGGACCCGACTTCCAGGCGTCCTCGAACACCTCGTGCGCGTGGAACGGCATTCCGGCGTCCAACAGCCGCTGTGCCTCCGCGACCGTCCCCGCGGGGGAGCGCACCACCCCCTCCGGTTGGCGTTCGACGCCGGCGGCCCCGTAGGGCAGCGGACGCCCCAGTCCGTCCCTCGGCCGCGCGCTGCGCGCCCGTCCCTCACCGTCCCGATCCCTTGCGTTCACCCGGCCATCCTCCCCCTCGCCGATCACCCGTGCACGCACACCCCTCAGCGTGGGGTAATGTTCTGCATGTGCCCGCCGCACGGGGGAAAACCCCAGGTGGAAGGCACAACGGGACGTGGCGCAGCTTGGTAGCGCACTTGACTGGGGGTCAAGGGGTCGCAGGTTCAAATCCTGTCGTCCCGACAGTGCATGAAGCACGTCGGAGGTCGTTTTCCCACCACGGGAGGACGACCTTTCGTGCGTTGCGGCGCCCCCGTATCCGGGCCGCGCCGGTCGGCCGGTGACCCGTCGGGTTCGCGTCAACCACCGCAGCCGCAGGCCGTTCCTCGCACCTACGAGCGAGGCCGCACGGTCACTCCGTTAACATGTTCGAGCCAACGGTAGGTGGCAGGCATGTTGACATCGGACAAAGCGGCTGGAAATTGATATCTAAGGTGTCGCGACTCCTCTCGCGAACAGAAGGCGGCACCGACCCCGCTGCGTGGCGTCGGCCGCAGGTCCTGCTCTGGGCCACCGTGGGTGTGGTGGGCCTCGGGTTCCTCATAGCCCTGGAGATCGCCGCCCGCGGGTACGGCAAGCCCGGACCGATCACCGTCCAGTGGCGCGAGCTGATCGTCGCACCCCAGTCGGGAACGGTGCTGTACGCCAGCATGACCCTGATGCTGGTGGTGCTGACCTGGCGCCAGCGGTTCATCGCCGTCGGGGCCGCGATCGGCATCGACCTCGTCTTCTGGCTCGTGCGGTGGATGCTCGGCGCCCAGATGATGTTCGGCAGCGGTGCGCTCTGGGTGACGCTCGGCTGCGCCGTCATCGCCGTCACGCGCCGCACCGGCCGGGAACGCCGGCTGCTGCTCATGGGCGTCGGACTGGCCCTGCTGCTCGTGACCGGCCGCAAGACCGGCTACACCTGGCTGCTGATCACCTCGAAGACCCGTCCGATGGTGCTCGACCAGTACGTGGCGACCGCCGACCAGGCGTTGGGCAACCCCTCGTGGGTCGTGGGTCGGATCGTCGAGGCCACCGGCACCGTCGGCGCCCACGTCCTCGAATGGGTCTACATCCAGCTCGCGGTGGGCGCGGTCATCGTGGCGCTGTACCAGCTGCGCAACGTGGCGGCCGAGCGCCGCTTCCCCAGCCACCACCTGGTGCGCACGTTCCTGGTCATCGGCCTGCTCGGACCCGGCATCTACATGATCTTCCCGGTCGTCGGGCCGATCTTCGCCTACGGCGCCGACGGCGAGCAGTGGGCCCTCGCCAACCTCTGGCCGCACACGGCGCCGCCGATCGGCGTGCCCGTCCCGATGCCGTTCGACGAGTTCACCCCGCGCAACTGCATGCCCAGTCTGCACACGGCGTGGGCGACCGCGATCTTCATCCACTCCCGCAAGGGACCGCGGGCCCTGCGCTACCTCGGTACCTTCTGGCTCGTCGCCACCCTCGGCGCGACGCTGGGATTCGGCTACCACTACGGGGCCGACATCATCTCCGGGATCGTGTTCACCCTCACGATCGAGGCGGGCCTGCGGGCGCAGGCCCGCGGCTGGGACCGGTCGGCGACCCGCGTCGTCGTCCACGGCACGGTCGTGTTCGTCGCGATGCTGGCCTCGTACCGCTACCTGCCGGTCCGGATGGCCGAGCTGCCGTGGCTCTTCGGCCCGCTGCTCGTCCTCGCGACCGCCTCGGTGATCCTCGTCTACGTACGGACCACCAGGCGATGGGACCGCGAGGCGGCCTCGGCCGTCGCCCCCGTGCGCGTGCCGGAACAGCGCCGGGAGCAGCAGCCCGAGCTCGTCGTCTGATTCAGGGCGCGACGGACTCCCCGTCGGCCGCCGGTGGGGGTACCGGCGGCTCGGCGCGGATGCCCGCGATGACCACGGTGATCAGGCAGAAGGCGATGACCGTCTCTGCCCACAGGAAAGCGATGTAGTCCAGCAGGCAGCCGATGGGCGGGGCGCCCGGCGCGGTGTTGCGGAACGCCGCCAGGGCGAACAGGGTGGCCGCCATCCACCCCAGCGCGGGCCAGGTCAGGCCCTTGCGGCGGGTCACCAGGTACCAGCCGCCGATCAGCACCGACACGGCCAGCGCCCACATGGCGAGCATCATGAACACCGCGAACACGAGCACGCTGTTGGACCGGGCCAACCCGACGTCCAGGACCGCCACGTCCTGCGAGGCCGAGGCCTCGACGGACGCCGCGAACAACACGTCGTTGTTGGAGAGCGTGACGCGGACCGGGACCCTCTCCCCGCCGACCGTCGCGCCGAACTCGACGGCCGCCTCGTAGGCGTCGAACGGATAGTCCGTGATCGAGCCGCCTGTCAGGGCGACCGGCACGTCCGTCGTCGCGATCCGCTGGTGCGCCTTGAACGCCAGGTCGCCCCGGGTGGCCGCCGAGGTCTGGACGACGAGGTCCTCCGCGGGGGCGATGCCGCCCGCCTCGGCCAGGTCGCCCCGGGGCGTGACCAGCACCCGCAGGACCATCTCCCGGCCGGCGGCGTCGACGCGCTGGATGGTGGCGCCGATGTCGACGCGATCCGGGTCGTCGCGGCCCGCCGTGTACACGGTGTCCAGCGCCTGCCGCTCCCCGAACTGGAGCCACGCCCCCACGGCCACCGCCGCCAGGATGGCGGCCACGAGCAGGGCGGGCAGCGGCCTGAGGCCGAGGCGGCGCGCCGGCGGTGACGGGCGCGGGGACGCGGGCGGTGACGGGGGCTCGGTCACGGTGGCTCCGGGATGCGGGGACGGGGAAATCCGGCCGACGGCCACGGGCCGTACGGGAACGGGCCGGTCAGGCGGCGGGCTTGCCCGGCTGGTCGTGGGTCGAGCAGTGGATCCCGCCGCCGCCCGAGGCAATGGTGTCGATCTTCACCGGGACGACCTCCCGCTTCGGGAAGTGCTCCCGCAGGATGCCCCGGGCCCGGTCGTCCGCCTTGCGGTCGCCGAACTGCGGCATGAAGACCGAATCGTTGGCGACGTAGAAGTTGGCGTAGGTGGAGACGAAGTCGTCGCCCTCGCCCGTGATCCGGTTCAGGTCGGGCTGCGGCAGGTCGATGACCTCGAAGCGGCGACCCCGGGCGTCCGTCGCCTTCGACAGGACGGACTTCGCCTGGTCGGCGGAGCGGGACCACGAGTCCGCCGGGGTGCTCGGGTGGGCGCGGTCCAGCAGCACCACACCGGGAGCGGTGAAACGTACGAGGCTGTCGACGTGCGCGTCGGTGATGTCCTCGCCGCGCACCCCCGCCAGCCAGATGACCTTCTCCACACCCAGGGTCTGCTTCAGCTCGCCCTCGATGACCTCCCGGGACTTGCCCCGGTTGCGGTTGTCGTTGACGATCGAGCTCTCGGTGATCAGCAGGGTGCCCTCGCCGTCGGGCTCGAAGGAACCGCCCTCGGCGACGAGCGGGGCCTGCACCCGGGGGACGCCGTACTTCTGAAGCAGGAGGCGTCCGACCTGGCCGTCGTTCTTGTGCTCCTGCTTGTTGCCCCAACCGTTGAAGTTGAAGTCGACGCCGACGACCTTGCCGCCCTCCTCGACGAACACGGGGACGGTGTCGCGGGCCCACAGGTCGTCGACGGCCAGCGGGATGACCTCGACCTGCGAGCCGCACGCCCGCTGGGCCGCGCCGACCTGGTCGGGCCGGGCCATCATGACCACGGCCTCGAACTCGCCGACGGCCCGCGCGATGCGGGCGATGTCCTCCCGTACGTAGGGCAGGTCCCGATCCCAGACCGAGGTCAGGGCGGGCCAGGACATGAAGGTGCGGGTGTGGCTCTCCCACTCGGCGCCGAGCCGTCGCTTCGCGGCATGGCCGGGGGACCCGGAGGGCCGGGCGGAGCCTGAGGCGCCCGGCTGCGCCCCGGACGCGGCGGGCCCGCAGGCCGCCGCGCCGAAGACGGCGGCGCCGAGACCGGCGAGGGCCTGCAGGACGCTCCGACGGTTGGGGGGAGTGAACGACACGGGGGACTCCGATCGTGTGCTGGCGGAGCGAAGGCGTCCGGCCAGGACGGGCACGGGAGGCGCGGCACGGGGCCGGCGCGTCGGGCCCTACGACTAGGGTGCACGCTTTGCACCGAGAACGGCCGATACGCACGGAATGTGGTGCGGCCACGTTCGTCCACTCTGGCACTGACTGGAAATTCAGTCAATTTGCCGAACGAGGGAACCGAGGAGGCCGATTTCGACTCCGATCGCGCCGCGCATGAGGTCACGGGCGTGTCCGACGGGCAGCAGTCCGCTCAACCATCGGCTGCTGAGGCCCTCCAAGAGGGCGGTCAGGCGTTCCGCGGCGGCGGTGACGGCCGCGAGGGGAGCCGTCGGGTGCAGGGCGCCGAGCAGGCCGGCGACCTCCTCGACCCAGGCGGCGCCCGCCGCGGTGAGCTCCTCGCGCAGTTCGGGGTCGAAGATCGTGTGGGCCCGCAGTTCCCCCCAGGCCGTGCTGTTCTCGCGCACCTCGGGCAGGTCCTGGAATTCGAGCAGCAGGGTGCGTTCCAGGAGCCGGCGCGGGTCCTCGGCGCCAGGTTCCGCCGCACCCGCGGACGCGGCGGAACCGGTTCCGGTGTAGCGGTCGGCCCGGTCGCCGATGAAGGCCAGGGCGTGCCGCAGGATGCCGGTCCGGTCCTTGAAGTGGTAGTAGATCAAGGCGGTCGACACGCCCGCCTCGGCCGCGAGCTCGCCCACCCGGAGCCCGCGGACCCCCCGTCGGGCGATGACCCGGGCGGCGCCCTCCAGGATGGCCCGTCTGCGATCCGACATGGGGTGCTCCTCCTCCTGGCGGTGTGCGTCTCGCATTGTCACACATTGACTGAAACTTTAGTTAGCGGCACGATGCGCCCCAGGTCATTGCCGCATCGTTGAAAGAGCCACCGCATGTTCGCTCAGCCCCCCGGCGTACAGCCGGCTCCCACGGCCCTGTCCGCCGACGACCCCCACGAGATAGGCGGCTACCGCCTCCACGCCCGGCTCGGAGCCGGCGGGATGGGGGTGGTGTACCTGGCGTACACGCCCGGTGGTCGGCCCATCGCGCTGAAGGCCGTCCGCAGGGAGTTCGCGGCTGACCCGGAGTTCCGCGAGCGCTTCGCCCAGGAGGTGGCCGGCGCCCGTCGGATCCACGGCCTGTTCACGGCGCAGGTGGTCGACTCCGGTGAGGACGACCGGACCCCGTGGCTGGCCACGGCCTACGTGCCCGGCCCGAGCCTGCACCAGGTCGTGCAGCGCCACGGACCGCTGCCGGTCCGCTCGGTCCTGCTGCTCGTCGCGGGGATCGCCGAGGCCCTCCAGGCGATCCACCGCGCGGGTGTCGTGCACCGGGACCTCAAGCCGGCCAACGTGCTGATCGCCGGGGACGGGCCGCGCGTCATCGACTTCGGCATCGCGCGCGCCGCCGACGCCGCCGCCCTGACCGGTACGGGCGTGCGGATCGGCACCGCCGCCTTCATGGCCCCCGAGCAGGCGTTGGGCCGGTCGGTGACCCCCGCGACCGACGTCTTCGGACTCGGGGCGCTCGTCGGGTTCGTGTCGTGCGGGGTCCCGCCCTTCGGGAACGGGCCGGAATCCGGAGCCCTGTACCGGGTCGTCCACGAGCAGCCGGACCTCACGCCGGTCCCGCCCGAGCTCCACGACCTGGTGTCCTGGTGCCTCGCCAAGCGCCCCGAGGACCGTCCGACGACGGGCGAGCTGATCGCGGCCGTCCACGCGCACCCCCTCGTGGGACCCCGGCCGGAGTTCACGGACGGATGGCTGCCCAGGTCGGTCCTGGCGGAGGTCGGTGGGCCCGCCGGGACCGGCCCGCCGGCCCCGCCCTCCCAGGACTTCCGGCCGACGGTGACGGCGACGGCGTACGCCACCCCGGGGACCGCCGGCGACGCGCCCGGCGGTCGGTACCCGGCGGCGCCCGCGGAACCGGAGCGGGCCCGTGACATCGGCTCCGCCCCGGACCGCCGCACCCGACGGCGCGGGCGGCGGCCGGCCGTACCCGCGCTGGCCGTGGCCGCCCTGCTGGTCGGCGGGGGCGCCGCGTACTGGTTCGGCCAACCCGAGCAGGGGCGGGAGGACCCCGTCGACGGCCCCGGGCCCGCCGCGACGGGCTCCGCCACACAGCCCGGCCCGCCGGCCACGGGCCCCGCCCCGGCGACCACCGGCCCCGGCGGCGCCCCGTCCCGGCAGCCGGGGGCCGGGTACGTTCCCGGCCGTGCGGCGGCCCGGCTCACCGCGCCTGATTCCGGTTACGAGTTCGACCTGCGGGCCGGGAAGGTGGTGCCCGCCGAGACGGCTCCCTGGTACCTGGCGCGCGGAGCCGACGGCTTCCTGCTCTCCGAGGAATCGGACGCCTTCGTCCCGGACGGAAACGGATCGCCCACCCCGGAGGACTGCGCGCGCGGCATCGACACCCGACCGGTGACGGCCCTGCCGTTCAAGGCGCTCGCCAAGGAGCGACCGTTCTGCGTGCGCAGCCCTGACCAGCGGGAACTGGTGATCGTGCGGCTCGTGGAGGCAGTGGCTGACGGGCCCGTCACGATCGCGGTCGACCACTTCGCGCGCAACTGATCCACCGAAGCGGAACCGAACCGAGAGGTGACGCCAATATGTCGAAGAGATTGACTGAATTTTCAGTTAGGAGAAGGATGCCGTGCATCCCGCCCCTCCTCATCAGGGAGTCACCATGGATATCAACCCCCGCGCGTCCCGCCGCCAAGTGCTCCGGATCGGCGCGGCGGCCGTGCCGCTGGCGGCCCTGGGTGCCGCCCTCCCGCCCCTGACGCAGGCCGCTTCGGCAGCGCAGGACGGCGCGGGGACGCTCCGGATGCCGGCCGAGACGGACCGGCACGTCCGTACGTACATGGCCTGGCCGGCTCTCGCCTCGGTGTGGGACGACCAGCTCGGGGCGGTACGCCGTGACATCGCCGAAGTGGCGCACGCGATATCGCGCTACGAGCCGGTCGTGGTGCCGGCCCGACCCGATCAGGTCGCCGAGGCCCGCGACCGGTGCGGATTGGGCGCCTACTACGGGATCCAGGTCATCGACATCCCCAACGACGACCTCTGGATCCGCGACTTCGGCCCCACCTTCGTCGTCGCCCCCGGCGCCGTCGCCGGCGTGGACACCAACTTCAACGGCTGGGGCAAGACCGGCGCCACCTACGCCCAGCCCTTCGCCAACGACGCGGCGGCGGCCCGCACGCTGCTCGCCGAGTACGAGGTGAACCGGATCCGCGCCGGCTTCGTCGGTGAGGGCGGCTCGCTGGAGACCGACGGCGAGGGCACCCTGCTGGCCACGGTCAGCTCGATGGTGAACGCCAACCGGAATCCGGGCATGAGCCAGGCCCAGGTCGAACAGGCCATGAGGTCGGCGCTCGGCATCGTCAAGGTCATCTGGGTGCCGGGCCTCGCCGGCCAGGACATTACGGACTGCCACATCGACTGCCTGGCCCGGTTCGTCTCCCCGGGCCGCGTCATCCTGGACAAGCCCGGTCCCGGCGCGGACAAGAAGTGGGTGGCCGTGTACGAGGAGACCAAGCGGGTCCTGCGGAGCGCCACCGACGCCCACGGCCGCCCCCTGGCCATCACCGAACTGCCCGGGCCGGACCGACTGGAGATCCGTGGCCGCGGGCAGGAGTTCCTCTCCAGCTACACCAACTACTACACCGTGAACGGCGCGGTGATCGCGCCCCGGTTCGGTGATGAATACGCGGACGGCGTCGCCCGCGCCATCCTCCAGGCCGCCTATCCCGGCCATCGCGTCGAGCAGCTCGCCATCGACGGCATCGCCTCGGGCGGTGGCGGCATCCACTGCGCCACCCAGTCGCACCCGGCCGTTCCGCCCGCCGCCTGATGGCCGCACCGCCCCGGACGGTCCGACCGGCGGGGCCGCCCGTGCCCGTCCCCGGCACTCCTGGTGACGGGCCGCGTACCGGCGTACCGGATCACCCGGGTAGGGTGCGGACCATGGCGTCTCGTAGTAATCAGATCCTCGAAGCCGCCGCCCGGGTGATCGCCCGGCGCGGCGTGCGCGGGCTGCGCGTGGAGGAACTCGCGGCCGAGGCCGGTGTGTCCACCGCCCTGATCTACTACCACTTCAAGGACCGTACGGGCGTCCTGCGGAACACCCTGGAGTTCATCAACGACCGCGCCGAGCGCTACACCACCGACCGGGACCCGGACGACCCGCCGCTCACCCCGCGCGAGGAGCTGGAGGAGACCCTCCTGCTGGAACTCCAGGACACGGTGGAGGTCCGGGAGAACAGCTCGGCCTGGGGAGAGCTGCGCGCGAGCGCCGTCTTCGACGAGGTCCTGCGCGAGGACCTCGCCCGGGCCACCCTGGTGTGGGTCCAGGAGGTGGCCGCGCTGCTCGGCCAGGTCCACCCGATGTCGCCCGCCTCCGCGTTGGCCGCGGCCGCGGAGCGGCTCACGGCCCTCCTGGAGGGCCTGAGCATGCGCTGGCTGAGCGGCGGCATCCGGATCGGGCACGCGCGGGACCTGATGCGGGGCGCCGTCGAGGCCGAGCTCGCGGGGCTCGGGCGGGGCTGACCGACGCCGCACCGGGCCGCCGCGGCCCGGGCCCGTACTTTTCCCCGGCGCCTTCCGGTGCACGCGTCCCGCGTGCCACGACCCCGACGGACTCGTCCGTTTCCCCGGGTGACCAGCTCCGTTCAACCTCTTGACTGAATTTTCAGTCAATGCCAGAGTGAAGCTCGCGGCAGGGCGGGCCGGCCTTCCGAAATCATCGGACCGCCGGCCGGGTCGTGTCACCCCACGCCCCGCCCGGCTCGGTCGTCCTCGTCGCAGCGCAGCTCGAAGCGTGCTCGTCGTGCCACCGGCCCGGCCGCCGGCCCACGCGCCGCGCGTCCGGACGGACGGCGACGCCCCCGGCCCCGACCGCCCCACTTCCCTTGAGGTCCCGCCTCCCATCGGCCCCGTATAACGAGTTCGCTCTTGACTGAATTTTCAGTCGAGTGGAAGACTCCACCCCACGCAAGAAATGAGACACCTGATGACCGAATTCCGTATGCCTGCCGAGTGGTCCGCGCACGAGGGCTGTCTGATGGCCTGGCCCACCCGCCTGGAGCTGTGGGGCAGTGTGCTCGCCGATGTGAAGGAGGAGTACGCCCAGGTCGCGCGTGCCATCGCTGCCTTCGAACCCGTGACGATGGTCGCCCCGCCGGGCTTCGGGGACGACGCCCGTGCGCTGTGCGGCGAGGCCGTCACCGTCATCGAGCTGCCGCTCGACGACTCCTGGTTCCGGGACTCCGCCCCGATCTTCGTGCTCGACGGTGACGGAAACCGGGCCGGCGTGGACTTCCGCTTCAACGCCTGGGGCGGCAAGCACCACCCGTACGACTCCGACGACCGGGTCGGCGCCCTGCTGCTGGAGCACCTCGGGGTCGACCGCATCGCGTCCGACATGATCCTCGAAGGCGGGGCCATCACCGTCGACGGCGAGGGCACCCTGATCACCACCGAGCAGTGCCTCCTGCACCCCAACCGCAACCCGGGCATGACGCGCGAGGAGATCGAGGGCGAGCTCAAGGCCCGCCTCGGCGTCACGAAGGTGGTGTGGCTCCCGTACGGCGGCCTGCTCGACACCGAGACCGACGGACACGTCGACGGGGTCTGCGCCTTCGCCGCCCCGGGCACCGTCGTCGTCTCCCTGCCCGACGACCCGGCCCACCCCGACTACGCCCGGATGCGCGCCAACCGGGCCGTCCTGGAGGCGACCACGGACGCCCGGGGCCGGCGCCTGGAAATCATCGAGGTCCCGCAGACGGCCTTCGCCGACCTGGTCGACGGCGAGATCGAGGTGTCGTACCTCAACTACTACATCGCCAACGGCGGCGTCGTCGTCCCGGTGGCCGGTGTGCCCCAGGACGAGGAAGCCCTCGCCGTGATCGCGACGGCCCACCCCGGCCGCAAGGTCGTCGGGGTCCGGGCGCCGGCCATCGCCTTCGGCGGCGGCGGGGTCCACTGCATCACCCAGCAGGTGCCCGCCGCCGAACGGCAGGCACCCGCCCCGCAGCCCACCGTCTGAACCGGGAAACCGGCCGCTCCCGGCGGTCCGCCCCGGCGGACCGCCCGCTCCTCCACCGCATCCCTCGGAACAGAGAGCGCGACGATGACCACCTCCCCACCCCTCACCCGCAGACGCCTCCGCCCCGGTCGGGCCGCCTCCCGGGCCGGGATCGCGACGGCCGTCCTGACCTCCCTCGCCCTCCTCGCGGCCTGCTCCGGGCCGCCGAAGGACGGGGCCGGTGGCGCCGTCACCGACGTCAAGCTGTCGGCCACCACTCCCGAGGCCCAGGGCGAGATCGACTCCTTCACCTGGGCCGTCTACGCCGAGCCGCCCACCCTCGACTACACGGTGGCCTTCGACTACCCGCAGAACACCGTGTTGTCCAACGTGTGCGAGAGCCTCATGCGCTGGACCCCGGGCCTCACCACCGAGCCCGGCCTCGCCCGACAGGCCTCCAACCCCAACCCCACCACCTGGGTCTACGACCTGCGGCCCGGCGTGCGCTTCCACGACGGCAAGGAGATGACCGCCGACGACGTGGTCTTCAGCCTCGGCCGACAGACGGACCCCGA
Organism: Streptomyces sp. NPDC040432; assembly: GCF_055595445.1. Classification (NCBI taxonomy): domain Bacteria; kingdom Bacillati; phylum Actinomycetota; class Actinomycetes; order Kitasatosporales; family Streptomycetaceae; genus Streptomyces; species Streptomyces sp. NPDC040432. The sequence goes on along the minus strand of NZ_JBVIVP010000005.1, from coordinate 205,109 downwards.
CAACGCGGCGGCCTGGGCGCAGGTGTTCCAGAACGTCGCCTCGATCACCAAGAGCGGCCCGCTCCAGGTCACCGTCGAACTCAAGAAGCCCGACTCGCAGTTCCCCCAGTACATGGCCACCGCCGCCGGGGTCGTCGCCTCCAAGGCGGCCGTCGAGGCGGCGGGCAAGGACTACGGCACCACCGGCGGGCTCGGCTGCAGCGGCCCCTTCAAGCTGGGCACCTGGAACAAGGGCCAGTCGATCGAGCTGGAGCGGTTCGACGGCTACTGGGGCACCAAGGCCAAGTCGAAGAAGGCCGTCTTCCGCATCCTGACGGACCCCTCGGCGCGGACGAACGCCCTGCTCAGCGGCGAGGCCGACGGTGGATACCTGATCCCCACCGAGAGCTACGCCCGGCTGCGCGCCGCCGACGCCGGCACCCTCTACTTCGGCGAGGGCCTCAGCACCGTCAACGTCAACATCACCAACATGCAGGGCCCCCTCGGTGACCTCCGGGTCCGCCGGGCCCTGTCCCTGGCCCTGGACCGCTCCGGCTTCGTCAAGGCGGGACTGGGCGGGTCGGGCACCGTCACCAACTCCCTCACCACCCGCGCCGCCTGGGCCGCCGCCCCCGAGCGGACGCTGAAGACGGCCTTCGACAGCCTGCCACCCACCGGGCAGGACATCGAGAAGGCCAAAGCCCTGATCAAGGAGGCCGGTGCCACGGGCAAGTCGCTGACCGTGGCGACCAGTTCCATCGGCCAGGACGTCTCCCTCCTCGCCACCGCCGTCCAGGCGGCGGGGACGAGCATCGGTCTGGACATCCGGCTGAAGACGATCGCCCCGAACGCCTTCACCGCACTGTTCACCGACCCGCAGGCACGCGAGGGCATCGACATGTTCCCGCTCACCTACTACGACTCCATCACCGACCCGCTCGACCTGCTGACGAACTTCAAGACCGGCGCCTACATGAACTTCGCCGGCTACAGCGACCCCGAGTACGACCGGCTCGTCGACGAGGCCTCCGCCGTCTACCCGACGGAGCAGCGCATGGACATCGAGGCGAAGCTCCAGCAGCACGCCTCCGGGCAACTCCTGTGGATCCCCGTCGCGGAGTGGCCCACCGCCCTGTTCATGAACAAGCGGATCACCGGCGCCCCCACCACGATCTCCTACATGTACTACCCGTGGGCCGCCGACGTGGGGGCAGCTCAGTGAGTTTCGTCAGATTCGCCGTACGACGGGTGGCGGAGATGGCCGCCACCCTCCTGGCCGCGTCCTTCGTGGTCTTCGGCGCCATGTACCTGGCGCCCGGCAGCCCGGCGAGCTTCCTGCTCGCCGGCCGCTCGGCCTCCCCGGAGGCCCTCGCCTCGATCAACGCCCAGTACCACCTGAACGACCCCTTCCTCGTCCGCTACCTCCGGTGGCTGGGCGACGTGCTCCAGGGCGACTTCGGCCGGTCCATCACCTACCGCACCGACGTCTCCCGGCTGCTCGCCGACCGCCTGCCCACCACCCTCGCGCTCATCGCGATGTCGCTGGCCGTGGTCGTCGCCGTCGGACTCCTCCTCGGCCGCGTCGCAGCCGTCCGCGGAGGGGCCACGGACTCCGCCATCCTCGTCGCCACCACGATCGCCGTCGGTACGCCGTCGTTCGTCGCCGCCGTCCTGTTGCAGGGCCTCTTCGCCGTCAACCTCGGCTGGTTCCCCAGCAGCGGCGCCGGCGACGGGAGCCTCGGGGACCTGATCCTGCACCTCACCCTCCCGTCCGTCGCCCTCGCGCTCTACCTGATCGGCATGCTCGCCCGGGTCACACGCTCCGCCATGCTCGAAGCCCTCGACGGCGACCACGTCACCGTCGCCCGCAGCCGCGGCGTCCCCGAACGCCAGGTCATCCGACGGCACGTCTTCCGCAACTCGCTCGGCACCGTCCTGACCACCGGCGGCCTCATCGTCTCGACCCTGCTGGTCTGCACGATCCTCGTCGAGACCGCCTTCAGCATCGGCGGCATCGGCCAGCTCCTCGAACTGTCCACCACCACCAAGGACTTCCCGACCGTCCAGGCGATCTCCCTGATCATCGTCGCCCTCTTCATGATCGTTAATCTGATCGTGGACCTGCTGCTGCCCCTGGTCGACCCCCGGGTGACCCTCGGAACGAGGAGCACCGCATGACCACCGCCCTGACCCGCAGGCCCGGCCTCTCCCGGATCCGCGCCACCGGCTCCCCGCTCCACCTGGCCTGTCTCGTGCTCGTCGCCCTCGTCGTGCTCGCCGCCCTGTTCGCGCCCTGGCTCGTACCGCACGACCCCAACGCCGTCGACCTGGGCAACGCCCTCGCCGCCCCGTCGGCCGCACACCCCCTCGGCGTGGACGCGGCTGGCCGGGACACCCTCTCCCGGCTGCTGCTCGGCGCCCGCACCTCCCTGCTCGGGCCGCTCGGCGTCGTCGCCTTCTCCACCGTCGCCGGCATCGCCGTCGGGACGGCGGCGGCCTGGCGCGGCGGCCGGCTCGACTCCGTGCTGTCCCGCAGCACCGAGCTCGTCTTCGCCTTCCCCGGCATGCTGCTCGCCATCCTGATCATCTCGGTGTACGGCGAGGGACTGATCGCCCCGGTCATCGCCCTGTCCGTGGCCTACCTGCCCTACGTCAGCCGCCTCACCCGCTCCCTGGTCCTCGCCGAACGGGCCCGTCCGTACGTCAGCGCCTACCAGGTCCAGGGGCATTCGGCGCTCCAGATCTGCCTGCGCCACATCCTGCCCAACATCGCACCCGTCGTCCTCGCCCAATCCACCATCAACTTCGGCTACGCCCTGATGGACCTCGCGGGCCTGTCCTTCCTCGGACTCGGCGTGCCCGCGCTCACCCCCGACTGGGGCCGGATGGTCTTCGACGGCCAGACCGCCGTCCAGCACGGCTACCCGCTGTCCGCGATCCTGCCCTGCGTGTTCATCGTGCTGACCGTGGTCGCCTTCAACGTGGTCGGGGAACGCTGGGCCGACCGAATCGCCAGGAGGGCGCGATGAGACCGCCAGAACCCACGAATCCGGCGCCCACCCTGGACATCCAGGGGCTACGGATCACCCTGCCGGGCACCGCCCGGCCCGTCCTCGACGGCATCGACCTCACCGTCGCCGCCGGGGAGACCGTGGCCCTCGTCGGGGAGTCCGGCTCCGGCAAGAGCATCACCAGCCGCAGCGCACTGCGGTTGCTGCCGCCCGGCGCCGTCACGGAAGGCAGCGTCAACGTCGCCGGCGAGGACGTCCTGACCATGGACGCGGACCGGCTGCGCGCCGTCCGCGCCGGCGCCGTGGCCATGGTCTTCCAGGACCCCCGCGCCTCCGTCAACCCGCTGCGCCGCATCGGGGACTTCCTCACCGAGGGCGTCACCCTCACCGGGACCATGACTCCCGCTGAGGCGACCGCACGGGCCACCGAACTCCTCCGGGCGGTGGGCCTGGACGCAGCCGTGCTGCGCAAGTATCCCGGGCAGGTCTCCGGCGGCATGCTCCAGCGCGTCGTCATCGCGGCGGCCCTCATGGGGGACCCCGCGCTCCTGCTGGCCGACGAGCCCACCACGGCGCTCGACGTCACCTCCCAGGCCGAGGTCATAGCCCTGCTGGCCGGACTCCGCGCCCGCTTCGCCACCGGACTGCTGTTCGTCACCCACGACCTCGACCTGGCGGCGGCCATCAGCGACCGCGTCTACGTCATGTACGCGGGCCGGATCGCCGAGAGCGGGCCCGCCGAGGCCCTGTTCGCGCACCCGCGGCACCCGTACACCGCCGCCCTGCTGGCCTCCACCCCGCGCATGGACGGCCCCCGGGGCCGGCTCGCCGCCATCGAGGGCCAGCCGCCGGACCTGCGCCAGGAGCTGCACGGCTGCGCCTTCGCCGCCCGGTGCCCGCTGGCCACCGAGGTCTGCGACCAGCAGGTCCCGCTGCCGGTGGCCGCCCCGGACCGGCCCGGCCACCTGGCCGCCTGCCACCACAGCGACCGGCTCGAAGGGAGCGCCGTCGATGCCCGATAACGCACTGCAGGTCAGGGGGCTGCACCGCGCCTACGGAGCCGTCCGTGCCGTGGACGACGTGTCCTTCGTCCTGCCCGAGGGCGGATCGCTGGGAATCGTGGGGGAGTCCGGCTCCGGCAAGACCACCACCGCGCGGATCATCGTCGGCCTGGAGCGCGCCGACGCGGGCAAGGTCCTGGTGGGCGGTCGCGACCGTACCGCCCGCGGCGCGGGTCGGGGTCGGGTCCGCAGGTTGGCCCGCGCCCGCGAGGTCCAGATGGTCTTCCAGGACCCGTACCTGTCCCTCGACCCGCGCACCAGCGTCGAGGCGGCCCTGCGCGAGACCCTGCGCCTGCACTTCCCCGGCCGGGACCACACCGCCCGGGTACGGGAACTGCTCGACCAGGTGGGCCTCGGCACCCGGGCCGCCGACGCCCTGCCGCGCCTGCTCTCCGGGGGCCAGCGCCAGCGCGTCGCGATCGCCCGGGCCCTGGCCGTCGAACCGTCCGTCCTCGTCCTGGACGAGGCGGTCGCGGCGCTCGACGTCTCCGTGCAGGCGCAGATCCTCAACCTGCTCGCCGACATCAGGGAGGAGACGGGCATCGCGTACCTCTTCATCACCCACGACCTGGGCGTCGTCCGGTGCGTCACCGACGAGATCGTCGTGATGCGCCACGGCCGGATCGTCGAAGCGGGCGCCACGACCGAGGTGCTCGCGGCGCCGAGGCACGCCTACACGCGGCTGCTGCTGGAGTCGGTGCCGCGCCCGGGCTGGGACCCGGAGGCCATCTCCGCCGCCCGCAGGGAGCTGTGAGGCGGGCCGGCGGGCGGGCGGTTCCGCCGGTCCCGCCGCGGGGACCGGCTCAGGCCCCGGCGGCGAGCGCGCGGACGAGGGTCCGCAGCACCGGCTCCGTACCCGGCCCGGCGCCGAGGGAGTCCATGGCCGCCAGGCCGTCGACGGCCGCGGCCACCGCCAGGCCGAGCGGGCGCGGGTCCATACCGCCGCCGCGTTCGTCGGCCAGGACCTGGAAGAGGGCGATGAAGCAGGCGTGCCAACGGCGGTACTCCGCCTCCAGGCTCTCCCGCACCCGGACGTCGTTCAACGCCTGCCAGTGCAGGGCGGCGTGGAGGTGGGAGAGCTCGGCGCCCTCGGGCCGTCCGAGCAGTCCGACCACCCGCTCGGCGCGCTCGGCGAAGGAGCCGGGGGCGGCCACGGCCGCCTCCAGCGGGGCGATCCACTCGGGGCGGATGTCCGCGATGACCGCCAGGACCAGGTCGGTCCGGTCCTGGAAGTGGTAGTGGCACATACCGTGCGAAACGCCGCACAGTGCCGCGACGTTGCGGGTGGTGAAGCGTTCCGCCTGCTCGCCGGCGAGCAGGGTCCGCGCGGCGGCGATCAACCGTGCCCGGGTCTGCTCGCCCTTCACCGAGGCCCGCGGCCTGCCGGCCCGGGCGGGGGGAACGGGGGCGTCCCCGGAGTCCTTCGCGGAAGCTGCCATGGCGTCACTCTAATCAGACTCCGGTGCGTCACCTGCGGTTTCTCCCGATCCGCCGGAACGACCTCGTCCAAACTATTGACCGAGCGCTTGGTCAGTTTTAGCTTTCCGGCCAACCCCGTTGTTCCGACGGGAAGTTGAGCATCGAAGGGAATCCCATGAACGATCACGTGGCGAACCGGCCCGCAGGCGGGGGCATGGGCAGACGAAGGTTCCTCGCGGCGGCGGGCATCACCGCCGCCGCGGCCGCGCTCACGGCGACCGAAGGACGGGCCGGGGCCGCTTCCCTGCCCGCCCCCAGGGCGGCGGGCGCGTTCCGCGTACCGATCGAGGACGTCCGCCACACCCGCACCTGGATGGCCTGGCCGGACAGCACCTCCATCTGGGGCAACCAACTCGGCGGCGTCCAGGCGGACATCGCGCTCATCGCCCGCACCATCGCCAAGTACGAGCCGGTGTACCTCTGCGCCAACTCGGGCAGCGCCGCCAAGGCCCGCTCCCTGTGCGGACCGTCCGTCACCGTCATCAGCACCATCCCCGTCGACGACTGCTGGATGCGGGACACCGGCCCGGTCTTCCGTACCGACGGATCCGGCGGCCTGGACGCCGTCGGCCTGAACTTCAACGGGTGGGGCAGGAAGCAGGCCCACGCCCGGGACAACCTGGTCGCCGGCCGGATCGCCTCCCACGTCGGCGTGGCCTTCACGTCCGCCGCCCTGGTGGGCGAGGGCGGCGCGATCGAGCAGGACGGCGCGGGCACCCTGATGGCCACCCGCAGCAGCCTCATCAACAAGAACCGCAACCCGAACAAGTCGCAGGCGCAGATCGAGGCCGCCATGCTGGCCGCCTACGGCGCCACCAAGGTCATCTGGTTCGACGGCGTCGTCGGCCAGGACATCACCGACGACCACGTGGACGCGACCTCGCGCTTCCTCGCCCCCGGCCGGGCCCTCGTCCAGATGCCCCTGGCCTCCGACAACGACGTCTACGCCAAGGACGCGCGCAAGCAGTACCAGGTCCTGTCCGCGGCCACCACCGCGGGCGGCGCACGCATGGCGGTCGACCAGCTCCAGGGCCCCGACTACTACAAGATCCGCTCCACCAACCCGGACTTCCTCGCCTCCTACGCCAACTACTACGTCTGCAACGGCGCCGTCATCAGCGCCCACTTCGGCGACACCCGCCCCGACGCCGCGGCGAAGACCGCGTTGGCCCGCCTTTACCCGGGCCGCACCGTCGAGCAGCTCAACATCGACCGGCTCGGCGCCGGCGGCGGCGGGATCCACTGCGTCACCCAGCAGCAGCCCGTCGCGTAACGCGAAGCCATCTCCAGGGGGCGGCCGGCGTGGAAGGGGAGGTCCGCGCCGGCCGGGGCGGCCCGCGCGGACCACGGCGTCCGCGCGGGCCGCCCGGTGCGGGGGCCCGGAAAGCCGGCGGGTACGGTTCCGCTTGAACTCGGCGCGTCGGCCACCGGCCGGGCAGCCCGGCCGAACCGTTCGTGGCACCCGTGGCACCGGTAGGAAAGCAAGCATCACCGTGAACACCATCAGAACCCTGTGCTTCGTCATCGCGGCGCTCTCGTCGTACGCCGCGCTCGCCTACCGGCTCTGCCAGGGGCGGCGCAGCCGGCGTGACGGCGCCTACCGCACGTTGATCACCACGCTGTTCTTCCAGTGCCTCACCTTCACCATGGGTGCCGTCGCCATGCGGAGCGAAAGCTTCCTGGGCGTGGGCAACCTTGCGATCCTCGTCATGCACCTGGCGGCGGTCGCCTTCTGCGTGAGCGCGCAGGTCATCTTCCTGCGCTGGGCGGCCGTCGGGCAGGAGGCGGTGCGCAAGACGCGCTTCTGGGTGGCCACCGGGCTCACCCTCGACCTGCTGCTGACCGCCCTCTTCTTCCTCGCGGACGGACCGGCCCGCTGCCCCACGGAATTCGACGGCAGCGGCGAACCGCTCCTCCTCGTGTACCTGCTGGCCTTCATCGCCTCGCAGGCCGTTCCGTGCGTCACCATCGTCCGCCAATGCGGTCCCTACGCCCGGATGACCGACAACGTCTCGCTGCGCCACGGGCTGCGGATGTTGTTCGTCGGGGCGGTGATCCTCCTCGTGTACGGCCTGGTCCGGACGGTCAACGTCCTCAGCATCGCGGCAGGGGTGGGGATCGGGCCCTGGCGGGAGGCCCTCGCGTCCGTCCTCGACGCGTTCGGCATCGTCGCGCTCTCGCTCAGCCTGACCATGTCCTTCTGGACGCCGGTGGTGAGCCGCCTCCTCGACTGGACCCGTTCCTACCGCGCCTACCGCGTCCTGTACCCGCTCTGGCGCGACCTGTACGAGTCCTTCCCGGACATCGCGCTGGAGCCGCCCGGCACCTCGGTCCGCGACCTCGACTACCGGCTCCACCGGCGGGTGGTGGAGATACGTGACGGGTGGCGCGACCTGCGTCCGTACATCGAGCGCGCCGCGGGCGGCGCCGGCGCTCCGGCCGGTGGCGGGACCGACGGGGATCTCGCGGCGGAGTCCCGGCAGGCGTTCACCGAGGCCGCGCAGATCCGGCAGGCCCTACAGGCCAAGCGGGCGGGCACCATCCCGCAGGACAACAAGGACGCGGGCGATTTCGAGGACCGCGACACGGACAACTTCAGTGCGGAAGTCGCCTGGCTCGCCAAAGTCGCGGCCGCCTACAGTAGGCTCCGCAAGGCGAGTTGAGAACTCCCGCCCGGTTTGCATCCCCCGTCAAACCGGGCGGGCATCTCCCGTCCCCCGCTTCCCCCCCCGTACGCCGATGTCCGTCGGGTCGGACGGGTGGCTCCCGTCCCGACCTGCCGGCCGCGCGCCCCCGAAGGTCGGTCGACCCTCGACACGACCGGCAACCCACCAGATGACCCCCGTACATCCAGTTAGCTGACAGCTATCGGCGGGTTCCACGGTGGCTGAATCCAGGCCGATTGTCAACTGACCGCTAATCTGTGAAACTCCTGATTAGCCAGCCGCTATCTCGGGTCCGGGGGCTTCACGATGAGCGCGACCGACGAACGGCCCTTGCTCGCGACACGACTCGACGACCTGTTCCGGGCCGTTCGCCCCGACGGCGGCCGCTGGACGAACGCCGAGGTGGCGTACGAGCTGAAGCGGGCCGATCCCGGCCTGAGGGTCGGGGGCGTGTACCTCTCACAGCTGCGGACCGGTAGGCGGGCCAACCCGTCGCCCGACCTCCTGGTGGCCCTGGCCCGCTTCTTCGGCGTCTCGGTGGCCCACTTCTTCGACGAGGAGCCCCGCGGGCAGACCCGGGAGGACGCCGCAGAGGCCGACGCGGAGGCCGACGCGTTGCGGGAGGCCGGGATCCGGGCCGTGGTGATGCGGGCGGACGGAATGCGCACGGACGACCTCCGCGCCGTCACCGACCTCATGGACCGTTACCGGCAGCGCGCGGGCCTGCCACCGGTCACGGAGCAGCCAGGCCCCGCATGAGGGGCCCCCCGCGACCACGCCCGGGGGTGGAGCCGCGTGGCGTGGATGCGCCGGCCACCGGGGTCGGCGGGGTAGCGTCGCGGGCGTGGGCGAGCGGCCCGACGGCGCGTGACCTGCGGGCCGGGACGCCGGACACGGTCGGAACACGCGCATATCCCGCGGTGACGCGGGCATGCGCAGCACGAGCAGGACGAAAAAGGGTGATGCCGGATGGTGCTGGGAACGGACAACGAACGCTTCACCGTCTCGGTACGGGCGGTGGACGATGCGGTCCTCCTCACACTCGCCGGGGAGCTGGACCACGACACGGCGGCGCCCCTGCGGGACGCACTGGAAACGGCGGCCGCCCGGGGCGGAAGGCTGCTCGTCGACATGGCGGGTCTGGAATTCTGCGACTCCACCGGCCTGAACGCGCTTCTGCACAGCCGCATCACGGTGCAGGAGGCGGGAGGCACCCTCGAACTGGCCGGTCTGACCGGACCCGTCGCCCGCATGTTCCGGATCACCGGCGCCGACGGGGTCTTCCCGGTCCACTCCGACGTGGCGCAGGCGCTGCGGCCGTCGGCCGGGTAGCCGGCGCGGCGGGCCGGCGGGCGCGCAGGGCACAGCGGAAGGGAACACAGGGCCATGGAGCAGCGAACGCCGCGGGACCGGAACTGGCTCCTGGTCCTCGACGGTCTGCCCGACCCGGTGTCCCGCAGTCGTGACTTCGCCCGTAGGGCATTGACCGCCTGGCATTGGCTGCCCACCGAACGGCAGGCCGTGCGCGACGCCGCCGAGGACGTCCTGCTGCTGGTCTCGGAGGTGGTGTCCAACGCCTGTCTGCACGGCGGGGGCCCCGGGGCTCTCGTACTGGACTGCACGGACGAACGGCTGCGGATAGAGGTGACCGACGCGAATCCGCACCCCCCGGTGGCCGCGGCCACCGGGTCGGCCGACCCGGGCAGGCCCGGCGGGCACGGGCTGCTGATCGTGGAACGCCTGGCCCGCTCGTGGGGGGCGCGGCCCGGCGCGTCCGGCAAGTGCGTATGGCTGGAGGTGCCCTGCCCGGTGGGGGGTCCCGGCGCACCCGCCGAAGCCTCCGGACGACACTCCTGAGACCCGTTCGCCGCACTCCCGTCGTCAGCCCGGGGAGAGGTGCGTCGACGGCCTCCGGTCGGTCATCTGGGGCGAGGCTGGAGTTCCGGTCGCACCGCGCCGGGGTGCCGGAGCGGGCCCGTCGGGGCGTGCGCGGCCGGATCCGGGCGAACCGGGCGACGCCGCGGGCGGGGGCGTGGAGGGGGCGCGCGGGCGCTGTCCTCGGCCGGCCGGACGTCCGCCATCAGCGGGTGCGTGACGGGACGGGTGAGAAATCGGCCCATGAGCCGCAGTTCGCCGATCCGGCATCGGCACGGTACCGCCCCGCCGGGCCGCCGGCCGATTTGCGGGCCGTGCCCCGTCGAAGAAGCCTTCGGGGGACACCGGGGACAAAAGAACGATCTTGCGCGGGTGTGCGGAAGCTACATACTGACCGGTGTGAATGCCGATAAAGACACCGTTCTGACCGAGGTCCGAGGCTGTACGGGGGTGATCACCCTCAACCGCCCCGCCGCCCTGAACGCCCTCACCCACTCCATGGTGCTGGCCGTCACCGAGGCGCTCGACGCCTGGGAGCACGATCCCCTCGTGAGCCAGGTCCTGGTGCGCGGTGCCGGCGATCGGGGTCTGTGCGCGGGTGGCGACATCCGGGCCATCCACGCCGACGCGTCCACCGGGGGCACCGCCTCGCTCGACTTCTGGCGGGACGAGTACCGGCTGAACGCGCGCATCGCCCGCTACCCGAAGCCGTACGTGGCGTTCATGGACGGCATCGTCATGGGTGGCGGCGTCGGTATCTCGGCCCACGGCAGCGTGCGGATCGTCACCGAACGCTCCCGCGTCGCGATGCCCGAGACCGGTATCGGCTTCGTCCCCGACGTCGGTGGCACCCACCTCCTGTCGAGGGCTCCGGGGGAACTCGGCACCCACCTCGCGCTGACCGGCATCGCGGTGGGCGCCGCGGACGCCCTGCTGTGCGGGCTCGCCGACCACTTCGTGCCCTCCGCCCACCTCGACGAACTCACCCACGGTCTCGCCGGCGCCCCCGCCCGGGAGATCCTGGCCCCGTACGCGGGGGGCACCGTCCACGGGGGCGAACTCGCCGCCGAGCGGGAGTGGATCGATCGTTGCTACGCCGCCGACACCGTCGAGGAGATCCACTCGCGGCTGCTGGGCAGCGGCGTGGCCGCGGCCCGCGAGGCCTCGGAGGTGTTGCGGACCAAGTCGCCCACCGCCCTCAAGGTGACCCTGGCCGCGTTGCGCCGCGCCCGCGAACTCGATTCGCTGGAAGAGGTGTTGGAGCAGGAGTACCGGGTTTCCGGTGCCGCGCTGTCCACTCCCGACCTGGTGGAGGGCATCCGCGCCCAGGTCATCGACAAGGACCGGACGCCGCGCTGGTCGCCGCCCGCCCTGGTCCAGGTCCGCCAGGCGCAGGTGGACCGCTTCTTCGCCCCGGCCGTCGGCGGGCCGGTCTTCCCGCAGGGTGGTGTCAGTCCCGAGTGATCCTGGTCGCCAGGCCGTCCAGCACCCGCTGGAGTCCGTAGTCGAAGTTCTCCTCGCGCACGCGCGCCGGGTCGTCGTGGCGGATCGAGGTGTGGCCCTGCGTCAGCGGGTGCTCGGCCAGCGCGCTCCGGTCCGCCGGCGCCAGCGAGCGGAGCCATTCGGCTTCGCTGAGCCCGCTGCGGGCGAGCAGGGACAGGTAGGAGGCCTCGCTGGTCGTGGCGCCACTGACGTACGAGATCACCGCCTTGATCGCGAGGTCCGCCTCGCCCGGCGGGAAACCGGCACCCAGGGTCAGCTCCAGCATCCGTTCCGACATCCGCATCAGGTTCGGGCCCAGGTGGGCCAGGCCGACCTGACCGAGGACGGAGGCCACCCACGGGTGGCGCAGGATCATGGCGCGCAGGCTGTGACCGCTGCCGGACAGGGCGGTGCGCCAACCCTCCGGGCCGCCGGCCTCCGGCAGTGCCAGCTCGCCGTAGACCTCGTCGACGACGAGTTCGATCAGCTCGTCCTTGTTCGCGACGTGCCGGTACAGCGAGGTGGCCGCGGTGCCCATCCCGGTCCCGAGCTTGCGCATGCTCAGCGCCTCGATGCCCTCGGCGTCGAGCAGGCGCACGGCCGCCGCGACGATCTGCTCCCGGCTGAGCGCGGGCTGCTCCTTGCGGCGACGGGGCCTGGTCCAGACGGACGGAACGGCGGCTGGGGTCTGCTGCTCGGGTGAGGACATGCCCCCACCCTAACGCGCACGCTGTACGCAGCTTGCGTACGGGCGGGCCGCCGAGTGCGGGGTGCGCGGTCGCAACCCGCGGTGGGGGGGGGGGGGGGGGGGGGGGGGGGGGGGGGGGGGGGGGGGGGGGGGGGGGGGGGGGGGGGGGGGGGGGGGGGGGGGGGGGGGGGGGGGGGGGGGGGGGGGGGGGTGTGGGGGGGGGGGGGGGGGGGGGGGGGGGGGGGGGGGGGAAGGGGGGGGGAGGGGGGGGGGGGGGGGGGGGGGGCCTCCCTCCCCCCCCCCCCCCCCCCCCCCCCGCGCCGGCGACCTGCGGACCGGGTCTTTGGGGGACTTCCGGCCGAGGTGCTGACAAAGCGGTGGAGCGGTGTGCAGCAGGGCCCGCGGCGGTGCACAGGGGTGTCGCGGGTCCTACGGGGTCGTGCCTGTCGTGCCTGCCGTACATGTCGTGCCGGTTGCAGCCGTACTTCGAAGCCGACCCGTCAGTGCGCGGCCACGCGGGCCATCGCACCCGTCCGGCGCGGCTGCAGCGGTACGCCGCCGCTCGCCGGGGGCCGGGCGGCCGGCGGAGCCGGAGCACGGTCACGGCGCGGCTGGGCGGCCACACCGTTCTGGACGTCCATCACGGCGTGCGCCACGAGGCCGCCCATCGGGTCGTGCCTGATCAGGTCCCGCAGCCGGGACCTGGACGACCGACCCTCGTTGCCGGGGTACAGGTGCTTGCCGAGCCCGACCGCGTGGGCCAGGGCGGCGAGCGCCGCGGTCCGCGGGTCCGGGGGTACCCCGGTGCGGATCGCACTGTCCAGCCGGGCACGGATCTCCCGGCTGATCGTCGTGTCGGTCGCTTGGTAGCGAGTCGTCGGCAACACCCCGCACATCTGGCCCGCGACGGCATGGACCATGCCGCAACGCTCCAAATGAGCGAGGTAGATCTGGCGGAGCCCCAGCCGGGGTCCGCCTATCCAGTGGACCGCCCGTACCGGGCTGCCGCGCCTGCGCAGCAGTTCCAGTGCGGAGTCCAGAGTCGGATCTCCTGTCGGCCGTGGCATCACCACGGCGATACGATCCCCATCAGGGGCTATCCGTCCTGCCAGAGCCAGCTCCACTAGCTGTGCCCCGGCCAGGCCGAGGTCGAGCGACTGCGGCTGCGCCGTGGTTCCCGTGGTCGGGTCCAAGGCGAGCAGCAGAAGCTCCTCCGGAATTGTTCTGCGGCTCCTGCCCATCCATGCCTCCCCGCGTGGATGAGTGACAGGGTGACGCCTCTCACATTCATCTGTCGAGAGCGCGTGGCCGCTTTGTGGGGGAACCCGCAGCTATGTCGTTCTCGTCTGGCACGGGGGCGATGCCCCCTAGACGGGACACTGTTAGACGGTTCGGACAGCGACCGGACGGCGATCGAGGAGGAACGGTGGCGGGCGAGTCCCCCGACAAGTCGGTAGATGAAGGAGCGTCGGGGGCGGCGGAGTCCTCGTCCGCGGAACGGGATCCGAGGATGTCGGTGTTCCAACCCCGCGACCCCCTGAAGGAGGCCGTGGCGGCCTGGGTGGCGTCGGCCGAGCCGGCCGCGTCCACCGGGAAGGCGGACGCCGACACGGGCGCCGGCGGCGCCGAGGGCACGGGTGCGGGCTCCGGCGGGGACGCCGGTGCGGGTGCCGACGAGACCCAGGCGTTCGAGGCCGTTCCCGACGCGAAGCCGTCCCCCGGACGGGTGGACTCCCCGGCGGGCCCCTCGAAGCTCGCGGGCCTCGTACGGCAGTCCGCGCCGTCGGACGTTGAGCAGGACGCGGAGCAGAAGGCAGGGCGGAAGGCAGGGCAGGAGCCGGAGCGGACATCGGGCTCCGGTTCGGCGGACGCCGCCGATCCCGCGGACGCGGCGGACCGGGACGACGCGTCCGGGGTGACGGCGTTCGGTGTGCGCAGGTCCGGTTCCGCCCCGAGGCCCGACACGGCTTCCGCTTCGGGCGTCGACGCTGCTCCCGGGACGGGCTCGGGTGCTGCTTCCGGGGCTGCGCGGGATGGCGCCGACACGCCGGCGCGCGACCCGCGTTCCGCGCCGAAGCCCGAGACCACGGCCTTCGGTGTCGTGAAGTCCGGCCCCGCCAAGGATGACGCGCGGGCCGACGAGAGCGAGCGCACGGCGGTGTTCCGGGCGCCGAGGCTGGATTCCGCTTCGGGTCGCGCGGCGGCCGGGACCGCTGCTGCGGACAAGCCCGGGGTGACCGCGTTCGGAGTCGTCAAGCCCGCTTCCGGACCCGGCTCCGACGCCGCTTCCGCTTCTGGTTCCGCTTCCGCTGCCGACCGGGACGGCGCGGGACGACCGTCGCGGGACGACCGGACCACGGCCTTCGGGGTGCTCAGGCCCCGTGAGCAGCCGGACGCGGTGCCGGACCGCGACCCGGACGCCGAGCCGGGCGGCGGGGCGAAGGCCGATGCCGATGCCAATGCCGCGGCCACGGACGCCCCGAAGCCGGACGCCAAGCCCGGCGCCGAGCCGGCCGCGGCCGACAGCGAGCGGACCGCGGTCTTCCGTGCGGTGAGGCCGGATGCGGCACCTCCCGCCGCCCCCGTCAAGCCCGCCCCGACCGCGAACGCGCCCGAGAAGCCCGTCCGGGGCGCGGCCCGGGACGGGGACGCGCAGGACGCCGAGGCGGCCAAGGACGCCCGGGACTCCGGTGGCGCTGCCCCCGACAGCGAGCGGACCGCCGTCTTCCGTGCCGTGAAGGCGGACTCCGCGCCTCCCGCGCCAGGGAAGACCCCGCCCGCCGCGGCCGACGGCGAGCGCACCGCGGTCTTCCGCGCGGTGAAGCCGGGCACGGCGCCTCCCGCCGCCCCGGGCGGGTCCACCCCGACCCCGGACGCGCCGAAGAGGCCGGCCGAGGGCGCAGCCCCGGCCAGGGACCCCAAGGCCGGCGCGGCCGGCGCCGGCAAGGCCCCCGAGGGAGCCGACGGAGCCGACCGGGCCAAGGCCGACCAGAACGACAAGGTCAACAAGAACGACAAGAACGACAAGAACGACAAGAACGACGAGAACGGCAAGGGCGGCGCCGGCTCCGACAGCGAGCGCACCGCCGTCTTCCGTGCCGTGAAGCCGGGCGGCGCCCGGCCGGCGCCGGCCGGTGACGCGCCCAAGGCGGCGGGGGAGGAGCGTGCGTCCAGCACCTTCGTCCCGCTGCGCGGTGACCTCCCCGCCCCGCCGAAGCCGACCCCCGTGGCCGGGCCCC
The DNA here is from genome assembly GCF_055595445.1 of Streptomyces sp. NPDC040432. Taxonomy (NCBI): domain Bacteria; kingdom Bacillati; phylum Actinomycetota; class Actinomycetes; order Kitasatosporales; family Streptomycetaceae; genus Streptomyces; species Streptomyces sp. NPDC040432. The sequence goes on along the minus strand of NZ_JBVIVP010000005.1, from coordinate 189,629 downwards.
CGGCCCCGCCGAAGCCGGCCCCCGCGTACCCGGCCGCGCCCGAGCCGCCCGCCCCGGCGGGTCCGGCTGCCGCGCCCCCGGCCGCGAACCGGCTCGACCAGAGCGAGCGGACCACGCAGCAGCCGCTGCCGCCCAGGCCGCCGCTCGACATGCTGGCGGACCTGACGAACAACCCGCCCCCGCCGCCGAGCCCGCTGCGCACCGCCGTCCGACGGTTCAAGATCTACGCACCGATCGTGCTGCTGCTCGCCGTCGTGCTCGCGGTCGTGCAACTGGTGCGCCCCCTGCCGGCGCCACAGCTCGCGCTGACCGCGAAGTCCTCGTACACCTTCCCCGGCGGCAAGCCCGACCTGCCCTGGCCCACCGAGGGGCAGGCCTCCATGGCTGCCGCCGGCCTCGGCACGATCGGGTCCTCCGGCGAGCAGAAGCCGGTGCCGATCGCGAGCGTCACGAAGTCGATGACGGCGTACATCATCCTGCGCGACCACCCCTTCAAGAAGGGTGAGAAGGGCGCGATGATCGACATCGACAAGACCGCGGAGACCGAGGGCCAGAAGGACAAGTCGGACAACGAGTCGACCCTCAACACGGTCAGGGAGGGCGACAAGATCTCCGAGTACGACGCGATCGCCGCCCTCATGATCCCGTCGGCCAACAACATCGCGCGACTGCTCGCCCGCTGGGACTCCGGGAGCCAGGAGGCGTTCGTCAAGAAGATGAACGACACCGCCAAGGAACTCGGCATGACCAACACCACGTACACGGACCCCTCGGGTCTGGACGCGACGACGGTCAGCACCGCCGAGGACCAGGTCAAGCTCGGCCTGAAGATCGTCGAGATCCCCGCCCTGGTGGACATCACCAGGATGCCCAGCTGGGTCGACCCGTACGGCAAGACCTGGCCGAACTGGAACCGCCTGGTCCCGGCCAATGACTCCCTCGGGATCAAGACCGGTACGACGACCAAGGCCGGCGGAAACCTGCTGTTCGCCGCGCAGAAGAAGGTCGGCGGCACCAACCAGCTGATCGTCGGCGCGGTCCTCGGGCAGCACAAGCCGCCGATCATCGACAGCGTCATCGCGGCGAGCCGGACGCTGCTCATCGCCACCCAGAAGTCCCTCCAGGGCGCGCCCGTCGTCAAGAAGGGCGACGTCGTCGGGTACGTCGACGACGGCCTCGGCGGTCGGACCCCGGTCGTGGCGACGGCCGACGTCCAGGCGGTCGGCTGGTCCTCGCTGACCGTGGACATCAAGCTGGGCGACGGAGGTACGAAGCTCCCCGCGACGGCCAAGGCCGGAACGGAGGTCGGCGTGCTCACCGTGGGCGAGGGCGCCAGCCAGGTGAAGGTACCGGTGGCGCTCAAGACCGAGCTGGCCACCCCGGGCATCGGCAGCAAGCTCGTCCGCATCGGCTGACGGCGTCGGCCGTCCGCTGCGGCCGACCGCGTCGGCCGTCGGCAGCGGCGCCGGACCGGCGCCCCGGGCAACCCCGGGGCGCCGCGGCGCGTCCAGGTAACCGGGACGGCACCCACGTGCACGTGCCGGGGAGAGAGTGTCATCGGTGACCACCGCTGAGCAGCACCAGAAGTCCGGGCGGCCCCGGCCCTCCGGGCCGTCGGGCAGCCCCGCCGAGCCCGCGGGCGCGGCGGGAACGTCCGGTGCGGCCGAGGTGCCCGCCGGGTCGGCGCCCTCCGGTCCCGGGGACCAGTCGTCGTCCCCGGCCGGGCCCGACGGCATAGCGGCCCGGGCGCTCGCGGCTGCGCACCGGCACCCCGTCGCCGTCGCCACCGCGCTCGCCGCCGTGCTGCACGTCGTCTGGTTCTTCACCTTCGCCAACAGCGGCGGAGACCTGGCCGCGCAGGACGCGTGGGCCGAGTTCGTGGGCCGGCATCCCGACACCGCGTACAACCTCGCCTGGTACGGGGGCATGCACCCGGTCTCGTACAGCGTGGTCTCCCCGTACGTCATGCACATGATTGGCGTCCGGACGACGATGATGATCGCCGGGACCTGCTCGGCAGGACTCCTCGCGCTGATCCTCACCCGCTGCCGCGACACCGTCCGGCGTCCGCTGTGGCCGGCCCTGGCCGGGGTCTACGGGCTGCTGTGCAACGCGCTCTCCGGCCGGGTCACCTTCGGTCTCGGCGTGCTGTTCGCGCTGGGGGCCGTCGCCGCCGTCTTCTGCTGGCCCCGCAAATGGGCCCGGCGGCGCTGGGCCAAGGCCGCCGTCGCCGCCCCGCTCGCCGCACTGGCCACCGCGGCCAGTCCGGTCGCCGGCCTGTTCCTCGGGGTGATCGCCGCCGCGCTGTTCCTGAGCGGCCGACGGCCGGGCGCGTACGCCCTCGGGCTGGCCCCGGCGGCCGTGGTCGGGCTGTCCGCGTGGCTGTTCCCCTTCTCGGGGACGCAACCCATGAAGATCGGCTCGGCCTGGCTGCCCTTCATGTTCGGCCTGGCCATCCTGTTCCTCGTACCCAAGCGGTGGAAGACGGTCCGGATCGCCGCGGCCGTCTACGCCCTCGGCGTGTTCCTGACCTGGGCGATCGACTCCCAGGTCGGTTCGAACGTCACCCGCCTCGTCATGCTCTTCGGCGGCGCGGTCCTCCTCGCCGCCCTCCCGTACACGGCCCCGCGCTCCGGGCGCCGGCGCGCGCTGCTGCTCGCCTTCGCGGGACTCACCGTCTGGATCACCACCAACAGCGTCACCGACATCGTCCGCACCACACCGGTCGCCGCCTGGAACCGCGAGCTGGCCCCCCTGATCTCCCAGTTGCAGAAGGCGCACGCCGACCGCGGCCGGGTCGAGGTGGTCCCGGCCAGCAGCCACCGCGAATCCTCGGCCTTCCCCTCGTACGTGAACCTCGCGCGCGGCTGGAACCGGCAGGCGGACCTCGAACGCAACCCGCTCTTCTACGACGACACCCTCACCGCCGAGACCTACCGGGCCTGGCTGGAGCGCTGGGCCGTGCACTACGTCGTCCTGCCCGCCGACCAACCCGACTCGGGCGGCAAGGACGAGGCGGAGCTCCTGCGCGAGGGCCTCCCGTACCTCCGTGAGGTCTGGGGAGACGCGAACTGGAAGCTCTTCGAGGTCAAGGACCCGGGCAGCCTGGTGGCCGGCCCCGCGAAGGTCGTACGGGCCGGCGCGGACCGGATGGTCATCGACGTCGAGGCGCCCGGACGGGTCCTGGTCCGCATCCCCCACTCGCCGTGGCTGGGCCTGGTGGACGCCGCGGGCAAACCGGTCCTGGCCCCCCAGGAGACGTTCGCCTCCCGGGCCCGCGGCGCGTCCGCCGCCCCGAAGGAGTACGCCAACACCGCCGGCTGCCTCTTCAAGGCGGCCCCGGACGCCCTCGGCGACGTGTGGACGGAACTCCTGGTCCCGGCCCCCGGCCAGTACCGGATATCGGCGAAGTACCAAATCCCCCGCGGCACGCCCTGCCCCGAGTCACTGATCCAGGCCGGAGTGGGCACCCCGGAACGCCCCGCGACACCGCCGCGACCGCCCGCGCAGCCCTGAGTCGTCATTCTTGCTGCAAGCGATTTCTTTACGTGCGGTTCCGGGTGCATTGGTACGCATATCTGCATACGATCCGAGTAGTCCGATTGGGTGCTTCCCGAGGGAGTTGACGACGGGATGAGCAAAGAGCAGAAGCAGGACGTCCAGGCCGTACTGGCGAAGGTGACGGAACAGCTCCAGCTGCCCCGCACGGCCGGTCACGGCTTCGACGGTCCGATCCGGAGCAAGGTGAAGGGCGGGGCACACACCAAGGCTGCCCTCAAGCGCGCCGGCACTCCCCAGGGCGACAGGATCGGCGAACGCAGCCGAGGCCTCAGCTGACACCCCGGCCCCACCCTCACACGACCGAGGCGCGAACGCCGCCGGCTGCCGTCGCTGACGTCGGCTGTGGATGTCAAAGGGCACCTACCGAAATCGGTAGGTGCCCTTTTCCCTGGTGCCCCCGGCAGGATTCGAACCTGCGACACCCGCTTCAGGAGTCCTCCCTCCGGCTGAAGCGGGATGCCCGGAAGCGTGAGCGGTCTGCGCCTGGGAGGCCTCGGTGGTCGTCGTCGACCGCCGACGTTGTCGTCAAACGCTGTCGTCAGAAAGTTGACGCTTGTCAGGTGCCCCCCGCGGAGTTGACGTGCTGCTCGGCTGCGATGGGCATCTGGCGGGAACGTCTGGCGTATGCCTTAGATCTACCTTTTGCCGGATTCGATGAAAGTGATGCAGAAGGCTCAATGGCCCGCGTAAAGTCCCAGCTCGGAAAGCCTGCTCCCCGCACCCGCGGGGATGACCCCGCCTCGGTGGGGTGCCAGGAGGCGTACAGGTTCTGCTCCCCGCACCCGCGGGGATGACCCCGGCAAGCGGGGCGTACGGGCCCACGGCCACGGCTGCTCCCCGCACCCGCGGGGATGACCCCGGTCGGGCGGGTGTCCGGCTGAACGGTGGCGGCTGCTCCCCGCACCCGCGGGGATGACCCCGCCCATCCAGCGGTCGGCGTTGACGAGCAGTGCTGCTCCCCGCACCCGCGGGGATGACCCCCGTGCCGCTCTCTTCCAGGCCAGCTTCGCCCACTGCTCCCCGCACCCGCAGGGATGACCCCTCGTCCACGCTCACCCAGCGTCGGCCGGCGGGCTGCTCCCCGCACCCGCGGGGATGATCCCCAGCGGCGCGGAGGACGGCCGCGTACTCGGCGCTGCTCCCCGCACCCGCGGGGATGACCCCGGCGTTGCTCCTGAGCGTCGATCCATGGCTTGGCTGCTCCCCGCACCCGCGTGGACGCTGGACGAGACACTCGCGTTCCTGGAGGCCGCACGCGCGGGAGGCCCTCCATGCCGCCTTCGTCCTGGCCATCGCGATGGGGCTTCGTCGGGGCGAGCTGGTGGGGCTGAGGTGGTCGGATCTTGACCTTGGCGGGCGGGTTCTGCACGTTCGCCAGCAGACCCAGCGCCGGCGCGGCCAGCTCTACCACGACGATCAGAAGAGCCGGCGACAGCGGGTCGTTCCCCTGCCCGCGATGTGCATTGCTCCACTGCGCTGGCACCGTCTCAAGCAGCGCGGGAACTTCCATGAGACCGGGGTGGCGTGGTCCGAGGACGGCCCCGTCTTCGCCACCCGGAACGGTCGGACGGAGGAGCCGCGGAACGTCTACCGCCACGGGTGCGCGACCCTGCTGACCGCCGCCGGGGTGGCGCCCAGGGCCATCATGGAGATCCTCGGGCACAGCCAGATCAGCATCACCATCAACGTCTGCACACACGTTGTGGACGACACGGAGCGGGAGGCGATCAGCCACATGGACCGGATGCTGAGGCGCCGGCGCCCAGGTTCGTGACCCCGTTGCCGTCAATCAGTGCAGTCAAACGGCCCGGAGCGTGATCGCTCCGGGCCGTTTTCCCTGGTGCCCCCGGCAGGATTCGAACCTGCGACACCCGCTTTAGGAGAGCGGTGCTCTATCCCCTGAGCTACGAAGGCGGGACCGCAGACAGCCTAGCGGATCAGGATGCGGGTGGTCGCCCCGATTCCGGGGTGGGTCGACCGGGGGTGGCGGACCGCGGGTTCGGGGGCAACGCCCCTGCCGTCGGGGCAGGTCGGGCCGGAGGCGCGGACGGTCAGAAGCGGATCGACGCGGCCACCGGGAGGTGGTCGCTCGCGGTCGGCGGGAGGGTCCAGGCGGAGATCGGGGAGAGGCCCCGTACGAGGATCTGGTCGATCCGGGCCACCGGGAAACGGGCCGGCCAGCTGAAGCCGAGGCCGCTGCCCGCCTCCTCCTGCGCGGAGCGGAACCGGGACGTCAGCGGGGCCAGGGCGGTGTCCGCGGTGGTGCCGTTGAGGTCGCCCATCAGCAGGACGCGGGGGGCGGGGTCGGCGCGCAGGGCGGCGTCGAGGTTGCGGGCGGCGGCGTTGCGGCGCTCGGTGGCGAAGCCTCCGGGACGCAGCCGGACGGAGGCCAGGTGGGCGACGTACACCGTGACGGGCCCCCCGGGGGTGTCGGCGGTGGCGCGCAGGGCCCGGGTCCACGGCATGATCGGGACGGCCCCGGTGTCGCGCAGGGGGAAGGTGCTCCACAGGCCCACCGTGCCCTCCACCACGTGGTACGGGTGTGTCGCGGCCAGCTCCCGTTCGTAGGTCCGCGTCGCGGGTTGGGTCAGCTCCTCCAGCGCGATCAGTTGCGCCCCGGACGCGGCGACGGCCCGGGCGGCGCCGGCCGGGTCCGGGTTGGCGTCGTCGACGTTGTGGGTGGCGACGGTCAGCCCCGCGGGGCCGCCGGTGCCCCGGTCGGTCAGCAGGGCCGGGCCGTGGAGCCCCGTCCAGGTGAGTACGGGCAGCAGGACGGCGATCAGGGCCGTGCGCGAGCGGCGCAGCAGCGCGCCGGCGAGCAGGGGCAGGACGAGTAGGCCCGCCCAGGGGAGGAACGTCTGGACGAGGCTGCCGAGGTTGCCGGTGGCGGGGCCGTTGGGGATCAGGGAGCTCAGCGCCATCAGCAGGGCGGTGAGGACGCAGAGCCCGGCGATGACCCTGCCCCGCCCGGTGACGGCCCACCGGCTCCCGGGGACGGCCGCCGGGGGCGGTGGTGGGGGTGTCGCGTTCATGCCCCGGAAGACGCCCGGAACGGGCCGGGGGTTCGCCCGCCCCGACCCCGCCCGTCCGAACCCCGCCCGCCCCGACCCCGCCCGTCCGAACCCCGTCCGCCCCGACCCCGCCCGTCCGAACCCCGTCCGCCCCGCGCCAGCCGTTCCGCCCCCGCCCGAAGCGACGGCGGCCGGGTCCGCGTCCGCGTCCGCCTCCTCCGCGCGTACGAAGCCCCCCGACGGGCCGTCACGGCCTCACACCCCCATCGGGGTGTGCAGTTCCACGACCAGCTCCACCTCGACGGGCGCGTCGAGCGGCAGCGCCGTCACCCCGACCGCGCTCCGGGCGTGGATGCCCGCGTCGCCGAAGGCCGTTGCCAGCAGCTCGCTCGCGCCGTTCACGACGCCCGGCTGGCCGGTGAACGAGGGGTCGCCCGCGACGAAGCCCACCACCTTCACCACCCGCTTCACCGCCGACAGGTCCCCGGCGACCGACGCCACGGCGGCGAGCGCGTTGAGCGCGCACAGTCCGGCCAGTTCCTTCGCCTGCTCCGGGGTCACCCCGGCCCCCACCTTGCCGGTCAGTGGAAGGGCCCCGTCCACCATCGGCAACTGGCCGGAGGTGTACACGTGGTGCCCGCTCAGGACGGCCGGCACGTACACGGCGACCGGCTCCGGGGCGGGCGGCAGGGTCAGCCCGGCCGCGGCCAGACGCTCTTCGGGGGTCGCGGGGGTCACGGTCACGACGGGCTCCTCCGGGGGAAGTGGACGATGGGTTTGACCATGCCCGGCTCCCGCGCCGAAAGCCGCCGAAAGGCCTCCTCCACCCGGGTGAAGGGGAATTCGTGGGTGGTCATCACGGTCGGATCCAGCAGCCCGTCGCCGATCAGATCGAGCATCAGGGCCGTCCGCGCCCCGCTCGCCGCCCCGTACGCCGCGCCGGTTCCCGCGCCCTCCGGTCCGGCCTCCGGTCCGCCCTCCGGTCCGGCTCCGGCACGGCAGCGGGCGAGGGTGACGCGCCCGCCCGGCGCCGTGCCCGCGCGGGCCGCCGCCCGGGCCCCCGGGAAGGCCGTCGCCAGGATCGCGCAGTCCGCGCCGACCCCGCCCGTCAGCTCCAGGATCCGTTCGGCGGAGTGCTCGTACGCCGGGTCCACCACCACGTCCGCTCCGAACCGCAGCGCCAGCAACTGGCGGCGGGGCTCAGGTTCCACGGCGATGACCCGCGCGCCGCGCAGCCGCCCGGCGGCCACCGTCGCGCTGAGCCCCACCGCGCCCTGCCCGAACACGGCGACGCTCCCGCCCGTCATCGCCCCCGCCTCCTCGGTGGCGGCGAAGCCGGTGGCCAGCGCCCCGGCGGCGTACAGGGCCTGGTGATCGGTGATCCGGTCCGGCAGCGGCACCAGCCCGGCCCCGGCGACCGGCACCCGGAAGTACTCGGCGAGCCGCCCCCGGCCCTCGGCCGCCACCCGCAGACCGAGGTACGACTCCGGCACCCCGACGCCGACGGCCCGCACCACCCCGACGGACTCGTGGCCGAGCCCCTCGTCGCAAGCGGCGTGGCCGTCCCAGGCGCAGACGAGGGCCGCGGTGGTCCGTACGAGGACCTCCCCGGCACGGGGCCGCGGCACGGGCCGGTCGATCAGGGCCGGGGCGCCGTCCGGGCGCAGCACGAGGGCCTTCACGGCGGTCAGCCTCCAAGGTCGGCGCGGGCGGTCGCGGGTCGGCCGCCGGCCCGGGGCGCACGCCCCGCCCTCGGCCTCCCCACCCCAGCCTCCCCGCCCCGGGGCTCCCGCGCGGGGGCCGGAGGTCCGGACCTGCCGGGCCGACCGGCCCCGGTCGGCCCGGGAACGGGGCCGGGAGCCGTCACGGCGGGACCCGCCCCGCCCGGGAGCCGTCAGGGGCGGGTGATCCGCACCTGATAGCTGCCGTTGCGCAGTTCGCCCACCACCGAAACGCTGATCCCGGACTTGTCGTCGGTGAAGGTCTCGCCCGGGACGAAGGGCGCGTCCGACAGTTCGGCGTGCACGTTGGGCCGCCGGGTGCAGCCGCCGCTGTCCGCGGCGCTGTCGCGCACGGTGACCGGACCACGCCCGGTGTCCACGTCCGAGTCGACCTTGTAGATGAGCACGCCGGGCTTGCACACGGCCTCGTCGTTCCCGGCGCGCGTGCGGACCTCGATCGCGTACCCGGCGCTCTCCGACAGAGGGACGAAGGCCAGCTTCGTGCCGCCCTCCACGGCCAGCGGCGACAGGACGTGATCGCTGATCCCCGACTTCGAGGCGCAGCTGATCTGCTCCCCGTCCAGCCAACCCAGCTTCCACTTGTGCCAGCCGAGCAGGTCGTTGTTGGCGCCCCAGTCCTCGCTCATGATGTCCCAGTGCCCGACCGTGCCGCCGCCGTCGGCGGTGTACAGGTCGGGCAGTCCGAAGACGTGCCCGTTCTCGTGGGGGAGCACCCGGTAGCCGGTCTCCCGGTAGGAGCCCGAGCCGTCGTCCTGCCGGCTGTAGACGAAGGACGTGTTGGCGAGCGGCACGCCGTCGGCGACCGGTGCCTCGGCGTTGCCCGAGAAGGTCACCGACAGCACGGTGTCCAGGGCCGACGGACCGGCGTTCGGCGTGACCAGGACGTTGACCAGGTCGTACTTGCCGAAGTCGACCTCGCTGTCGGCGGCCTTCGCGATGTGCTCGACGAGTTGCCGGTAGCCCGGTTCGTACGGGGACCCGCGCCCGATCCCGTACTGCGCGAACGGCATCGGCATCCGCAGCCACTCCCTTATCGGCGCCTCGGCCCGATAGGTGAGCCGGCCGTAGGAACTGGTCCGGAACCAGTCGGAGGTCTGGGGGAAGAACTCCGACAGGCGGTCCATCGCCGTGCCCTCGCCCTTGGCGTCGGGGAAGTCGATCATCAGGTTCAGTGCGCGTACCTCGCCGGTCGACCGGGAGTACCCGGGCGGTGTCGGCAGGCCCTCGGACATCTGAACGCCCATGGTCCCGGTGATCCGGCAGGGTGCCAGCAGGGATTCGGCGGTGGTGGCCACGGGGCCCGCCGCCGAGTGCCCGCGTCCCGATATGCCCGTGCTCGCGGTCGCCGTGATGCCGAGTGCCAGCGCGGTCAGGCCGATGTACGCGCAGGTGCGGCAGTGTCTGCGTATCCGGCGGCGGGTCTGCGGCATGAAGATCGCCTTCGGGTCCGCGGCAGCCGGCCGGGTCCGGACTGCGCTCTGTTCGCCCACCCTCCGTCGGTCGCGACGCGCCCGCGCGTCGGGAGCGTCCAAACGGGACTAGACCACCCGTCGATCTGTGAGCCAGGTCACACCTGCGGGTGAAATAACCGGGGACTCGATCCCCGTTTGCACCTACGTCGCGCGAAACGGGGACCCGCTCCCCGCTTCGCCACACGGTGGACACGTCGCACCGGAACCGGACCCCGCGTCCGAACCGGCACGAACACCGGCACCGGCGCCGGCATGAGCACCGGCACCGGCGCGCACACCGGCACCGGCATCGCGGTACGGACACCGCCACCGTCATCAGCACCCGAGCCCGTCCAGGAAGGCCCCGGAATGAACACCCCGACCCGCACCCGCGCGGCCGCCCCCGTCGCGGCGGGGGACCTCGCCCCCGCGGCGACGGCGACCCTTCCCGCCCCGCCGGCGGTCGGGGCCGTGGCCCCGGAGCCGACCACCGCCCCCACCCGGGTGCCGAAGCCGCGCGCGGACGCCGTCCGCAACCGGGAGCGCATCCTGGTCGCGGCCCGCGAGATGCTGGTGGAGTTCGGCTCGGACGCGCCGCTCGACGAGATCGCCCGCCGCGCCGGCGTCGGAAACGCCACGCTGTACCGGCACTTCCCGGACCGCTCCACCCTCGTCCACCACGTCGTGCTGTACGTGACGGGCCGCGTCGCCGCCCTCGCCGAGCACGTCCTCGCCGAGGAGCCCGACCCCTTCACCGCGCTCTGCCGCTTCGCGCACGCGGCGGCCGACGAACGCATCGGCGCCCTGTGCCCGATGCTCGCCGCCGGCTTCGACCCGGAGCACCCCGAACTGATCGCCTCCCGTACCGCGTTGGAGGGCGCCGTGGAAGCCCTGGTGGCCGCCGGGCAGGACGGCGGACTCGTCCGCACCGACATCGGCGTCGGTGACCTGATGGTCGCCCTGTCCCAGTTGAGCCGCCCGCTCCCCGGCACGGGCTGCCCCGACATGGACGGGTACGCGCACCGCCACCTCCAACTCTTCCTCGACGGACTGCGCGCCCCGGCCCGCTCCGAACTGCCCGGTGTCGCGGCCTCCTTGCGGGATCTCAGACGCAGGACCACATGAGGCGCGGAACCCCGCGACACGCGGCACGCACCGCCGCAGGACGCACGAGCCCTCCTGACGCCGGACCCGTATGACGCCTAAAACCACATGACGCCGCGAACCCTCATCAACTAGCTTTTTTCAGTCATTCCGCACAGTGAAGCAGGTACCCCCATGTCAAAAACAGCCGCGACCGCCCCGCCGGTCGTCGCCGATCCCAATCGCTGGAAGGCCCTGGTCTTCATAGCCCTGGCGCAGTTGATGGTCGTCCTCGACGCGACCATCGTGAACATCGCGCTCCCGTCGGCCCAGACCGACCTCGGCATCTCCGACGGCAACCGCCAGTGGGTCATCACCGCGTACGCGCTCGCCTTCGGTGGCCTGCTGCTCTTCGGTGGCCGCATCGCCGACAAGTGGGGCCGTAAGAACGCCTTCATCGTCGGCCTCGTCGGCTTCGCGCTGGCCTCCGCGCTCGGCGGCGCCGCCACCGGCGAGGCGATGATGCTCGGCGCCCGCGCCCTCCAGGGTGCGTTCGGCGCCCTGCTGGCACCGGCCGCGCTCTCCCTGCTGGCCGTCAGCTTCACCGACGCCAAGGAGCGGGCCAAGGCCTTCGGCATCTACGGTGCCATCGCGGGCGGCGGCGGCGCCGTCGGCCTGATCCTCGGCGGCTTCCTCACCGAGTACCTGAACTGGCGCTGGACCTTCTTCGTGAACATCCCCTTCGCGATCGTCGCCGCCGTCGGTGCCTGGATGGTCATCCGTGAGCCGGCCGGCTCCCGCAACCCCGCCAAGCTCGACGTCCCGGGCGTGCTCCTGTCGACGGTCGGTCTCGTCTCGCTCGTGTACGGGTTCACCCGCGCCGAGTCCGAGGGCTGGTCGGACCCGCTCACCATCGGCCTGTTCGTCGCCTCCGCCGTCCTGCTGCTGGCGTTCGTGTACGTCGAGTCCAAGGTGAAGTCCCCGCTGCTGCCCCTGCGCGTCCTGCTGGAGCGCAACCGCGGTGGCGTCTACCTCTCCCTCGGTCTGGCCGTCATCTCGATGTTCGGCCTGTTCCTCTTCCTCACCTACTACCTCCAGGTCGTGAAGGGCTTCTCGCCGGTCAAGACCGGCTTCGCCTTCCTGCCGATGATCGCGGGCATGATCACGGGCTCCACCCAGATCGGCGCCCGCCTGATGACCCGCGTGCCGCCGCGCCTGCTCATGGGGCCGGGCTTCCTCGTCGCCGCGACCGGCATGCTGCTGCTGACCCAGCTGGAGGTCGGTTCCTCCTACCCGGCGCTGATCCTGCCGGCGCAGCTGCTGCTGGGCCTCGGCATGGGCACCGCGTTCATGCCGGCCATGTCGCTGGCCACACACGGGGTGAACCCGGCCGACGCCGGTGTCGCCTCTGCCATGGTCAACACCTCGCAGCAGGTCGGCGGTGCGATCGGCACCGCCCTGCTGAACACGATCGCCGCCTCGGCGACGACCGCGTACCTGACCGACCACGCGGCCGAGGTCGCGGCGGGCGGGCCGGCCGGACAGCTGGCGCAGGCCAAGGCGATGGTCGAGGGCTACTCCTCCGCGATCTGGTGGGCCGTCGGCATCCTCGTGATCAGCGCGACCATCGCGTTCGCCCTGATCACCACGGGCCGCCCCGGTGCGGGAGCGCCCGCGGCCGGCTCGGGAGCCGACTCCGAGGACGCCGAGTTCAAGGTCCCGGTGATCGCCCACTGACGGGGATCCCGGTGCGGGAATGACTGATGACCCCGCTTCGTTCAAATTTGAACGAAGCGGGGTTAGTCTTTGTACGGCGGCCCCGACCGCCCCCGGCGGCCCCGCCGGCGACCGGGGGACAGCCCTGTCGCGGCGCCGCCCGGCGCGACGGCCCCCGTACCGAACCCCCGACCACCGAGGAGCGCCCGATGACCTCCGTACCCGCGCCCGCCCCCGCCCGCATGCCGGCGCTGTACCTGAGCCACGGCGCCCCACCGCTCGCCGACGACCCCGTCTGGCCCGGCGAGCTCGCCGCCTGGTCGGCGGCGCTGCCCCGGCCGCGCGCGATCCTGATGGTCTCCGCGCACTGGGAGGAGGCCCCGCTGGCGCTGAGCGCCACCGAGCCCGTCCCGCTCGTGTACGACTTCTGGGGCTTCCCCGAGCACTACTACGCCGTCCGGTACGGGGCCCCCGGCGCTCCGGAGCTCGCCGCCTCGGTCCGCGCCCTCCTGCGGACCCCCGGCACCCCCGTCCAGGACATGCCCGACCGGGGTCTCGACCACGGCGCGTACGTGCCCCTCGTCGAGATGTACCCGGACGCCGACATACCCGTGCTGCAGATCTCCCTGCCGACCCTCGACCCCACGCGCCTGATGGACATCGGCCGTCGGCTCGCCCCGCTGCGCGACGAGGGCGTGCTGATCGTCGGCAGCGGGTTCTTCACCCACAACCTCGCGGCGCTGCGGCACACCGGCCCCGGGGTCCCCGGCTGGTCCGCCGAATTCGACGACTGGGGCCGCGAGGCCCTCGCCCTCGCCGACGTCGACGCCCTGCTCGACTTCGAGGCCAAGTCCCCGGCGGGCCGCCTGGCCCACCCCCGGACCGAGCACTTCGCGCCGCTGTTCGTCACGCTGGGCGCCGCCGGAGCGGACCTCACCGCCCAGCGGACCCCGGTGGACGGCTTCTGGATGGGCCTCTCCAAGCGCTCCCTCCAGTTCGGCTAGGACCCCGCGCCGCCGGGATCCGGAAGGGGTGCCCGGGCCGGGCCCCCGCCGGGCCCGCCCAGGGGCTTCTCGTACCAGCGGACGTCCCAGAAGCGGCCGAACTTCCAGCCGGCCTCGGTGAACTCCCCGACCGGGCGGAAGCCGAAGCGCTCGTGCAGGCGCACCGAGGCCTCGTTCGGCAGGGCGACGCCCGCGAACGCCCGGTGCACGGGTTCGTCGGCGAGCGCCTCGAACAGGGCCGCGTAGAGCGTTCCGCCGATGCCCCGACCCACGGCGTCCGGGGCCAGGTACACGCTGACCTCCACCGAACTCGCGTACGCCGGTTTCGGGCGGAACGCGCTGCTTGTCGCATATCCGGCCATTCGATCGCCAGTCCAGGCAACCAGAAGGCGGTGGGGCCCGTCTTCAGGGTGGGAGCGCAGCCACGGGCGGCGCTGTTCCGGACTGAAGGGCACCGTGTCGAATGTGACGGCGGTCTCACGGACGTAGTGGTTGTAGATCTCCGTGAGGGCCGCGAGGTCCGCCTCGTTTCCGGGCCTGACCTGCACTCCTTCGGTTTCTTGCGGCATTCCGTGGCCCTCCCTGACCGGGTGATGGCGGGGCAGGATACTGCAAGATCTCGGAAAAGAGGGAGCGGCGTGGGAATTCTGTCCCGATTCCAGTCGTTGTTTCCATCGGAAGCGGGCACTCGGGAGAGTGTCCGAAGGACGAACCGCCGCAGCGCCCGCCGCTCCGGGCCGTCCTCCAAGCCGCACCGCGACCGAATCATCGCATCGCAAGGGAGCACGCATGGCAACCCGCGCCGTCGCCCGTCGTCAGTCCACGAGCAGCGCTCGCGCCGTGGGCGGGGAGATCGCCGACCGTGACCTGGTCGGCATGTACCTGGACGAGATCGCGCGCACCCCGCTGCTCGACGCCGCCAAGGAAGTGGAGCTCTCGCAGATCATCGAGGCGGGCGTGTACGCCCGGCAGATCCTCGACGACGCGATAGAGCGCGCGGGGGAGACCCCCGCACGCGAGGAGCTGGAAGTCCTGGCCGCCGAGGGCGAGCGCGCCAAGGAAATCTTCATCCGGTCCAACCTCCGCCTGGTGGTGGCGGTCGCCCGCCGCTATCCGCGCAGCGGGCTGCCCCTCCTCGACCTGATCCAGGAGGGCAACGCAGGCCTGGTCCGGGCCGTGGAGAAGTTCGACTACGCCAAGGGCTTCAAGTTCTCCACGTACGCCACGTGGTGGATCCGGCAGGCCATCACCCGTTCCATCGCCGACCAGTCCCGCACCATCCGCCTCCCCGTCCACCTGGTCGAGGAACTCGGCCGGATCCGCCGGGTGCAGCGCGAGTTCAACCGCGAGAACGGCCGCGACCCGGAGCACGCGGAGATCGCCACCGAGCTCGACTCGACGGAGAAGCGCGTCGGCGACGTCCTGGACTGGGCGCGCGACCCGGTCAGCCTGAACATGTCGGTGGACGACGAGGGCGACACCCAGTTCGGCGACCTGCTGGAGGACACCTCCGCGATCTCGCCCGAGCAGTCCGTGCTCTCGCTGCTGCGCAGCGAGGAGCTGGAGGACCTCCTCGGCAAGCTGGACCAGCGCACCGCGTCCATCATCAAGATGCGGTACGGCATCGAGGACGGTCGCGAGCGGACCCTGACCGAGGTCGGCAAGCAGCACGGTCTGACCCGCGAGCGGATCCGGCAGATCGAGAAGCACGCGCTCCTCGAACTGAAGCGGATGGCCCGCGACACCGGCTTCGACGCCGTGGCCTGAGCACGGCCCGAGCGGCCCGAGCCGCCCCCGAACGAGCCCCGGCGCCTACCCCCCCCAGGTGCCGGGGCTCCCTCACGCCCGCGGGCGGCGCTGCGCCCGCGTCGGCGCGGTCCGATCAGGGCCCGCCCGCCGCCCCCGTCAGACGGGCGGCCAGCGTCCGGGCGGCCCCCGACAGCGCCTCCGGTGCCAGCACCGTGAACGGCAGCCCCGTCAGCGCCAGTCGGGCCGCCAGCCACTCCGGGGTCTCCGCGCTCTCGAAGCGCACCCGGGCGCCGCCCGCCTCCGCCCGCGCCACCTCCCGCAGCCAGCCCGGGAGTTCCTCCGGAGGCACCGCGAAGGACACGTCGACCCCGTACCGCTCGCCGCCGCGCAGCCCGCGCCGGACGAACTCGGCCGCCTCCATCGGCAGCTCCCGCGGCGCGAACCGGGCCCCGGTCGCGAAGGGCTCGCTCACCCGGTCCACCCGGAACGTCCGCCAGTCCTCCCGCTCCAGGTCGAAGGCCACCAGGTACCAGCGGCTGCCCGTGCTCACCAACCGGTACGGCTCCACCTGCCGCCGGCTGTCCGCCCCGTCCCGCGCCCGGTAGGCGAACCGCAGCCGCTCCAGCCCCGCGATCGACGCGGCCATCGTCGTCAGCGTCCGCGGATCCACGCTCGCCCCGTCCCCGCGGGTCACCGCGACCGTCGCCGACTGGAGGGCGCCCACCCGGTGCCGCAGTCGTGAGGGCAGCACCTGCTCCAGCTTCGCCAAGGCCCGGACGGAGGCTTCCTCGACCCCCTCGATCGCATGCCCGGCCCCCGCTCGCAGCCCGACGGCGATCGCCACCGCCTCCTCGTCGTCCAGCAGCAGCGGCGGCATCGCCGCCCCCGCCACCAGCCGGTACCCGCCCTCCGCTCCCAGCGAGGCCTCCACCGGGTAGCCGAGGTCCCGCAGCCGGTCGAT
This sequence comes from Streptomyces sp. NPDC040432, assembly GCF_055595445.1. Lineage (NCBI taxonomy): Bacteria > Bacillati > Actinomycetota > Actinomycetes > Kitasatosporales > Streptomycetaceae > Streptomyces > Streptomyces sp. NPDC040432. The sequence goes on along the minus strand of NZ_JBVIVP010000005.1, from coordinate 173,351 downwards.
GTCCCGCCGGATCGTCCGTGCACTCACGCGCAGCCGCTCGGCGAGTTCGCTCCCCGGCCATTCGCGCGGGGTCTGCAACAGGGACAGCAGGGTGAGCAGCCGGGCCGGGGTGTCGTTCATGGCCCAAGGCTGCCATCGAAATAGGACACCATCTGACCTAGATCCCGTCTAGGTTTCTCTCCATGAGCACCGAGACGTCCCAGACATCGCCCGAAAGAAAGAACGGGCCCGTACGAGAAGAGCGGAACGCGCCCACGGCATCAGTACCGGACCCGGGCACCGCGCCCGCCCCCGACGAGGTGGTCGCCCCGCCCGGCGACCGCCGCCGCTGGCTGGCGCTCGCCATCGTGATGACCGCGGCCTTCATGGACCTGGTCGACGTCACGATCGTCAACATCGCGATACCCAGCATGCGCGAGGGCTTCGGCGCCTCCACCAGCGCGATCCAGTGGATCACCGCCGGGTACGCCCTCGCCTTCGCCGCCGGCCTGATCACCGGAGGCCGTCTCGGTGACATCTACGGCCGCAAGCGCCTCTTCCTCCTCGGCATCGCCGGTTTCACCGCCGCCTCGCTGCTCTGCGGCATCGCCGCCAACCCGTCCATGCTCGTCGCCTCCCGCATCCTCCAGGGCGCGATGGCGGCCCTGATGGTCCCGCAGGTGCTGGCGATCATCCACGTCACCTTCCCGCCGCACGAGCGCGGCAAGGTCTTCGGCATGTTCGGCGCGATCGTCGGCCTCGGCGCCGTCTCGGGTCCGATGCTCGGCGCGCTGCTCACCCAGTGGAACCTCTTCGGCCTGGAATGGCGCCCGATCTTCCTGATCAACCTGCCCGTCGGCATCGCCGGCGTGATCCTGGGCCGCAAGTTCATCACCGAGTCCAAGGCCCCCCGGGCCCTGCGCCTGGACCTGGTCGGCGTCGTCCTCGCCACCGTCGGCCTGGTCATGCTGATCTTCCCCCTCACCCACGGCCGGGAGAACGACTGGCCGCTGTGGGGCTTCCTGTGCATGGGCGCGGTGCCCTTCCTCTTCGTCGGGTTCATCGCCTACGAGAAGTACAAGATCAAGAAGGACGGCTCGCCGCTGGTCGAGCTCTCCCTCTTCAAGGTCAAGAGCTTCGCCGGCGGCATCGCCGTCCAGCTGACCTTCGGCATCGCGACGGGCATCTTCTTCCTCGTCTGGACCCTGTACATGCAGATGGGCCTCGGCTGGAGCGCCCTGCGGGCCGGCACCACCGGCATCCCCTTCTCGCTGGCCGTCTCGGCCGCCGCGGGCATCTCCGTCCAGAAGCTCGTACCGCGCTTCGGTCGCAAGGTGCTCCAGGCCGGCGCGCTGACCATGGCCGCGGGCCTGCTCCTCTACATCTGGGAGTCCGAGCACTACGGCATGGCGATCGCCTCCTGGCAGATGGCGGCCCCGCTGGTCGTCATGGGCATCGGCATGGGCCTGATCGTGGCCCCGCTGACCGACACCGTCCTGTCCCAGGTGCCCCGCGAGCACGCCGGCTCGGCCTCCGGCCTCATCAACACCACCGGCCAGATGGGCAACGCCCTGGGCCTCGGCCTGACCTCCGTCGTCTTCTTCGGGCTCATCGACGACGACCGGGTCTACGGCGCCCCCTACGTCGAGGCGTTCCGCGGCGCGCTGTGGTGGGTCGTGGCGGTCCTCGTCGTGATCTTCGCGGTGATGTTCATGCTGCCCCGCAAGCAGGTCCCGATGGGGGAGCGCGAGGGCGCGGTCGAGCACGCCGACCCGTCCCCGGAGAAGGTCCCCTCGGCCTGAGGCACGGCGCCCCGAGGGCGCGCGCGGCCCAGACGGACATGCCCGCCCTTCGGCGGCGGGCATGTCCGTTTTGCTTTGCTTCCGCCGGACCCGCGGCGTACGGTGGGGAGGAAACCACGCAAGCGGGCACAGGACGGACGTAAAGCCACATGTACGCAGCCGAGCGACAGCAGGAGATCCTGCGCCTCGCCCGCGAGGCGGGCCGCGTCGACGTGCTGTCCCTGTCCGAACGCTTCCAGGTCACCGCCGAGACCGTGCGCCGCGACCTGACGGCCCTCGACCGGGCGGGCCTGATCCGCCGCGTCCACGGGGGCGCCATTCCGTCCGGTCGCCTCGACTTCGAGCCCGACCTCAGCGAACGCGAGGCCACCGCGGCCGACGAGAAGGACCGCATCGCCGCCGCCGCCCTCCTGCGGATCCCCGACGGCGCCGGCATCATCCTCGACGCCGGCAGCACCGTCGCCCGGCTCGCCGCGCGCATCCCCGTCGACCACGCGCTCACCGTCGTCACCCACGCCCTGCCCGTCGCCGCCCGGCTCGCCGACCACACCGGCATCGACCTCCACCTCGTCGGGGGCCGCGTCCGCCACCGCACCCGGGCGGCCGTCGACGCCTGGGCGCTGCGCGCCTACGCCGAGGTCCGCGCCGACGTCCTCTTCCTCGCGACGAACGGCTTCACCCCCGAAGCCGGCCTGACCACGCCCGACCTGGCCGAAGGGGCCGTCAAGCGGGCCGCCATCGAGGCCGCCCGCCGGGTCGTCCTGCTGGCCGACTCCGCGAAGGCCGGGCAGGAACACTTCGCCCGCTTCGGCACCTTCGCGGACGTGGACCTCCTCATCACCGACACGGGGCTCGCCCCGGCTCACAAGGCGGCCATCGAGGCCGCCGGTACGGAAGTCGAACTCGTATGATCGTCACCGTCACCCCCAACCCGTCCCTGGACCGGACGTACGAGGTCCCCTCGCTGGAGCGCGGCACGGTCGTGCGCGCCGCCGGCGACCGGGTCGACCCCGGCGGCAAGGGGGTCAACGTCTCGCGCGCCGTCGCCGCCGCGGGCGTCCGAACGACGGCGGTCCTCCCGCTCGGCGGAGCCCCCGGCATACTGCTCGCCGAACTGCTCGGCGCCCAGGGCGTGGACGTCACCGCGGTCTCGATCGTCGGCCGGACGCGGACGAACGTCGCGGTCGCCGAACCGGACGGCACCCTCACGAAGATCAACGCCCCCGGCCCGGAGCTGCTGCCCGAGGAAACGTCCCTGCTCCTGGAAACGGTCCGCGCCTGCTCCGCCGACGCGGACTGGATCGCCTGCTGCGGCAGCCTGCCCGGTGGCCCCGGCCCCGACTGGTACGCGGAACTCGTCACCCGGGCCCACGAGGGCGGAGCCCGCGTCGCCCTCGACACCTCCGGCCCCGCGCTCCTGGCGGCGCTCCCCGCCCGCCCCGACGTCATCAAGCCCAACGCGGCGGAGCTGGCCGAAGCCGTCGGTCGCCCCCTGCCCACCCTCGGGGACGCCGTCAAGGCGGCCGAGGAACTCCGCTCGCTCGGCGCCGGAGCCGTCCTGGCGTCCCTGGGCGCCGACGGTCAGCTCCTCGTCTGCGCGGAGGGCGCCTTCCACGGCACCGCGCCCGTCACCGCCGTCCGCAGCGACGTCGGCGCCGGCGACGCGGCGCTGGCCGGTTTCCTCATCGCGGGCGGCACCGGTCCGACGGCCCTCGCCTCGGCCCTGGCCCACGGGGCGGCGGCCGTACAGCTTCCCGGTAGTGCCATGCCCACCCCCGCGGACCTCCGCCCGGGGGAGGTCCGCGTCACCGCGGACCCGCCGCTGGACCTCCAGCTGACCGGATCCGCCACGACCTGAACCGGGTTCCCCTCCCACCCCGGTGGGAGGGGGGGCGTCACCTCACCCGCGCGCGAACCTCCATCGCCCCGCGCGCGGCGGCCTCGCTCCCGTACACCTCGCACATGTGCCGACCGTCGGGCGTGGCCGTGTGCTCGACCTCCCACAGGCTGAACTCGCCGCCGTCCAGCAGTACGAAGGCGTGCTCGTACAGGCTGAACCCCGCGTCCCGCCCGTCCGCGAGGCACTGCCGGCCCCCGAAGGCCTGGGTGATCCGGTGGGCGTACGCCGACCGCAGCCGCTCCGCCACCACCTCGCCGGGGCGGTCCGGGTTCTCCGCGCGCCGCAGCACCCGGCGGGCGTGGTCCGCGGACTCCTCCATGGCGTACTCGCGGTGCCGATCCTCCGGCGCGGATGCCGCGAACAGCGCGCTCAGCACGGACAGATCGGAATCCACGTCATCGTCGGCCCCACCTGCCGGCGACGGGTCCGCCACCGCCTCCGCGGGCGCCTCGCCGAACAACCCGGTCACCGCGAGACCGAGCTCCGCCTTGCTCGCGAACACCTCGCAACGGGTGCTGCGGTCACCCCTCAGCCGGTAGGCCAGCTCCCACAGGGAGGCCGAACCACCATCGGCCAGCAGGTAGGTGTGCCGGTGCGTCTCCCGCCAGAGCCCCGCCGCCGGGCTGTGGTGGGTGGTGTACAGCGAAGAGCTGTGGGCGAGCGCGGTGCCCAGGCGCTCGACCAACGGGTCCGGCAGGTCGAAGGAGTTGAGTGCGCGGCCGAGGAGTCGGTCGAGGTGCGCCTCGGTTGTCTCGTACGGATCGCTCAAGGTGGGTCTCCAGGCCGTCGCAGGTTGTCACTTCGCAGACGCTCAACGTAGCCCCTGGTTCTGACATCACGTCCGGGGTTCGGTAAAACGTCCGGGAAGCATCAGGGGTTCCCACCACACCTTCAGGTCAACTTCCTGCTGTATAGGCATGATTCGGGACCCTCTGTGCAACTGCGGGGGACTATGGGTGACATGGCAACGAATACAGTGGGCGTCCCCCGACAGCAGGGACTGCCCGGCGGTCGACACGAGGACGAGCCCGCACCGGCCGCCAAGGGGCTGGCATGGCTGCTCGTGCTCACCGGGGCCGCGGGGCTGCTGGCCTCCTGGGTCATCACCCTGGACAAGTTCCTCCTGTTGGAGGACCCGGACTTCAAGCCCGCGTGCAGCCTCAACCCCGTGGTCTCCTGCGGCAGCGTCATGAAGAGCGACCAGGCGGCGGTCTTCGGCTTCCCCAACCCGATGCTGGGACTGGTCGCCTACGCCGTCGTGGTCTGCGTGGGCGCGGGCATGCTCGCCGGGGCCCGCCACCGCGGCTGGTTCTGGCTGGGACTGAACGCCGGCACCCTCTTCGGCACCGGTTTCTGCGCCTGGCTGATGATCCAGTCGCTGTACGAGATCAACGCCCTCTGCCTCTGGTGCAGCCTGGCCTGGGTGGCGACGCTGCTGATGTTCTGGGCCGTCACCGCGCACAACGTCCGCGCCGGGCACCTGCCCGCGCCCGCCCCGGTGCGGGTCTTCTTCGCCGAGTTCGGCTGGGCGCCGCCCGCCCTGCACATCGGGGTGATCGGCATGCTGGTCCTGACCCGGTGGTGGGACTTCTGGACCGGCTGACGGAACCGCCCCACCACGCACGGGAGCCCCGGCAGCCGCAAGCTGCCGGGGCTCCCCCCGCTCCCGGGTCGTGAGCGGGGCGTCCCCTGCTCCGCGGGCCTCGTGGGCCCGGCGGAGGGGGCGGGGGGTCAGCTGCCGATGGAGCCGTTGCCCGAGAGGACCGGGATGTTGCTGAGGATGTGCGAGAGCGGCTCGTCACCCTTGGCCTGGGTCGAGTTCTCGGCGCACTGCTGGTTCTGCGGGTTGGACAGGACGTTGATGTCCTGGACGCCCACGTTGACCAGGGCCAGGATCGACTGGGCGTTGACCTTCGCCGGCAGACCGATGCAGGGCTTGTTCAGCGTGCCCTGGACCAGGCCGAGCTGCGGGCTCTGGTCGCCGTGGGTCTTCTGGTTGCCGTAGATCTGCGAGGCACCGTTGCCGTTGACGGTGTTGACCCCGTTGTCGTTGCCGATGGCCATGGCCGGAGCCGCGGCCGCAGCGCCGGCGCCGACGGCAACGGCGGAGACCGCGGCAGCAGTCATGATCTTCTTGAGCATCATTGGTCCTTTTGTCGCACGAGTGCCCGTTGATGGAGCTCCCTGGACAACTGCCGCTCGCGGGGTTGGTTCCGCTCCTTCACTCAAACGGCCCGTTCGCGCCGCGCCATTCGCCGGAGCGGGTGAGGCGGCTCCGGACGCGTGCGCGAAGCCCGTACGCACCCACCGGGTCCACCCGCCCGCCCGCCGTCCGGTTGCGGTCCGTACAAGGTGTTCGCACGGTGGGTAAGGAAGCGGATCGCTCGGGTCCGTTTCTGAGCGACCACATCCGAAGGAACCTCCATGCTGCGCACCAAGCCGTCCCGCTTCCGCGTCCTTGTCCCGTCGGCCCTCGCGGTCGTCATACTGTCCGGCGCGGTCGCCCCCGCGGTCGCCGCGGACGGCGGGGGCGCGGCAGCCCTCACGAAGAAGGTGGAGGCCGTTCAGGAGCAGATCGACGGTCTTGAGGCGCTGGAGTCGCGTGCGGCGGCCGGCCCGATCGACGACCTCCTCGCCGGCATCGGCACGACCCTGGCCGACCTCCTCAAGTCGCTCCAGGCGCTGCTGCCCGGCGTGACCCTGCCGGAGATCAAGCTGCCGACCCTGCCGGCGATCCCCGCGATCCCGACCCTCCCGACGGCCCCCACCCTCCCCACGACCCCGACCCTCCCGCCCGTGCAGGTCCCGCAGCTGCCCGTGGCCAACCCGGCCGTCCCCCCGGCGACCGGCCTCGTACCGGCGATCCCGGATATTCCGGCGATCCCCGACATTCCGATCCACTAGCAGTTACGACTATTGGGCTGAACAGGTCTGATCGGTTCCGCAGCCGTGTCGTCCGGGACGGTGGACCGTTTCGCTCGGTGTGAGCCCCGGCATCGGGGCAGGACATCGAACAGAAGGTGCACTTCCCATGAACTCTGCTGCTGCCAAGAAGGCCGCCCTGGTCCTGGCCACCGCTGGTCTCGCCGCGGCCGGTGCCGCCGGCTCCGCCGTCGCCGACTCGTCGGCCGAGGGCGCGGCCGTGGGTTCCCCCGGTGTCCTCTCGGGCAACCTGGCTCAGGTCCCGGTCCACGTCCCGGTCAACGTCTGCGGCAACTCCGTCAACGTGATCGGCCTGCTGAACCCGGCGTTCGGCAACGTCTGCGTCAACGACTGACGTTCGTCGCCCCTGCACACGTGACTGTGGGCGCCCCCGGCATCGCCGGTGGCGCCCACAGTCATGTCGGGGGCGGTTCAGTGCGCGCCGCCGTTGAGCTTCACACCGCCGAGGAGTTCCGGGGACGCCTGGGGAGCGAGGTTCGCGACCTCCAGGACCTCGCCGGGCAGGTTGTTGCGGGCCTGGTTGACCTTCTGGACGGTGCCGAACACCTTGTCGACGCTCTGGCCCTGCTCGGCGAGTCCGTTGCCCACGGTCTGGGGGAGCGCCTCGCTGACGGGGCCGACGGCGTTCAGCGCGTCGGACAGTCCGCTCGTCGCGCTCATGGGGGGCATCGACGCCGGGGTCTCGGTGGCGAAGGCCGGGGTCGCGGCGCCGATGGCGGCGACGGAGCCGACGAGGACAGCGGCGACCTGCTTGAGCTTCATTATTCGAAATCCTCTTCTTTTCGTGGGCAGAGGCGTCGGCGGCGACCGTCGCGCCGCTTTCGACCTGGGTAACGATTACCGGCCGCTGCGGAAACGCCGGGTTTCGGGGCACGGCAATGGCCGGAGAATCCGACAAGGGATTCTCCGGCCGATATTTCTTCTGATTACCGGCATTCCCGGTCAGAAGACGCGGGACCTCCGGTACAGGATCGCGCCGCCCAGGATCAGGGCCGAGGCGAGCGCCGCCGCGGCTTCCGGCCGGCCGGCTCCGGTATCGGCCAGCTCCGGCGCCGCCACGTGGGGCGCGGGGGAGACGGGGCCGCGGGGCGCCGGGGCGGAGGGGACCTCCGCGGCCGGGACGGGCGCCGGGGCGGGTACGGGTGGCAGTGATACCGGGGCGTCACCGCCGGGGGCGGCCGGCGGCTGGTCGCCGGGTCGGACGTTCTCCGGCACCGGGGCGGGCGCCGGGGCGGGTCGCTCCACGGGCTGGCTGCCGTGCGGCGGTCGCGGGGCGGGGGGCTCCTGCGCGACGGGCGGCGCGGGGGCGGGCAGCGGCGCCGGGAGCGTGTGGGGCTGCGGCTCGGGCTGCGGTTCCGGTCGGGTCTCCGGCCCCGGCTGCGGCTCCGGGACCTCCTGGACCGGTGCCGGGACGGGCTCCGGCGCCGGCAGCGGTACGGGCTGCGGCTCGGGCACCGGCGGGATCTCCGGCACGGGGACGGGCGCGGGGGCGGGCAGCGGCGCCGGGTACTCGGCGGCCGGCTCGGGCATCGGCGCCGGCTCCGGGAGGGGTGCCGGGTGGTGCGGTGCGGGCGGCGCCGGGTGGGGGACCGGCTGCTCGGCGTGCGGTGGGGGCCCCGCGGGGTGGTCGTCGCACTCCTCCTCCGGCTGCTGCTCGCCCGGGCCGCCGTAGCCGCCGTCGTGGGACGGCTCCTCGTGGCGGGGCGCCGCGTGCCGCGGGAGGTGCTCGCGGGGGGTCCCGTAGCCGCGCTCCTCCTCGTGGCGCTGGGACGGCAGCGCGTGCCGGCCGCGGCTCCGCTCGTCGAGGTAGCGCTCGAAGGCATCGGCGTGCTCGGGGCTGAGGTGACGCTCGTAGTCGTAGCCGACGTCGGAGCCGCTGGTGGTGACGCAGGTGTTGCCCATCGCGGGGTTGAGGGCGGCACCCCCGTCCACGCTGTTGCCGCACATGTTCGGGGCGAAGGTGATCGGTACCGAGACGCTGTTGCCGGACAGCACACCCGGAGAGTGCGAGGCCTCGGCCGTCGCCCCGGGATGCGCGTAGGCCGCGCCGGTCGCGATCGACAACAGGCTGGACGCGGCCGCCGCCGTGAGCATCCCCTTGCCCAGTACCTGTCGACTCAGTACCTGTCGCATGGGTCCTTCCCTGTCTACCGGCGCTGGGCCGGTGCTGAATCGAAGGTGGCCCCGGAGTGCACCGCCGTGCACTCCGGGGCCACCCCGAGGAGGTTCGCCCCCGCGGGGCGCAAGCGCTTCGTCAGTCGTTGACGCAGGTGTTGCCGAACGCCGGGTTCAGCACGCCGACGACGTCGACGGTGTTGCCGCAGACGTTGACGGGGATGTGCACCGGGACCTGGATCAGGTTGCCGGAGAGGACACCGGGGGAGCCGGCGGCGACACCCTGGGCGCCCGAGTCGGCCATGGCGGGGGAGGCGACACCAGCGGCCATCAGCGCGCCGGCGGCCAGCACCACTGCCTTCTTGTACGTCATTTGATTTCGATCCTTTCCCGCAGGGGCGTATCCACTGCAGAAATAACAACGAGCGGCTTCCGGAAAAGAAACCGGATATTTTTCGGGGCCGGCGAGAAATTCACTCCGATGCCCCGGGGTTCGTGCGTCGAATTCCGTGATGATGCGTTCCGGAATTCGAAAGTGTCCTATACGCGGCGAGGCCGCCGCGACCCGAGGGTGCGACGGCCTCGCCGGGGCGGGGCTGAGGGGGTCAGCTGCCGGAGGAGACGTTGCCCGAGAGGATCGGGATGTTGTCCAGGATGTGCGAGAGGGCCTCGTCGCCCTTGGCCTGGGTCGAGTTCTCGGTGCACTGCTGGTTCTGCGGGCTGGACAGGACCGGGATGTCCTGGACGCCGACGTTGACCAGGGCGAGGACCGACTGCACGTTGGCCTTGGCGGGCAGGGCGATGCAGGGCTTGTTGAACGAGCCCTGGATGAGCGCCATCTGCGGGCTCATGTTGCCGTACGTGGCCTGGTTGCCGTAGATCTGCGAGGCGCCGTTGCCGTTCACGGTGTTGATGCCGTTGTCGTTCCCGATCGCCATCGCCTGCGGGGCCATCGCGGCACCCAGACCCACGACGGAGGCGGCAACCGCTGCGCCAGCCACAAACTTCTTGATCATTATCGTCCCTTTTTTGCAGGATTGCCCGGTACTGGAGCACACGGAACAACGGCCCCGCCCCGTCCCGGGTTGCGTCGATTCACCCGGATGCCGACGTTTCGGATCGGAAGGTTGACGATCAGGCGTTCCCGCACCCGTTCCCGGCGGGGCGGACGGGCGGGCCCGGTGCGACTTCCGGGGTGTTTTCCCATTTCCGCTCGCGCGGTGGTGCGCGGCCTTAACGACCCGCCCACCGCGAGGGTGCGTACCGTCGCCCAAAAGGCCGTACGAGCGAGTCCGACGTGATTTCCAGCCTGATTTCTGACAAAGTGCACTCCTGTTTTGTCCCCTTGATCGAAAATGGAGACAGGGACATGGGTTCACCCCGCAGAATCCTCGGCACACTCGGCCTGCTGTCCTGCCTCGCACTTTCCGCCAACGCCCCCGTGGCGCAGGCGGCGGAACCGGCCGGGCCGCGCGAATTGCCCCGGGTGCCCTTCACGCAGCGTTATCAGGCCGTCCAGCACGGCGGACTCGTCCGGGCCTCGAACTCGGGCATCAGCTGCCGCAAGGAGGAGTCCCCGCAGGCCGAGCCGTGCGCCGAGGTCAAGCGGGGGGCGGCCGGGGTCAACAGCGACTTCGAGATGTTCTACAGCGAGGTCGACAAGGACCCGGACACCTACAACTCCACCCGCGCCGAGCTCAAGGTCCCGCAGGGCGCGAAGGTCTCGTACGCCCGTCTCTACTGGGGCGGGAACCTGCGGGTGGGCGAGCAGAAGCCGCCGCAGGACAACGGTCGGGTGCTGGTCGCCGAGCCCGGCGGCGCCTACAAGGCCGTCCTGGCCGACACCGTGATCGGGCACCGCACGGACGCGGGCAGCGACGCCTACCAGGCCTCGGCCGACGTGACCCCGCTCGTCCGCAAGGGCGGTGCGGGCCTGTGGACCGTCGCGCAGCTCAACATCGCCATGGGGCACTCCGACGTGGGCGCCTGGGGCGGATGGACCCTGGTGGTCGCCTACGAGCACCCGCAGGAGCCGCTGCGCCGGCTCTCGCTGTGGGACGGCTTCGAGGGGTTGGTGGCCGGGGGCGGCGAGGCGGCCGGGGAGACGGTGGAGATCGCCGGGCTGGACGCCGCGGCCGGCTCCGCGGGACGGGCCGGGGTGGTCGCGTACGACGGGGACCGCGGGACCCTGGGCGACTCACTCACGGTGACCGCCGACAGTGGTCGTCGGGTCAGCCTCAGTGATGCAGAAAATCCTTTTAATGATGTTATGAATTCCACGATCACGGAATTCGGACGTCCCTCGTTCGTGCGACAGCCCGAACATATTAACAATCTCGGATATGACGCGGACGTGTTCGATCTCAGTCCCGCGCTGTCCGACGGTGCCCGCAGCCTGAGTTTCAAGTTCACAGGCGAAAGCCAGGGTCAATTCCTCGGTGTGCTCTTCGTTCAGACAGACGCGCGCCGCTGAACGCAGGAGTCCACTCCACGTGCCGACACAACCATCAGCGCAGCCTTCACCAGCACGGCCCCCACGGGAACCCTCCGGATCCACGTTCACCGTCCTGCACCTGGTGCAGCCCGTGGACGGAGGCGTGGCCCGGGTCGTCACCGACCTCGTACGGGCGCAGACCGCCGACGGCCTGCGCGTCGTCGTCGGCTGCCCGCGCGGCGGGCGGCTCGCCGACGACGCCCGGGAAGCCGGAGCCGAGGTGCTCACCTGGCGCGCCGGGCGGGCCCCGGGCCCAGGCCTGCCCGCCGAAGTCCTCGGCGCCGCCCGGCTGATCCGCCGGATCCGCCCCGACCTGCTGCACGCGCACAGCGCCAAGGCGGGACTCGCCGGACGGCTCGCCGTCCGGGGGACCCTGCCCACGGTGTTCCAGCCGCACGCCTGGTCCTTCGACGCCGTCGGCGGGGCCACCGCCGCGCTCGCGCTGCGGTGGGAGCGCTTCGCTGCCCGCTGGGCCGACCGGGTGCTCTGCGTCAGCGAATCCGAGCGCCACGAGGGGGAGTCCGAGGGCATCACCGGCCGCTGGTCGGTGATCCGCAACGGCGTCGACCTCGACCACTTCCGCCCCGGCCGCCCGAACCCGGAACAGGACCGGGCCGAGGCCCGCGCCGGGCTCCCGCTGCCCGACGGGCTCCGCGGCGACGGACCGCTCGCCGTGTGCGTCGGCCGGCTCTGCCCGCAGAAGGGCCAGGACATCCTGCTCCGGGCCTGGCCGGAGCTGCTCGGGACCGTTCCCGAGGCCCGGCTGGCACTGGTCGGGGACGGTCCGGACGGCGAGCGGTTGCGCCGCACGGCACCGCCCGGCGTGTTCTTCGCGGGGGCCGCCTCGGACATCCGACCGTGGCTTCGGGCCGCCGATCTCGTTGTACTGCCGTCGCGGTGGGAAGGAATGGCGCTCGCTCCGCTCGAAGCCATGGCCTGTGGCCGACCGGTCCTGGTCTCCGACGTCAGCGGTGCGCGGGAGAGCCTGCCCTCCGGCCAGGGACGGCTCTGCCTGGTGCCACCGGAGGACCCGACGGCCCTGGCCAAGGCCCTGGGACGGCTCCTCGCCGAACCGCGGCTGCTCGCCGAACTCGGGGAGCAGGCCCGGCAGCACGCCCGGACCGACTTCGACGTGCGGCGGACCGCTGACGCGGTCACCGGCCTGTACCACGAACTGCTGGGCAGGCCCCGGCCCTCGAATCAGGAGCGCATCAGCCGATGACGATGGACAGCGCACCCGCCCGGCACGGCGGGCAGGGCGGCACGGGGCCCGCCGGCGGCAGCGCCTTCGCGCCCGCGCCGCCGGCGGAAGCCCGCCGCTCCGTGACCGCGATCCACCCCCCGCGGGGCCCCCGGGCCGAGCGGGCCCGGCCCGTCGTCCGCCCGCAGCGGGTCCGTCGCCGCGACGGGCTCGTCCCGCTGCTGACCGCGGACGTGCTGGCCGTCGCGGCCACCGCGGCCGCCGCCCCCGCGTCGGTGCTGCCGACCGGCACGGCCGCGCCCGCCGTCGTCCTGCTCGCCGCCGCGCACGTCGCCCTGCACGCGCAGGCCGGCCTCTACCGGCCCCGGCTCGCGCCCTCCGCGCTGCTCGAACTGCCCGCGCTGGCCGGGCGGGCCGCCGTGCTGTGGTGCGTGGCCGCCGCCGTGCTCGCCGCCGCCCTGCCCGGACACGCCCTCGGCTGGAGCGCCCTGTTCGGAGCCGTCTGCCTCCAGGCCGTCCTCGCCTGCGCCGGACGCGGGCTCGTCAACCAGCTGCACCGCCGCTCCGCCGTGCGCAGGCCGCTCTCCGCGCTCGTCGTCGGCCCCGGCGAGGGCGCCGGCGCGGTCGCCGCCGCCCTGCACGGCCGTCCGGAGTACGGGCTGCGGCCCGTCGGCATCGCCGACACCGAACCCGCCGCCGACGGGGTGACCGGGCAGCTGCCGCTGCTCGCCACCCACGAGGACATCCGGCGCGCCGTCATCCAGAACTCGGTGCTGCACGCCGTGTTCACCCGGCCGCCCGAGGCCGACGAACGCACCGCCTCCCTGGTCCGGCTCTTCCACGACCACGGCTGTCGGCTCTGGCTCGCCGACCCCGCCGGGACCGCCAAGGTCACCGGCATGCGGGTCGCGCAGCCCGCCGACCAGCTCTGGGGGTACGCCGTGCAGCCGCTGCTGCCGCGTCCCTCCCGGCCGCTGGAGCGCTCCGCCAAGCGGGCCATCGACTCCTCCCTCGCGGCCCTGGCCCTGCTGGCCGCGGCCCCCGTCATGGGCGCCTGCGCGCTGGCCGTACGGCTCTCCGACGGCCCCGGCGTGATCTTCCGGCAGGAACGGGTGGGCCTGTACGGACGCCCCTTCACCCTGCTGAAGTTCCGCACCCTGCGCGCGAACGAGCTCGATTCCGCGACCCGTTGGACCGTCGCCGGCGACCAGGGCATGAGCCCCGTCGGCTCCTTCCTGCGCAAGTCCTCGCTGGACGAGCTCCCGCAGCTGTGGAACGTCGTACGGGGTGACATGAGCCTGGTCGGACCCCGACCCGAACGGCCCTTCTTCGTGGCCAAGTTCAGCAGCATCCACCCCGGATATGAAGCCCGCCACCGGATGCCCGTCGGGATCACCGGACTCGCCCAGATCAACGGCCTGCGCGGGGACACCTCCATCGAGGACCGGGCCCGCTTCGACAACCACTACATCGACACCTGGTCGCTGTGGCAGGACCTGTGGATCCTGGCCCGGACCGCCGCCTCCTTCTTCCGCTTCCGTCTCGGGGGGAGTTGAGCATGAGCCTCGCCGCCACCACCGCACTCCGCGTTCCCGGCCTGCCGGGCATGCTGCGCCGGCACTGGCCGCTGCTGCCGCTCGCCGCGACCGTGCTGTTCCTCCTCGCCCCGCTGCCCGCCGGCGACGCGACCGCGTCCGGGAAGGTCGGCCCCGCCGACGCCGCCTCGCTGCTCCTCGCCCTGGTCTGCGGGGTGCAGGCCCTGCGAGGTCGGGTGCGGGCGCTGACGCCGCTGGGCGTGCTCGTCCTCGGGCTGCCGGCGGTCGGGCTGGCGGTGGCGACGGTGACCGCCGGGGACCCGTACGCGGCCCTGCCCGGCTTCGTCCGCTACCTCCAGGTCTTCGTGCTGGTCCCGGCGGCCGTGGTGCTGCTGGTGCGTGACGCGCGGGAGTTCCGCATCGCCGCCGGGTGTTTCGTCGTCCTCGCGCTGGTGCAGGGGGCGGTGGGCGTCGTGCAGTACGCGACCCACACCGGCGCCTCCTACCAGGGCGAGGACGTCCGCGCCGTCGGCACCTTCGGCCCCGGCGACGTCATGGGCATGGCCACGGTGGTGGCCTACGGGCTGGTCGTGGCGACCGCCGCCGCGCTCGCGCCGGGGCTCGCGCCCCGGGTCCGGCGGATCGCCGGGGGATGCGCGCTGCTGCTCGTGGTGCCGCTGGTGCTGTCCTTCAGTCGTGGCGCCTGGATCGCGACCCTCGGCGCGGCCGTGCTGGTCATGGTGCTCGCCGGCATCCGGCGGGCACTGAAGGTGCTCGTCGCGCTGGGAGCCGCAGGGGTGGTGCTCGTCGGCGGGCTCGGGGTCGGCTCCGAGATGGTGGCCGAGCGACTGACCTCGATCACCCAGGTCTCCAGTGCCCCCGACCAGTCGGTGACCGACCGCTACACGATGTGGGCCGCCGCCGGGTCGATGTGGCGCGAACGACCGGCCGCCGGCGTCGGCCTCAAGGGCTTCCCCGCCCACCGCGACGGGCACTCCTCTCTCGGCCTGTCCTCCGGCAGCGACACCGCCGGCGCCGGACAGGCGTACCTGCGCCAACCGCTGCTGTCCCCGCACAACATGTACCTGCTGATCCTCAGCGAACAGGGGCTGATCGGGCTCACCGCGCTCGTGGGCGGCTGGGCGGTCCTCCTCGTCGCGGGCCTGCGCCGGTACGCGACCGGACGCGGGATCCGCGACTGCGGCCTCGTCGCGATCGGCCTCCTCGTCTGGCAACTGACCGACTTCCTCTACGCCGACATCGGCGGCCCCTCCACCGTCCTGACCGGCGTGATCATCGGACTTGCCGCCTGGTGGGCACTGCCCTCGCCCGGGGACCGGTGGGCTCCCGGCTCGGGGAGCCCGCTCCCCGACGGGCCGGCCGGCCGGTGACCGACACCACGCCCTGGCGGCGGCCCGCGGTCGCGGCGACCGAAGTCGCCGCGACCGCGGGCCGTCCGCCGCGCCCGGCGCCGGCTCCCGCCGGGCCCGAAACGCCCCGCACGGACGCGGTCCCCGAGCAGGACCCGCCCGCCCGGGAGCATCCCGACGACGACGCTCCCGCCCCCCGCCGACCCGTGCTCGCCCGTACGGGCCGGACCGGCGCGGGGCCGGCGGGCGGGCCCCGCACGGCCACCGCCGCACGGGGCGCCGGCGGCACGGGTACGGCCCGCACGGACCGCGACGCGGGTGGCGGCGGGGGCGCGGCGGCCACCGGGGGCGGGCGTGGCGAAGGATCCGGACCGGGCTCGTCCGGAGGTGGGTCGCCCGCCGGCGCGCCGCTCGGCCGGTTCCTGGCCAAGGCCGCCGCGGTCACCGCCGGGCTCACCGCGGCCGGTGCCGTCCTCGGACTCCTGCGCGACCAGACCATCGCGCACCTCTTCGGTGCCGGACACGACAGCGACGCCTTCCTGATCGCCTGGACCGTGCCCGAAATGGCCTCGACGCTGCTCATCGAGGACGCCATGGCGCTGCTCATGGTGCCCGCCTTCAGCCACGCACTGGCCCGCAGGGCGGCCGGCCGGTCCGGCCTGACCCGGCTGGAGGCCCGCGCGCAGGACCCCGTACGGCTCCTCGTCGCGGCGACCCTGCCCAGGCTCCTGGTGCTCCTGGCGGCCGTGGCCTCCGTCCTCGTCGTGGCCGCGCCGCTCGTCGTCGGGGCGCTCGCGCCCGGCCTGCCCGACCCCGGACTGGCCGTCGAATGCACCCGGCTGACCGCGCTCACCGTGGTCTCGTTCGGCATCGCCGGGTACTTCAGCGCCGCCCTGCGTGCCCACCGGTCCTTCCTGCCGCCGGCCGCGATCTACGTCTCGTACAACGTCGGGATCATCGGCACGATGGTCGCCCTGCACGCCCTGTGGGGCGTCCGGGCCGCCGCCGCGGGGGTCGCGGTCGGCGGGCTGCTGATGGTCCTCGTCCAACTGCCCGCGTTCATCCGGAACGTGGGCTTCGGGCCGCGCCGGGCCAAGTTCGCCCCGCGCAGCCAGCGCGACCGCGACCGGCCCACCCTCATCGCCTTCGGCGTCATCGCGCCCGTCATCTTCTTCGCCGTGTTCCGGCAGTCACAGGTCCTCGTCGAACGCTTCCTCGCCGCCTCGCTGCCCTCGGGCGCCATCTCGCACCTCAACTACGCGCAGAAGGTCGCGCAGATGCCGATGGTGCTGTCCCTGATGATCTGCACCGTCACCTTCCCCGTCGTGGCCCAGGCCATGGCGGGCGGGGAGCGGGACAAGGCCCGGCGCCGCGTGGAACGGGACCTCGCCCTGGCCTCCCTCGCCGTGCTGATGGGAACCGCCCTCGTCATCGGGTACGCCCCGCAGATCATCGAGGTCCTCTTCGAACGCGGCGCGTTCACCCACCAGGACACCCTCGCCACCGCCTCCGTCATGCGGGTCTACGGCCTCGGGCTCCTCGGCCACTGCCTCGTCGGAGCCCTGTCCCGGCCCTTCTTCTCGACCGCCCGGCCCACCTGGTTCCCGGCGCTCGCGATGGGCGCCGGGCTGCTCGTCAACGTCGTCGCCGGAGCCTTCGCCGTCGGCTGGTGGGGCACCTACGGCATCGCCGCCGCCAACGCCGCCGGCATCTCCACCACCGCCGCCCTGCTGCTCACCGGACTCGGCTCCCGGATCGTCGCCATCCAGGTCCGCCGGGTCGCCATCAGCATCGGCCGGCTCGCGGTCGCCGCCGTCGCCGCCTGCGGCACCGGCTGGCTCGCCGGGCCGATGATCCCCGACCCGCTGCTCAGCGCCGCCCTCGGCTGCCTCCTGGTCCCGGCCATGTTCGGGGCGACCGGCATGGCCATACGGGCCCTTGAGGTCACCGTCCTTCCCGCCCAGCTCGCCCAGCTCACCTCCCAGCTCACCCAGAGGTTCCGCAATGTCCGCTGACACCGACACGGCGCCCGCCGCCGCGGTGCGTTCCGCCCGCCGCACCGCCGCGCCGTGGGTCCTGATGTACCACTCGGTCGCCGAGTTCACCGACCCCGCCGAGGACCCCTACGGCATCACCGTCACCCCCGCCGCCCTGGAGGCCCAGCTGCTGTGGCTGCGCGCCCGCCGGCTGCGCGGGGTGTCCGTCGGCGAACTGCTGCGGGCCCGCGCCGCCGGGCGCGGCCGGGGGCTGGTCGGACTGACCTTCGACGACGGGTACACCGACTTCCTGGTCTCGGCCCTGCCCCTGCTGCGCCGCCACGACTGCACCGCCACCCTCTTCGTGCTCCCCGGCCGGCTCGGCGTCGACAACGTCTGGGACCCGCTCGGACCGCGCAAGGCCCTGCTCACCGCCGAGGGCATCCGCGAAGTCGCCGCCGCCGACATGGAGATCGGCTCGCACGGACTCCTCCACCAGGACCTGACCGCCGCCCCCGACGACGTCCTCCAGCAGGAACTGCGGGGCAGCCGCGACCTGCTGCGCGAGCTGACCGGCACCCTCCCCGAAGGGTTCTGTCACCCCTACGGACACCTCGACGCCCGCGTCACCGCCGCCACCCGGGACGCCGGCTACGCGTACGGCTGTGGCATCGCCCCCGGGCGGCTCGCGGGCCCGCACGCCATGCCGCGCACCCACGTCAGTCAGGCCGACGGGCCGGCCCGGCTGCGGATCAAGCGGCTCCGCCACCGGCTCGGCGAGCTGCGCCGGGTGGTGCTCACGTGAACACGGTCAAGGCACTGCACATCATCACCGGGCTCGGCGTCGGCGGCGCCGAACAGCAACTGCGCCTGCTGCTCAGGCACATGCCCATGAGCTGCGACGTGCTGACGCTGACCAACCCCGGCCCGGTCGCCGACGGCCTGCGCGCCGACGGGGTCCGCGTCGTCAACCTCGGCATGAGCGGGAACCGGGACCTGGGCGCCCTGCCCCGGCTGGTGAAGTTCATCCGGCGCGGTCGCTACGACCTGGTCCACACCCACCTGTACCGGGCCTGCGTCTACGGCCGCGTCGCCGCCCGACTCGCCGGCGTCGGAGCCACCGTCGCCACCGAACACTCCCTGGGCGAGGCCGAGATCGAGGGCCGGCCGCTGTCCGGCGGCGTCCGGGCCCTGTACCTGGCCAGCGAACGGCTCGGCGCGGCCACCGTCGCCGTCTCGGACACGGTCGCCGCCCGGCTGGAGGGGTGGGGGGTGCCGGCGCCGCGCATCCACGTCGTACCGAACGGCATCGAAGCCGTCCGCTTCCGCTTCGACGAGGGCGTCCGGCGGGCCACCCGGGCCCGCACCGGACTGCCCGAACGGGCCTTCGTCGTCGGCGGGGTCGGCCGGCTGGTCCCGGGCAAGCGGTTCGACGTCCTCGTACGGGCGGTCGCCGCGCTCCCCGGGGCGCACCTGCTGCTCGCCGGGGACGGGCCCGAGCGGGCCGCGCTGCGCTCCCTCGCCGCCGAACTCGGCGCCCAGAGCCGGATCCACCTGCTCGGGGAGCGGGACCCGCTGGGCGACAGCGCCGACGGGCGCACCCCCGGCATCCCCGCCCTGCTGGCCGCCATGGACGTCTTCGTGTCCCCTTCGCGGGAGGAGGCGTTCGGGCTCGCGGTGGTCGAGGCCCTGGCCGCCGGACTGCCCGTCCTGCACGTCACCTGCCCCGCCATCGACGACCTGCCCGCCACCCAGGCGCCGGGCGCGCGCCGCATCGGGCCCGGCACCGAGGAACTGGTCGCGGCACTGCGCGGGCACATGGAGGCCGGCGTCCGCCGGCTGCCGCCGCCACCCGTGGTGCGTCGCTACGACATCGCCGGCAGCGCGAGCCGCCTCCTCGACGTCTACGCCCTCGCGCTCGCCGCCCCGGCCCCCCACGGGACGCCGGCCGTGCCGCTGCCCGCGCCCTCCACCCCGGCGGCACGGGGCCCGGCCGCGCCGGGCTCCGCGCCCGCGGGCAACTGCTGACCCCGAATCCACCACCCCGGCCGGGGGAACGGCCGGGGCCGTCGAACCCCCCTCCCCCCAGGAAGCGAGCACCGCACATGGCCGACACCGCCGACCAGAAGAAGTCCGACCACCGTTCGGAGAGGAAGCGGCGTGCCCTGCGCCCGCCCGCGTGGTGGCCGTTGCCCGCCTGCGCCCTGCTCGGCATGGCCGCGGGCGGGGCGTACGGGGTCCTGAAGGCGCCCGAGTACGCCGCCACCAGCTACGTCGTCGCCGTGCCCGACGACACCACCGAACCGGCGACCGCGCTCGGCTTCTCCCAGGCCTACGCCCGCATCGCCACCAGCAGTTCCACCCTCGCCTACGCGCAGCCGCGCGCCGGCATCGACGCCAAGCGGCTGCGGACCCAGGTGCGCGCGGAAACCTCCCCCGAGTCCCCGATGATCGCCATCACGGGCACGTCCACGAGCCCCTCCGAGGCCGCCGACATCGCCAACGCCGTCGCCGACGCGCTGTCGCTGAGCAGCAACCAGGCCGCGAAGAACACCGGCGTGCAGTTGCTCCTGTTCAACCAGGCCGTCGCCCCCACCGACCCGGCCTCGCCCTCCGCGGCCATCAGCGGCGCCGTCGGGCTGTGCGCCGGTGGGCTGCTGGGCGGTCTGTGGCTGCTGGCGCGGCCCGCCCGGGCCGGACGTCCCGTACGGCGTGCGGACGGCGGGGCGCCGCAGTCGGCCGTCGAGGAGTACGCCTCCCTGCCCGCGCAGGGCGAGCACACCGAGACCAAGGAGAAGGAGTCCGCGCGATGAATCCGGGCTCCACCGGGGCCCTGTCGGTGACGTTGTGCCGCGACCCCCGGCAGTTCGCCACCCTGGAAGAGTCGTGGAACCGGCTGTTCCGCGGCTGCCCCACCGCCACCCCGTTCCAGAGCCACGCCTGGCTGCACTCGTGGTGGCTGTCGTACGGCAAGGAGGGCCGGCTGCGGACCGTCCTCGTGCGGCGCGGGGACGAGCTGGTCGGGGCGGCCGCGCTGATGCTCGTGCACCGTCCGCTGCCGCGGCTGGTGGCGCTCGGCGGCGGGATCACCGACCACTCGGACGTGCTGGTGGCCGCCGAGCACGCCGAGCAAGTGGTTCCGGCGCTGGCCCGCGGGCTGCACCGGGCCGCCCGGAGCGCGATCGTCGACCTGCGCGAGGTGCGTCCGGGGGCCGCCGCGGAGGCGCTGTACGAGGCGTGGCCCGGGGTGCGTCGCAAGCTGGCCGACTCCACCTGCATGGAGCTGCCCGCGCTGCCGTTCGACGAACTGGTGAAGCGGATGCCGGCCTCCGGCGCCCAACGGGTGCGCGCCAAGCTCCGCAAGACCGACGCCGCCGGGATCGAGGAGCACGAGGTCACCGAGCCCGAGGTGCCGCAGGCCGTACGGACCCTGCTGCGGCTGCACGAGAAGCAGTGGCGGGGGCGCGGGGTGACGCCCGAACACCTCAAGCCGCGGTTCGCCGAGCACCTGACCCGGGCCACCCGACGGATGGTGCGGGCCGGGGAGGGCCGGCTGACCGAGTTCCGGCTGGACGGGAAGGTGGTGGCGGCGAACGTCACGCTGCTGTCCGCCGGGCTGAGCGGCGGCTACCTGTACGGCGCCGATCCGGACCTGCGCGACCGCAAGGTCGACGTGGCGACGCTGCTGCTGCGCCACGAGACCGGGCGGGCGCTGGCCGACGGCCGCCCCGTGGTGAGCTTCCTGCGCGGCAGTGAGCCGTACAAGAACCACTGGCGCCCCGAAACGGTGGTCAACCAGCGGTTCCTGATGTCCACGGCCGCGCTCGCGCCCCTGCTGCGACTGCACGAGTCGCAGGTGACGGGGCGCGAGCGGGCGGTGGACGCGCTGCGGGAGGCGCTGCCGGCCGCACGGGACTGGCGGGCCCGGATCAACGAACTGCGGGTCCGGTGACCGTGCCGGTGCGCCCGCCGCGCGGGGGGCGGGGACTAGAACGGCCAGACGTAGGAGTCCTTGCCCCACTTGAGGTCGAAGCAGACGGCCTGGTTGCCGACCAGCTTGGACAGCCACTCGCCGAAGGTGAGCGGTACGCACCACTGGCTGCTGTTGTTGGGCTGCGGCGCGGGCGGCGTCGGCCTGGGCACCGTCGGGCTCGGTGTCGGCGTCGGCTTCGGCGGTACGGGCACGGAGACCTCGGGGGAGGGCACCGGCGGGAACACGGGCGGTACCGGGACCTGCGGCGAGGGCACCGGGGGGAGCACCGGCGGCACGGAGACGTCCGGCTTCGGGACCACGGGGGTGGGGTCGACGGGGCCCGGGACCGGGGTCGGCACCTCGGGGCTCGGCACCGGAAGCGGCACCTGCGGCGAGGGGACGGCGGGTGTGGGGACCACCGGCGTGGGGATCGCCGGGGTGGGGATCTGCGGGGTGGGGACCACCGGGGTGGGAATCGCGGGGGTCGGGACCACCGGCGTCGGGATGACGGGCGTCGGGACCACCGGCGTCGGGACGACGGGGCCGGGCAGGTCCGGCGTCAGTGCCTCGCGGAACGCCCGGGAGGACTCCGGATTCGCCTTGCACTGCCACACGCCGTGCGGGCAGTAGTCGGTGATGGTGTGGTAGAGCGGCTTGTGCTGCTCGATCCACTTCAGCATCCGCCGCACGTACTCGGGGTTGTCCCCGTTGCGGAACAGGCCCCACTCCGGGTACGAGATCTCCTTGCCGTGTTCCTTCGCGAAGTCGACGTGCTGCTGGAGCCCGTACGGCTGGGTGATCTGCTCGTCGAAGTTCCGGCCGGGAGCCTGGTCGTACGAGTCCATGCCGATGATGTCGACCCAGTCGTCGCCCGGGTAGCACTTGGTCCAGCCGATGGCGTCCGTGCCCCGGTTGGGGGCGAAATCGAACTTGAACTCCTGGCCGGGCACGGCGCGCATCGTGGTGACGATGCGCTTCCAGTACGCCTTCCAGTTCTGCGGGTCGGGCCCGCAGCGGTGGGTGTAGGTGGTGCCGTTCATCTCCCAGCCGAGCACGATCACCGTGTCGGGGACGCCCAGCGTCACCAGCCGCTCGGCCAGCTTCCGGAAGTGCCGGTCGTACTCCCCGCCGGCGCCGGCCCTGATCAGCCGGGCCACCTCGCGGTCGGGGATCCGGCTCTCGTTGCGCGCCTGCATGGGCACGTTCAGCACGAACAGCCGGTCGTCCTGGGCCTTGCGCCACGCCGCCCAGTCCGCGAGGAAGCCGACGTTGCCCTCGATGCCGCCCCACACGTCACCGGGCAGATAGGTGTGCCCGACCCGGATCTCCTTGCCGCCCAGCCAGCGCGACAGGGACGGGATCCGGGCCACCCCGGGCGGCCCGAAGTCGAGATACGCGCCCATGGCGACGTCGGAGCTCCTGGACGATTCCTCGTCGGGGGCCGACAGCGCGGCTCCCGTGGCGAGCAGTCCGGCCGTGACCGTACCGATGCAGGTGCTCACCAGTCGGTGTCGTGGTCTGGGCATGGCGTCTCCCGAGCTTTCCTGAACCGGTGTGCTTTCCAAAGACGTTAGGCATCAGATCTGACGAATGGCCTGTCCGATGGCCGCTACGTAGGCCATTTGCAGGTGCGCATCCATCCCGCTTGGTCCGACTAGGTGAAAGACACCGTTTCCATGCACGCGTTCGCCAACCATGTGCCCGCAGTTCTGCTCAGACTCGATCGGAATCCGTTCCACCACGGAACGCTCGGCGCCGTCAGATCCCTGGGGCGCAAGGGCGTGGAGGTCCATGCCGTCGTCGAGGCCGGGGGAGGGCCCATGGGGCGTTCGCGCTACCTGCGCGCCGTCCACCCCGGGCCGGACGGGGGGCTGGACCCCGAGGCGCCCGACGCGTTGCGGGAGTGCCTCGTACGGGTGTCGGAGCGGATCGGCCGACCGGCCGTCCTCGTCGCCATGGACGACCTGAGCGCCATCGCGGTGTCGCGGTTGGCACCCGGGCTGACGGACCGTTTCCGGATCCCCCATCAGCCCGACAACCTACCCGCGCGGGTGGCCGACAAGGCGGAGCTGTCGCGGCTGTGCGCGCGCTGGGACGTCCCGCACCCGGAGACCGTGATCCCGGCGAGCGGCGCGGAGGCCGCCGAGGCCACCTGGCGCCTCGGCCTCCCGGTGGTGGCCAAGTGGAGCCGGCCGTGGCTGCTGCCCGCGGGCACCGGGCTGCGCAGCACCACCCTCGTGCACACCACCGCCGAGGCGCGGGGGCTCCACGAGCGTTCCGCGGAGGCCGGGAGCCGGTTGCTGCTCCAGCGGTTCCTGCCGGCCGGACCGGACACCGACTGGTTCTTCCACGGGGCCTTCGCCCGGGGCGGGCACCCGCTCCTCGCCGGGTCGGGCCGCAAGGAGCTGTCCTGGCCGGTGCGCACGGGCCTGACGGCCGTGGGCCGTTGGCTGCCGGACCCGGCGGTCGAGGAGGCCGGGCTGCGGCTCGCCGACCGGCTCGGCTACCAGGGCATCCTCGACCTCGACTTCCGGCGCGACGAGCGGGGCTGCTTCCGGCTCGTGGACTTCAACCCGCGCCCCGGAGCCCAGTTCAGGCTGTTCACCGACGACTCCGGGCTCGACGTGGTCCAGGCGATGTACCTGGACCTGACGGGGCAACGGGTGCCCGAGCCCGTGGGCGGCCCCGGCCGGACCTTCGTCGCGGAGAACTACGCGCTGCTCGCGGCCGTACGGGGACGCTCGCTGCCGCGGCGGCGGACGGTCCCCGCTCCCGTTCCGCCGGGCGGCGCCGGCCCGCGCGCTGGTGCGGGCCCCACCGCGGCAGGGGGCGGCGCGGCCCCGGAGCTCCCGCTGCTGCCGGGCGGGCGGCGCCCCGAGGGCCGGTCCGACGCGCCGCCCGCGGCGGCGTCCCGCACGGCGGGTCCCGCACGGGGTCGCGGCGCGGCGGGGCCCGGACCGTCGCGGCCGGCGCCGAAGGGGGAGCGGGGGCGGACGGAGCCGGCCTGGTTCGCCGCCGACGACCTCCGGCCGTTCCTGGCGATGCTCGGCGCCTTCCTCGGCCGGGGCCTCGGCAAGGGGGCCCGAGCCCTGCGGGGCGTTCCCCGGCAGGGCAGGCGCACGGCCCGCGCGGTCGTCCGGGCCCCCCGGCAGCGGGCGCAACCCCCGGAGGCGTCCCGTCCGACCACGCCCGGTGCCTCGACGGAGCCGGACGAGCTGGTGACCCGGTGACGGGAGGGTCCGCCCACGAGGGCGGCCGGGCCGGATTGGTGACGAGCGAGTCGGAGGAACTGCCGTGACGCGGATGGACGACCTCGTGGTGGTCGGCGCGGGACCGTACGGGCTGTCGATCGCCGCGCACGCGGCGGCGGCAGGGCTATGCGTGCGGGTGCTGGGCCGGCCCATGGCGTCCTGGCGGGACCACATGCCCGAGGGCATGTTCCTCAAGTCGGAGCCCTGGTCCTCGAACCTCTCCGCGCCCGGGGGACGCCACACCCTGGGCGAGTACTGCGCGGGCCTCGGGGTGGCCGCCGAACACGGCAGCCCGTTGCCGATCGGCACGTTCAGCGCGTACGGGCTCTGGTTCGCCCGGCGGGCCGCGCCCGAGGTGGAGGAGGTGACCGTCACCGAGGTCACCCCACAGGGCGAGGGGTTCCTGATCCGTACCGCCGAGGGGCCCCCGCTCCTGGCCCGGACCGTGGCCCTGGCGGTCGGCGTGATGCCCTTCACCCGGTACCCCGGGATCCTGCGGGACCTGCCGCCCGGGCACGTCTCGCACAGCAGCGACCACCGCGACCTGGCGCGTTTCGCCGGCCTCGACGTGACCGTCCTCGGGGCCGGGCAGGCCGCCCTGGAGACCGCCGCGCTGCTCGCGGAGGCGGGGGCCCGGCCGTCCCTGGTGGCGCGGCGCGCCCGGCTGAACTGGAACACCGTTCCGCAGCTCCTGGAACGACCGCTGCTCCGGGCTCTGCGCGAGCCCCACAGCGGCCTCGGCACGGGCTGGCGCAGCTGGGTGTGGTCGGAGCTGCCCTGGGCGGTACGGCGGTTGCCCGCGCCGACGCGGGAGCGGATCGCGACCACGGCGCTGGGGCCCGCCGGGGCCTGGTGGCTGCGGGAGCGCTTCGAGCGGCGGGTGCCGGCGCTGCTGGGACACCGGCTGGAGCGGGCGACCGCGGTGGGCGGGCGGACCCGGCTCGGGCTGACCACGGCGGCGGGGGAGCCCGTCGTACTGGACACGGGGCACGTCGTCGCGGCGACCGGGTTCGCCCCGGACCTGCGCCGGCTGGAACTCCTCGACGCCCGGCTGCGGGCCGCGCTGGAGACGGTGGGGGACGGCGGGACCCCCGAGCTGAGCGCCGGCTTCGAGTCGTCCTGGCCCGGGCTCTTCTTCGCGGGGCTGCTGACCGCTCCCTCATTCGGCCCTTCCATGCGATTCGTGCACGGCGCGGGGTTCACGGCGGGGAGACTGGTGAGAGGAGTCCGTAGGCGCCTCGGTGCCCGGGGTCCGCTGCCCGGCTCCACGGGCGGCGCCCGGGCCGACCGGGCGGCCGCCGGGCATCCGTAGACGTAACTGCGCCGAGATCCACCTGAGAGGGGTCCGCGATGGGAGCGGAGCGAGCACAGGGCGGCCGTGGCTGGGTGCGCATCCCCGCCAGCCGCGGCGAACAGCCCCCGCCGAGACCGGCGACGGCCGGCCCCTACGGGGCCCCCACGTACGGAGGTCCGGCGCACGGGGCCCCGGCCGGCGGGGCCCCGGCCGGCGGCTCCCAGGGCCTCCGGGGCGGAACGTATCCGTCCGGCGACCCGTGCGCGATCTACCTCTCCCTCGTCAAGCGGTGGCGGGAGGCCGGACGCACCCTGCCGGGGCATCCTGACGAGGAATGGGAGCGGCTGATCTCCCAGCCGTGCTGGCCCGGCCGTTAGGTGGTGTGTCTCTTGGCAGCGGCGGAGCGCGACGGATCCGAGCAGGGCCGGGAGAGTCCCCTGACAGGCCCGGGCGAACGGCTCGCGCTGAACGGCATGGGCAGCTTCGAGTGGAACCTGGGCACCGGGACGCTCCTGCTCGACGCGGCGGGCATGGCCGTCTTCGACCTGGAGCCGGAGGAGTTCGACGACACACCGGAGGGCCTCGGGCTGCGGATCCCGGACGACGACTCGGCCCGCCTGGCGGACACCGTGATCGAGGTCCTGGACGGCGGTGGCGAGACGTACGGCTCCTACTTCACCGTGCGGCGGCGCGACGGCCGCGACCAGTGGACGCACACCCAGGGCCGGGTGCTGCGCGACACCGACGGCCGTCCCCTGCGGATCGTGGGCATCGTCCGCGACGCCACGGCCGAGCTGGCACACGCCACCGTGCTGCGGAAGCTGGAGACGGCGCGCGCCCAGCAGGCCACCATCGTGCAGCGCACCACGGAGGCCCTGTCGCGGGCGGTGACGGTCGACGACGTGACGGCCGCGCTGACCGGCGCGGGCGCCCTGGAGCGGCTCGGCGCCGACGGTCTGGCGCTCGGTCTCGTCGAGAACGACGCCATCAAGATCATCGCGTTGAGCGGGGAGACGCTGGAGATCCTCAGCGAGCGGCAGTTCACCCGGCTGGACGGATCCCTGCCGCTGTCCCGGACCGTCCTCACCCGCACGGCGCGCTTCGTCACCTCCCTCGCCGACCTCGCCGGCGAGTTCCCCCTGCTGGCCGACTACCTGAGCCGGATCCGCTACGACGCCGCCGCCTACCTCCCCCTGATCGCCCAGGCCCAGGCCATCGGCGGCCTCGTGCTGTTCTACCGGCGGCGCACCGAGTTCAGCCCCGAGGAACGCAACCTGTGCCTCGGCCTCGCCGGCATCGTCGCCCAGTCCCTCCAACGGGCGCTGCTCTTCGACCAGGAACGGGAGTTCGCCACCGGCCTCCAGGCCGCCATGCTGCCCCGCCGGATCCCGGAGATCACCGGCGGGGAGATCGCGGTCCGCTACCACTCCGCCTGGAGCGGGCGGGAGGTCGGCGGCGACTGGTACGACGTGATCGCGCTGCCCCGCGACCGCGTCGGCATCGTCGTCGGCGACGTACAGGGCCACGACACGCACGCGGCGGCCATCATGGGCCAACTGCGCATCGCGCTGCGCGCCTACGCGGGCGAGGGGCACTCGCCCTCCACGGTGCTGGCGCGCGCCTCCCGCTTTCTCGCCGAGCTGGACACCGAACGCTTCGCCACCTGCATGTACGCGCAGGTGGACCTGGAGACCGGTGGCGTACGCGCCGTGCGCGCGGGCCACATCGGCCCGCTGATCCGGCACACGGACGGGCGTACCGGCTGGCCCAACGTGCGCGGCGGGCTGCCGCTCGGACTGGCCTCCCTCTTCGAACGCGAGGAGTTCCCCGAGACCCGCCTCGACCTGGTGCCCGGCGAAACCCTCGTGCTGTGCACGGACGGGCTCGTGGAGGAGCCCGGCACGGACATCAGCCAGGGCATGGACGCCCTCGCCCACGCCGTGCGCAGCGGCCCGCAAGGCGCCGGGGCGCTCGCCGACCACCTCTCGGACCGGCTGTGGGAGCGCTGGGGCTCCGGCGACGACGTGGCCCTGCTCGTCCTGCGCCGCGCCCCCGACCCGGGCACCCACCGGGCGCCCCGGATCCACCAGTACGTCCACCAGGCCGACCCGGAGGGGCTCTCCGAGGCCCGCTACGCCCTGCGGCAGGCCCTGCGCGACTGGGGCGTGCCCGAGCTGGCCGACGACGTCGAGCTCGCGGCCGGGGAACTGCTCGTCAACGCCCTCCTGCACACCGACGGCGGGGCGGTGCTGACCATGGAGGTGCTGCCGGAGCCGGTGCGGCGGATCCGGCTGTGGGTCAAGGACCGCTCCAGCGTGTGGCCGCGGCGGCGCAGCCCGGGCGAGGCCGCCACGACCGGACGCGGCCTGCTGCTGGTCGACGCGCTGGCCAGCCACTGGGGTGTGGAGTCCCGCGGGGACGGCAAGGCCGTCTGGTGCGAGTTCGAGGTGACCGGCAACCGTCGCGGCGGAGGGTGACCGGATGCCTACGCCAGGTTGTGGGGCGTGGGATGCGGGGTGATGATGCGGCCATGGAACGGACGGTTTTGAAGGCTTCGCGACGGAACGCCCTGTGCGCCGCCTGAACCGGGGCGCGATCACCGCGCTGCTGGCGGCCCTGCTGCTGGTGGCCGGGGTCCCCACGGTCGTGGACTGGACCACGGGGCGTCCGCACGCGGACCCCGGGTGCCAGACGGTGGCGTTCATGTCGATGACGGGCGTCGCGCCCGAGTGCCGGTAGCGGCGGCTACCGGACCGAGGGGCGCGCCGACGGGGCGACGGAACCTAGCGGCGCCGGTCGTGCACCGTGATGTCCCGGGCGTCCTCGGCGACCGTGTCGACGGCCCGGGGCAGCATCCCGCCACCGAAGTGGACCTCCTGGAGTTGGGCCACGGCCCGGGCGGCGCCCGCGTGCACGCCCCAGGTGCGGCCCGGCTTGCTCTCGACCCGCCACGGGTGCTCGTGGCCGTCGCAGACGGCGTCGCCGGCGCCCATCGTCAGCCGGACGCCCTCCTGGATCACGGTCGCCTTGACCTGAACCGCCCCCACGGGTGACGCGGCCTCGCAGCTGTAGGTCCCGGAAAGGGTGATCCTGCCGTCAGGGGTGATGTGGGCATCCGACCGTACGGAAATCTCCTGATGGAAAACCGTGGCCTCCGCGGGAACGGCCAGTGCGGTGGTCGCGGCCAATGCGGAGCAGGCCGTGAGGGCCAGTCGGATGGCGGTCGTGCGCATTCTTCCTCCAGGTGGACGAGGGTGGCGGTATTCCGTCGGAACGCATTGTGCTGGCAGTTGGCGGGCAACTCGCTCCCTCCGCCCGTGTCGGTGTGTGCAAATCCCCGCTCGGGCGCGTGAGACTGGCCGCGATAAATTCCCGAAGATCGAAGATCCCCGAAGGGATCCGGTATGCGCAGCCTTTCCGCCCCCTCACTCGCCACCGCCGCCCTGCTCCCGCTCCTGCTGCTCGGCGCCACCGCCTGCTCCGGCGACACAGAGGGGGCCGCGGTCGCCCCCGCCGCGGCGCCCGCCGTCCCGGTGGACGACGGGGCGCCCGGCGCCGACGAAGACCCGGCCGCGCCCGCGCGGGAGGTGAAGCCGGCGGCCCTGAAGGAAGCCCATGTGGGTGACTCCGTACGGGTGCAGGGGCGCGAGGTGGGCCGTCACCTCCAGGTGGTGCTCGCCGCGTACGTCGACCCGGCGGTGAGCGTGGAGCCGAACTTCGTACCGCCCGCCGGGAAGCGCTGGGTGGCCGCCTCGATGTCGTTCGTCAACGTCGGCGGAGCCTCGTACGGGGCTCTCGGGCGCATGTGGGCGCACGACAGCGCGGGCAAGCGCCACCCCGTCGTGCGCACCGGCGAACTGACCACCGGCAAACCGCTCGTCTTCGATTCCCTGGAGGTCGGTGAGCGGGCCGAGGGCTGGGTCGTGTTCGAAATTCCGGAAAACGCTCGGATCGTACGCGTCCAGTACCAGGACGCGAACATGCAGGCGAATTCCGGAGGGGGTTTCTGGGAGGTCTAGCCCGGGCGGGTGAAAGGCCGTGAAACGGTCGGGTGACGGCCCACTAAGGTGCGGCGCATGACTTCAACGCAAGCCGAAATCGACCGGTCCCACCTCGGCACCCTTTCGGTGCTCGCCTGGATCGGCGACCCCTCCGAGGGACACGACATCCCGTACCTCCTCGCCTACACGCTGGGCGACGGACCCAAGGGCCGGGAGGCCGGCGAGACGGCCGCCCGGGGGCTGCTGGAGGAGATCGGCCTGCCCATCGGCGACGTGGTCATGGACGGCACCCGCAACCCGCACAAGTTCGACGTGAAGGTCCTCCTCGCGGACAACCAGATCGCGCTGACCATGCCGGGGCTCAACGCGACCTGCACCGCCCCGCCGGAGTGGGTGGACGCCGCCCGGGAGAGCGGGCAGGCGTACTTCCTGTTCGCCACCCGCGCCTGGCCCGAGGCCGTTCCCGGCAAGCCCGTGACCGCGGAGGTCCTGCAGGCGTTCGCCGGTGACGAGGAAGTGCTGACGAGCAGCGCCCACTGCGTCGTGACCGTGCAGAGCCTGCAGAAGTGACGTCGCGGAGCCCGCGCGCGTGACGGTGCCGGGTTCGCGGAAGTGACGGTGCGTGATCCGCGGCGGCGGCGTCGGTGTTCGACGCGCGCCGCCCACCCGCTCCGGCCGCCGGGCTCCCAGCCTGCCCGGTGGCCGGTCCCACCCGTCGGCCGGTTCCACCCGTCGGCCGGTTCCGTCGGCCGGTTCCGTCCCGTCGGCCCCATCCGTCGGTGTCCGGTGCGTCGACGTCCCGGCCGTCCGGCCGGTGCATCAGGGGCGGTCGAAGGCGAAGCGCAGCGAACGCACCCGGTTGTCGAAGCTGGACCCGGCCAGATCCGGCAGCCCCACCGCCCGCAGGCCCACCGGTCGGGTGAGCAACTCGCGGAACAGGGCCTTCATCTCGACCCGGGCCAGGTGCGCGCCCAGGCAGAAGTGCGGCCCGCCGCCGCCGAACCCCAGGTGGGGGTTGGGGGAGCGGGTGATGTCGAAGGCGTCCGGGTCCGGGAAGACGGTCTCGTCGCGGTTGGCGGAGGCGTAGTACAGCACCACCTTGTCGCCGGGTCGGAACGGCTTCCCGCCCAGAGTGTGTTCGGCGACGACCGTCCGGCGGAACTGGATGATGGGCGTCGAGTGCCGGATCATCTCGTCGACGGCGCCGTCCGCGTACTTCTCGAAGTCCGAGAGCAGCAGGTCGCGTTGCTCGGGGAAGTCGGTGAGCAGGGTGAGTCCGTGGGTGATGGCGTTGCGGGTGGTCTCCACCCCGGCCACCATCAGCAGGGAGAAGAATGCGCCCAGTTGACGGGCGCCGAGGGCCTGGCCGTCGACGTTCGCCGTGACCAGCGCCGAGATCAGGTCGTCCGTGGGGTGCCTGCGCCGCTCCCGGCCGATGCCGGCGACCATCCGCTGCATCCGCGCCAGCGCCCGCAGCCCGCGGCCCGGCATCCGCAGCCGGGCCGCCAGGCCCCGCTCGACGCCGATGTTCTCCGAGGCGTGGTTGACCCGGTCGGCGATCTCCGCCCGGTAGCGCTCGGGGATCCCCATCATGTTGCAGATGACCTCAAGCGGGAGCCGGGAGGCCACCGCCGAGACGAACTCGTCCGGCTGCTCGGCCAGTACGTCGTCCACGATGCGGGTCGCCACCGTGTGGATGTCCTCCTCCGCCGCCGCGAGCAGCCGGGGGGTGAAGGCCCGCTGCACGATCTTGCGCAACTGTGCGTGGTTCGGGCCGTCCAGGTTGACCATCGAGTCCCCGAACAGGGCCCGCACCCAGCGGGCCGGCTCGGGCGTCGTGACGCCGGGCGCGCTGGCGAACACCTTCGGCAGCCGGCTGGCCTCCTGCACGTCCGCGTGCCGCACCAGGGCCCAGTGGCCGGCGCCCTCGGGGACGAACACCGGTGCGTCCAGGGCGCGCAGGCGGGCGAAGGCAGCCAGCCGCCGGTCCGGGGGGAGCTGCCAGAACCCCGGGTCGGCGAGTTCCGCGCCGGGGTCGTGCGCGCCTGCGTGTCGTTGTGGGGGCAGTGTCATGGGCCCGTCCCTTCCTGTAGCCGTTCCGCTGAGCTGCTGAACGGGTCCGGGGGCACGGGGGTGACGGGTGCCGCGACGTTCAGCCAGCCGCGGTACGGACCCCCGGGCCGCGGACCGACAGGGTCTGGCCGACCGCGACCGTGAGCGTCGCGACCAGGCCCGCGTAGAGGACCGCGTACGGGCCCGTCCAGGTGCAGGCGAGGAGCGCCGCGGCGGACAGCGGGAGCACCAGCTGCTGGGCGATGCCGCGCTTGAAGTACCGCGAGTGCAGCAGCCACACCATCAGCAGGAACAACGCCGACGGGACCGTGACGGCGGCGTTGGCGGCCACCTGCGAGATGTGCGCCTTGCCGACCGCGTGCTCCACCGCGACCTCGATGCCCGCGCCGATCGCCGCGCCCGAGAGGAAGACCAGCAGGTGCCCGTAGCCCCACGGGATGGCGTCGCGGTTGGAGGTGAGCCGGGTGTGCATCGGGACCGCGAAGTAGATCCACCACGCGGCGAAGACGATCAGCAGTCCGCCCGCGGCGATGGGCAGCAGCTCGCCCAGGGCCTCGTGCTCGTCGAGCGCCGACTTCACGGCCACGGTGCTGGCGGCGATCGTCTCGCCGAGCACGATGATGGTGAACAGGCCGTACCGTTCCGCGATGTGGTGGGCGTGCCAGGGGGTCTGGTGCCCCCGCTCGGCCACCACCGGGACGAACAGCTCGGCCACCACCAGCACCAGGAACAGCCAGCGCCGGGAGCCCGCCGGGGCGAACAGCAGGGCCACCCAGCCCGCCTGGCACACCACCAGTCCCGCCGCGTAGGTGAACGCGGCCCTGCGGGCCGGGCCGCTCTCCCCGGCCGCGGCGCGCAACCACTGCGCGGTCAGCGCCACGCGCATGATGAGGTAGCCGATGACGGCCACGACCCAGTCGTTGTCGTCGAAGGCACGGCTCACACCCGCCGCGTAGACGAGGACGCCGGCGATCTGGACGAGCGTCGCGACCCGGTACGGCACGTCGTCGCAGTCGTAGGCGGAGGCGAACCACGTGAAGTTCATCCACGCCCACCACACGCCGAAGAAGACGAAGAAGTAACCGACCACGCCGGCCCCCGGATGTCCCTCCGCGAGGGAGTGCACCAGCCGCGCCCCGGCCTGGGCGATCGCGACGACGAAACAGAGGTCGAAGAACAGTTCCAGCGGGGTCGATGCCCGATGGTCCTCGTGGCGGCTGCGGGCGGTCATCGGTACGTACGTCATACCGCTCAGGACAGCAAAGCCGGACTGCCTAGCAGGCGAGGCGCGCGGCCCGCGGGACGCGGGTACCCCGGGCGGACTCCTGCGACTCGTACCGGTCCAGGACCAAGCGGGCGATCCGCGGATGGTCGGCCAACGGGTCGGTGACCGTCCAGGCCCCGGCGGCGGCCAGGGCCCGGGTGAACCGGCCCGGAGCCAGCAGGTGCGCGGCCACCGCGATCCGGCGGTGCCCGGCCTCCCGGAGTGCGGCGAGCGCCTCGGGGACGGTGGGCCCGGCCGAGGTCAGGTACGCGGGGACGACCGGGACGCGGTCGGGCCCGCGGTCGGCCGCCAGCAACGTCGACAGCCGGGCGGCGGCCGCCGTCGTGCCCTCGTTGCCGCCGGGCCGGGTGGAGCCCGCGCCGGCAACCACCACCGCGTCGGCCCGGGCGTGGGGGCCCCGCCTCCGTTCGGCCTCGCGGAGCCGCCCGTACAGGGCCGGCGCGACGGCGGACTCACCACCGAGACCCCGCGTGAGACGGCAGCCGGTGCCGTCCAGGACCGCGGGGATGTCCACGCGCAGGTGGTAGCCGTCGCCCAGCAGCAGGGGGACGACCACCGATCCCGGATGCTCCCTGACGACCTCGGCGAGGGAGGGGCGCTGCACGTCCAGGTGACCCACCAGCGGGCGGATCCCGCCGAGTGCCTCCACGGTGACGCCGAGGCGGCGCACGGCCCCGGCGGCGGCGGGGTCCGCACTGCCGTGCACGGCGAGCACGAGCATCCGGTACCTCCCGAAATCCTTGATCGGCCCCCCGTTCCGCACTCCACGCTAGGCGTCCGACCGGCCGGCCGGATCCGGTCCAACGGCCCTCGCCGCAGGTCGCAGGTCCCGACCGGAACGGGCCCGTGTCCCCGCCCCGACGGGCCCTTTACGGGCGCCCGGGACCTCGGGACCGACCTACCGTCGAGAAGCGGGGAAGCCACCCGCACGCATCCCTCGCACACGGAGTGAGACCCATGACGCAGACACTGGTCGTCATCGGCCACGGCATGGTGGGACACCGCCTGCTGGAGGCACTCGCCGAGCGTGACGCGCTCGCGGACCCGGCCGCGCCGGGCGCCACGGGCTGGCGGGTGACCGTCCTCGCCGAGGAGCGCGTCCCCGCCTACGACCGGGTGCACCTGTCCGCCGCCTTCACCGGCTCCACCGGCGAGGACCTGTCGCTGCTCGCGCCCGGCTTCCTGGAACGGCACGGGATCGACCTGCGCCTCGGGGACCCGGCCGAACTGATCGACACCGCCGCCCGCACCGTCACCAGCAGATCCGGTGCCGTCCACGACTACGACGCGCTGGTACTGGCGACCGGCTCCTACCCCTTCGTTCCGCCCATCGAGGGCGCCGGAGCGGAAGGCTGCTTCACCTACCGCACCCTCGATGACGTGCGGGCCCTGACCGACCACGCGGGCCACGCCCGAAGCGGCGTGGTCATCGGCGGTGGGCTGCTCGGCCTGGAGGCCGCGGGAGCGCTGCGCACCCTCGGACTGACCACGCACGTCGTGGAGTTCGCGCCCCGGCTGATGCCCCTCCAGGTCGACGACGGAGGCGCCGCCGCCCTGCGCGCCACCATCGAATCGATGGGCGTGGCCGTGCACACCGGCGTCGGCGCGGCCGCCGTCCGGGTCGACGCCGACGGCAGGGCCCGCGCGCTGCGGCTGACCGACGGCCGGGAGATCAGCTCCGAGGTCGTGGTCTTCTCGGCCGGGGTGCGCCCCCGCGACCGGCTGGCACGCGAGTGCGGGCTGGCGGTCGGCGACCGCGGCGGCGTCGTCGTGGACGCCCACTGCCGGACCAGCGATCCGTTCGTCTACGCGGTCGGAGAATGCGCGCAGACGGTCGACGGCAAGGTGTACGGGCTGGTGGCCCCCGGCTACCAGATGGCGGAGACGGTCGCCGAGGCCCTCGCGGGCGCGGGCGAACTGACCTTCACCGGCGCCGACACCTCCACCAAGCTGAAGCTGATGGGCGCCGACGTGGCCTCCTTCGGTGACCCCTTCGCCCCCGAGGGGCGCGACGGGGCGGTGTCCGTGGTCTTCTCCGACACCCGCGAGGGCGTCTACAAGAAACTGCTGCTCGGCCCGGACGGCGCCCTCCTCGGCGGGATCCTGGTCGGCGACGCCCGGGCCTACGGCTCGCTTAAGCCGCACGCCGGCCGCCAACTGCCCGCACCACCCGAGGCCTTCCTCCTCCCGGACACGGAGGGGACGGCGCCGCCGGGAGCGGACGCACTGCCCGACGACGCGGTGGTGTGTTCCTGCCACAACGTCACCAAGGGGCAGGTCCGCACCGCCGTCACCGCCGAATCCCTCACCGACATCGGCGGGATCAAGAAGTGCACCAAGGCCGGTACGGGCTGCGGTGGCTGCCTCGGTACCCTGCAAGCCGTCCTGGACGCCGAACTGTCGGCGCAAGGAGTCGAGAAGCCCCGCGGACTGTGCGAGCACTTCGCCCTCACCCGGGCCGAGATCTACGAGAAGGTCCGTACCGAACACATCCGGAGCTTCGGCGAGCTGCTGGCGGCCCACGGGCAGGGCGGCGAGGGCTGCGCCGTTTGCAAGCCGGTCGTCGGGAACGTGCTGGGCACCCTCGCCCCGGACCTCGGCATCGGCCACATCCTGCGCGGCGAGCAGGCGGCGCTGCAGGACACCAACGACCTCTTCCTCGCCAACCTCCAGAAGGACGGCAGCTACTCCGTCGTCCCGCGCGTCGCAGGCGGCGAGATCACCCCCGAGCAGGTGATCGCGCTGGGCGAGGTGGCCCGCGACTACGGGCTCTACACGAAGATCACCGGCGCGCAGCGGATCGGCCTGTTCGGGGTCCGCAAGGAACAACTCCCCGACATCTGGCGGCGCCTCGGCGGAGCCGGCTTCGAATCCGGTCAGGCCTACGGGAAGTCCCTGCGCGCGGTGAAGTCCTGCGTCGGCGCCCGCTTCTGCCGCTTCGGACAGGGCGACTCGATCCAGCTCGCCATCGACCTGGAGCTGCGCTACCGCGGCCTGCGCACCCCGCACAAGTTCAAGGGCGGCGTCTCGGGCTGTCTGCGCGAGTGCGCGGAGGCCCGGGGCAAGGACATCGGCGTCATCGCCACCGCCAACGGCTGGAACCTGTACGTCGGCGGCAACGGCGGGGCCAACCCCCGCCACGCCGACCTGCTGGCCTCCGACCTGACGAGGGAGGCGCTCTTCGAGCTGATCGACCGGTTCCTCATGTACTACGTCCGGACCGGCGAACGGCTGGAGCGCACGGCCACCTGGATCGAGCGCATCGAGGGCGGCACGGAGCACCTGAAGGCCGTGCTGATCGAGGACTCGCTCGGGATCTGCGCCGAACTCCAGGAGCAGATGGAGCGGCACGTGGCGGCGTACGAGGACGAGTGGCAGGCCGTCCTGGAGGACCCGCGGGCACTGGAGCGCTTCGGCCCGGTGGACCCGGGGGCGGTGGCCCCGGACGGGGCGGCCGCGGGCGTTCTGGAGCCGGGCCGCGGACGCTCGGTGCGGCTCGCCGACGGCACCGAGGCCGCCGTCTTCAAGGACCGTGACGGGACGGTGTACGCGGTCGGGAACCGGGACCCCTTCTCCGGCGCCGACGTGATCTCGGACGGCATCATGGGCTCCCGGGACGGGATCCCGGTGGTGACGTCGCCGATGCACAAGCAGGTCTTCGACCTGCGCACCGGCGTCTGCCTCGACGACCCGCGGGTGTCCCTCCCGGTGGTCGCCCTGAGCTGATCCGCCGCCGAACGTCGTGTGGGCGACAGGACCTTGTCCTGTCGCCCACACGACGTTCGCCCCTGATGCCGGACGGCCGTGCGAGCGGAACCTGGATAGGTCAGGACCCTTCTCGACGTTCAGGATCACGCGATGAGTACCGCCACGCAGCAAGTGCCAGAGGTGCTGGCCGATCCGGCGCAGTACCGCCCCGGCCGCACCATCACCGAATGGACGCCGGAGGATCCGACCTTCTGGCGCACCACCGGCAAGAAGGTCGCGACCCGCAACCTGTGGATCGCCGTGCCGGCGCTGCTCGTCGCCTTCGTGGTGTGGCAGGTCTGGAGCATCACCGCGACGAACCTGAAGGACGTCGGCTTCGGCTTTTCCCAGTCGCAGCTGTTCTGGCTGACCGCGGTACCCGGCATCACCGGCGGTACCGCCCGCATCTTCTACACGTTCCTCGGCCCCATGGTCGGGCAGCGCCGCTTCACGGCGCTCTCGACGGTGGTGCTGATCGTGCCGCTGCTGTGGCTCGGCTTCGCGGTGCAGGACCCCAACACCTCCTACACCACGATGGTCGCGATCGCCGCGCTCTGCGGCATCGGAGGCGCGAACTTCTCCTCCTCGCTGGCCAACATCGGCTTCTTCTACCCGAAGCAGGAGAAGGGCAACGCGACCGGCATCAACGGCGGTCTCGGCAACCTGGGTGTCTCGGTGGTCCAACTGCTGACGCCCATCCTGATCACCACTTCCGTGCTCGCGATCGGCGCGGGACAGAAGAAGGCCGACGGGTCGGAGATATACCTCCAGAACGCGGCCTTCGTATGGGTACCCGTCCTGATCGTCCTCGCCGCGATCGCCTGGTTCGGACAGAACGACCTGAAGGTCGCCTCCACCCCCTTCAGCCAGCAGAAGGTCATCTTCAAGCGCAAGCACAACTGGCTGATGACCTGGCTCTACGTCGGCACCTTCGGTTCCTTCATCGGCTTCGCCGCCGCCCTGCCGCTGCTCATCAAGACCACCTTCCCCGACTACTCCGTGGCCACCTACGCCTGGATGGGCCCGGCCCTCGGCGCCCTGGCGCGCTGGGCGGGCGGCTGGATCGCCGACAAGCTGGGCGGCGCCCGGGTCACGATCCTGTCCTTCGTCGGCATGGCGGTCTCGATCATCGGCGTGATCACCTTCCTGCCCGCCGGCTCCGACCAGGGCTCCTTCTACGGCTTCTTCTTCTGCTTCCTGGCCGCCTTCTTCTTCTCGGGCATCGGCAACGGCTCGACCTTCCGCCAGATCCCGGTCATCTTCCGGAGCCAGCACCTGAAGGGCCTGACGGAGGGCACCCCGCAGTACGCGACGGCGCTCAAGCAGGCGGAGATCGAGTCGGGCGCGGTCACCGGCTTCACCGCCGCCATCGCGGCCTACGGCTTCTTCTTCATCCCGGCGATGTTCGCGAACTTCGCCGTCACCAGCGCCATGTGGGGGTTCGTGGCCTTCTACGCCAGCTGCGTGGTCGTCGCCTGGTGGTTCTACGCCCGCAAGGGCGCCGAAGCCCCCAGCTAGAGCAGGACCGCGGTCGCTCCTTCCGGATCCCGCCCGACCCGCTCCACCCGCCACCACTCCTCGCCGACCCTCCCGGTCGGCCCCGACACCCGGCCCGCGGCCGGCCGGTCCCTCCCGGCGCTGCCGCGGGCCGGTCGGCGTCCCGGCTGCCGACGACCCCCGCGCCCCCACCGCTGCCCGTCGACGAAAGGCCCGACCGTGCCCGGCATGTTCCTCCAACTCGCCGTGATGGTGGCGGCCATCTGGCTCGGCTCCCGCAAGGGCGGGGTGGCCATGGGGCTGTGGGGGGCCGTCGGGGTGTTCGTACTGGCCACCGTCTTCGGGGTGGCGCCCGCCGACACCTCCGGCATCGTCGACGTGATGCTGATCATCCTCGCGGTGATCATGGCGGCGGCCGCGATGGAAGCCGCCGGAGGCATCGACTTCCTGGTCGGCCGGGCCGAGCGCGCGATCCGGCGCAACCCCCGCCGGGTCGTGATCGTCGCGCCCCTGGTGTCCTGGGCGTTCACCCTCGGGGCCGGTACGGCTCATGTCTTCTACCCCCTGCTTCCCGTCATCCACGACGTGGCCCGGGAGGGCGGAGTACGCCCCGAGCGGCCCATCGCCGTGTCGTCGATCGCCGCCACCTTCGGGATCACCGCGTCACCCGTCTCCGCCGCCATGGCGGCCATGATCGTGATGTTCGACGGTGACGGCTGGAACCTGCCCCGCATCATGGCCGTGGCCGTCCCGGCGACCCTGCTCGGCGTCCTCGTCGCGGCCGTCGTGCAGTCCCGGGTCGGTCGGGAGCTCCACCAGGACCCCGAGTACCTGCGCCGGTTGGCCGCGGGCGAGATCGATGCCTCCGCCCCCGCCCGGGCCGGGTCCCGGCCGCCGCTGCGACCGCGGGCGCGCCGGTCCGCGTACCTCTTCCTCGGCGGGACGGTCGCCGTGGTGCTCAGCGGACTGTTCCCGGGCCTGCGCCCCGTGGTCGGCAAGGGGCCGCTGTCCATGCCGGCCACCATCGAGATCCTCATGATGGCCGTGGCCGCGCTGATCCTGCTGTGCTGTCGGGTCGACGCGCAACGGATCCCGCGGACCGACGTCGCGCGCTCCGGCATGGTGGCCGTCATCGGGGTGTTCGGCCTGTCCTGGCTCGGGCTCTCCTTCATCGGGGCGAACGAGGCCCGGATCACCGGCGCCCTCGGCGGTGTCGCGGGGACCCACCCCTGGTTCTTCGCGGTCATGCTGCTGCTCCTCTCCGCCCTGCTCTTCAGCCAGGCCACCACCACCAAGGCCCTGATGCCGCTGGGACTCGCGCTCGGCATCCCGGCCCCCCTCCTGATCGCCATGTGGCCGGCGGTGAACGGCTATTTCCTGCTGCCGACCTACGGGACCTTCATCGCCGCGATCAACTTCGACCGGACCGGCACCACCCGTGTCGGCCGCTTCGTCGTCAACCACTCCTTCATGCTGCCGGGGCTGGTCACGACGTGCGTCGCGGTATCCACAGGCTTCGCCCTGGTTCGGATCATCTGACTTTCCGGTCCTGGAGCGAGATTCTTGTGAATGTTTTCACAAGCGCACGAGGGGCCTTCGGCCCCACCGAAACGCCAGCTCAGGGCGGGTTTGGATGGTCGGGGTCGGTGCACGGCGGGACCTTCGGGCCGCAGTTCGGGACCAACGCGGCACCAAATGATCGATCAAAAGGCGTGCAATGGAAGCAAGCAACGAGGCGACTGAAGAAGGTGCCGGCCATGACTGCCACCCCTGCGGAAACCACGAAGAGCGCGGAGGCCTGGGACGGCTTCAAGGGCGGTCTGTGGCGCGACTCCATAGACGTCCGCGACTTCATCCAGCAGAACTACACGCCGTACGAAGGTGACGACACCTTCCTGGCCGGCCCCACCGAGCGGACCACCGCCGTCTGGAAGGCCATCACGGACAAGTTCCCCGAGGAGCGCGAGAAGGGCGTCTACGACGTCGCGCACGACATCCCCTCGACGATCACCGCGCACGCCCCCGGCTGGATCGACCGCGACAAGGACCTGATCGTCGGCCTCCAGACGGACGCCCCGCTCAAGCGCGCGATCATGCCGTACGGCGGCTGGCGCATGGTCGCCGGCGCCCTGGAGACCTACGGCTACCCGGTCTCCGAGGACCTGGAGAAGGTCTTCACCGACTACCGCAAGACCCACAACGCCGGCGTCTTCGACGCCTACACCCCCGAGATCCGCGCCGCCCGCAAGGCCGGCATCGTCACGGGCCTCCCCGACGCCTACGGTCGCGGCCGCATCATCGGCGACTACCGCCGCGTCGCCCTCTACGGCGTCGACCGCCTCATCGCCTTCAAGAAGGAGGAGAAGGAGGAGCTCAACGCGCTGCCCGCCGGACCCCGTTCGCTGGAGGAGACGATCCGCCTGCGCGAGGAGCTCTCCGAGCAGATCCGCGCGCTCGCCGAACTCAAGACCATGGCCGCCTCCTACGGGTGCGACATCTCCGGACCCGCCGCCACCGGCCGCGAGGCCATCCAGTGGCTGTACTTCGCCTACCTGGCCGCCGTGAAGGAGCAGAACGGCGCCGCCATGTCCCTGGGCCGCACCTCGACCTTCGTCGACGTCTACCTCCAGCGCGACATCGCGGCGGGACTCCTCACCGAGGAGCAGGCCCAGGAGCTGGTCGACGACTTCATCATCAAGCTCCGCATCGTCCGCTTCCTGCGCACCCCGGAGTACGACGAGCTCTTCAGCGGCGACCCCACCTGGGTCACCGAGTCGATCGCCGGCATGGGCGAGGACGGCCGCCCGCTGGTCACGAAGACCTCCTTCCGCTACCTCCAGACCCTGTACAACCTCGGCCCGGCCCCCGAGCCGAACATGACCGTCTTCTGGTCCCCCCGACTGCCCCAGGGCTTCAAGGAGTTCTGCGCCCGCGTCTCGATCGACACCTCCTCGGTGCAGTACGAGTCCGACGAGCTGATGCTCCCGCGCTTCGGCGACGACACCGCCATCGCCTGCTGCGTCTCGGCGATGCCGGTCGGCAAGCAGATGCAGTTCTTCGGCGCCCGCGTGAACCTCGCCAAGACCCTGCTCTACGCGATCAACGGCGGCCGTGACGAGAAGTCCGGCGCCCAGGTCGGCCCGGAGACCGGCGCGCTCACCTCCGAGGTGCTGGACCACGCCCAGGTCATGGCGAAGTTCGACGAGCAGATGGAATGGCTCGCGGCGACCTACGTCCACGCCCTGAACGTCATCCACTACATGCACGACCGGT
Source organism: Streptomyces sp. NPDC040432 (assembly GCF_055595445.1). Lineage (NCBI taxonomy): Bacteria > Bacillati > Actinomycetota > Actinomycetes > Kitasatosporales > Streptomycetaceae > Streptomyces > Streptomyces sp. NPDC040432. The sequence continues at coordinate 131,642 of NZ_JBVIVP010000005.1, read as the reverse complement.
ACGCCTACGAGCGCATCGAGATGGCCCTCCACGACCGCGACGTGCGCCGCACCATGGCCTGCGGCATCGCGGGTCTGTCCGTCGCCGCCGACTCCCTCTCCGCCATCAAGTACGCCAAGGTCACGGCCGTCCGCGACGAGACCGGCCTCGCCACCGATTACGTCATCGACGGCGACTACCCGGCCTACGGCAACAACGACGACCGGGTCGACGAGATCGCCGTCTGGCTCGTCGAGGAGTTCATGAGGAAGGTCCGCAAGCACGAGACGTACCGGGGCGCCGAACACACCCAGTCCGTGCTGACGATCACCTCCAACGTCGTCTACGGCAAGAAGACCGGCAACACCCCCGACGGCCGCCGCGCGGGCGAGCCCTTCTCGCCGGGCGCCAACCCGATGAACGGTCGCGACACCCACGGCTACGTCACCTCGGCGCTGTCCGTCGCCAAGCTCCCCTACGAGGACGCCGAGGACGGCATCTCGCTGACCAACACCGTCACCCCCGACGGCCTCGGCCGCACCCCCGAGGAGCGGATCAAGAACCTGGCGGGCGTCCTTGACGGCTACATGGCCAGCGACGGCTTCCACATGAACGTGAACGTGCTCAACCGCGACACGCTCATGGACGCCATGGAGCACCCGGAGAACTATCCGCAGTTGACCATCCGCGTCAGCGGATACGCGGTGAACTTCGTCCGGCTCACGCGGGACCAGCAGCTCGACGTGCTGAACCGCACCTTCCACGGCTCGCTGTAGAGCCCCCGTACCGCGCGGCCCGGGGTCGTCCCTCACCCCACCCCGGCCCCGGGACCGCGCGTTCCATCCGACCCCCACGGACACCGGCTCACTCAGGAGCACCTGCCATGACCGTCCTCTTCGGTACGAGCATCCCCGTCGGCCGGGCCAACGCCACGCCCCGGACCGCCACCGCCCCGGCCGCCGGGGACGGTCGGACCCCCGCCGCCGCCGCGACGCGGCGACCGAGCGAGGGATCGGTGCACTCCTGGGACCTGTCCACCGGCGTCGACGGCCCCGGGACGCGCTTCGTCACCTTCCTCGCGGGCTGCCCGCTGAGCTGCCTGTACTGCCACAACCCCGACACCATGCGGATGCGCAACGGCAAGCGCACCTCGGCCGACGAGGTCATCGCCGAGGCCCGCAAGTACACCCGGTTCATCTCCGCCTCGGGCGGCGGCGCCACCATCTCCGGCGGCGAACCCCTCCTGCAGCCCGTCTTCGCGGGCGAGCTGCTGCACCGGATGAAGAACGACCTCGGCCTGCACACCGCCCTCGACACCTCCGGCTTCCTCGGCGCGCGCGCCACGGACGCCCTGCTGCGCGACGTGGACCTCGTCCTCCTCGACATCAAGTCCTGGGACCGGGCCACCTACCGCAAGCTCACCGGCCGCCCGCTGGCGCCCACCCTGGACTTCGCCCTGCGCCTCGCCGACCTGGGCAAGGAGGTGCACCTGCGGTTCGTCCTCGTCCCCGGGCTCACGGACGCGCGGGAGAACGTGGAGGGCGTCGCCGACTTCGCCGCCACGCTCGGCAACGTCTCGCGGGTCGACGTCCTGCCCTTCCACAAGCTCGGCGAGAGCAAGTGGGAGGCCCTCGGGATGCCGTTCACCCTGCACGACACCCCCTCACCCGACGCCGAGCAGGTGGCCGAGGCGAAGGCGGTCTTCGCCGCCCGCGGCCTGACAGCGGTCTGACCCGGCCCGCGCCGACGACCCGGCGGACCCGACCGCCCCCGTTCGGCCCAATCGAACAACGGACACAACAGGCTGAATCGGTACGAACAACCTAGCGTGGTGGCTGTGTCCGAGCCCACAGAAGTCATCGCCGATGCCCCGCCACCACCGCCCGGGGTGCCGAGCACCCCGCCGCCCGCCGGCCGGTCCGTCACCGCACGGGCCACCCTGGCGGGCGTCGTCGTGTCCCTGTTGCTCATCGCCGCGATCGTGCTCGGCAGCAGGCTCCTGAGGGACTTCGACTCCGCCCTGCTGCCGTACGCCGTGGCGACCGTCTTCCTGGCCTTCGGTGTGGCCTACCGGTACACGGTGTGGGTCTCGGCGCCCGGCGCGCGCAGGCTCTTCAAGCGGGGCTTCGGGAGCTTCTTCTCGATGGCCAACTTCAAGAAGGCGCCCACCGCGCTGCCGAGGATGATCGCCACCTACCTCGGCTTCCAGAAGTTCCTCGGTGCCCGCTCGCGCGGCCGCTGGGCCGCCCACCAGCTGATCTTCTGGGGTTGCCTGCTGGCCGCCGCGATCACCTTCCCGCTCACCTGGGGCTGGTTCACCTTCACCTCCGACAGCGGCGCGGGCCCCGGCTACGCGATGCGGATCTGGGGGTTCAAGGTCCTCGGCTTCGACTCGCTGAGCCTCCTGGGCTGGCTGATGTTCCACGGCCTGGACATCGCCGCCGTCCTCGTCATCCCCGGGGCCTCCTACTTCCTGTGGCGCCGGATGAAGGACCGCGGCGCCATCACCGGGCAGCGCTTCGCCTACGACCTGCTACCGCTGATCTGCCTCATCGTCATCTCGGTGACCGGGCTGCTGCTGACGTTCTCGTCGATCTTCCTGCACGGCGGCGGCTACGAGTTCCTCGCGATCCTGCACATGGTGTCGGTGGTCTTCACCCTCATCTACATCCCCTTCGGGAAGTTCTTCCACATCGTGCAGCGCCCGGCCGCCGTCGGCATGCAGCTCTTCAAGTACACGGCCCGCCAGGACGAGCAGGTCTTCGCCTGCAAGCGCTGCGGGGAGCCCGTCGACACCGCCCCGTACGTGGAGAACCTGCGCGGCACGATGAAGGACCTGAAGCTCGACTTCGACGCCTGGGCCGAGTACTGCCCGCGCTGCAAGCGGGTCCTGCGCGGCAACGCCTACCTGACCCACGTCAAGAAGGGCTTCAAGTGACCGCGACGGACCCGGCCAAGACCGCCCCGCTGCCCCTCGACCCGTCCATCGCCCCGCCCGGCACCCGCAACTTCCGTGACGCCGGAGGCATCCCCGCGGACCAGTGGCACGCCGACCAGAACGGCGAGACGCTCGTCCCCACCCACTGCTGCTTCTGCGGCGTCCAATGCGGGATGTACCTGCGCGTGGACAGGGCCGGAAAGGTCTTCGGGGTCGAGCCCCGCAACCACGACATCAACCGGATGCGGCTGTGCCCCAAGGGCATCAACGCATACCAGCAGGTCAACCACCCCGACCGGCTCACCGCCCCACTCATGCGCCGCTCCCGGGACGAGGAGTTCCGGGAGTGCTCATGGGACGAGGCCCTCGACTTCACCGTCTCCGAGATCAGGCGCATCCAGGGCGCGCACGGGAACGACGCCTTCGGGCTGCTCGGCGGAGCCAGCCTGTACTCCGAGAAGACCTACCTCGTCGGCAAGTTCGGACGGGTCGCCCTCAAGACCCGGCACGTGGACTACAACGGCCGGCTCTGCATGGTCAGCGCGGCCGGCGCCAACAAGCTCGCGTTCGGCATCGACCGGGCAGGCAACCCCTTCTCGGACATCCTCCTCACCGACTGCCTCCTGATCGCCGGGTCCAACGTGGGGGAGTGCTTCCCCGTGATGACCCAGTACGTGTGGGGAGCGCGGGACCGGGGCGCCTCGCTGATCGTGGTCGATCCCCGCGAGACCGCCATCGCCCGCACCGCCGACATCCACGTCGCCCTCAAGCCCGGCACGGACTCGGCCTTCTTCAACGCCGTCCTGCACGTCATCGTCGCCGAGGGACTGACCGACGAGGGCTACCTCGCCGCCCACACCACCGGCTGGGAGGAGGTCCGCGAGAACGTCCAGGACTACCCGCCCGCCCGGGCGGCCGCGATCTGCGGGATCCCCGAGGAGCAGATCTTCCAGGTGGCCCGGACGTTCGGCCGGGCGGGCAGCGCCATGGCCTTCCACGCCCGGGGCGTCGAGCACCACTCGCAGGGCGTCGAGAACTGTCTGTCCATCATCAACCTGTGCGTCGCCACCGGGAACCTGGGCAAGCCCGGGGCCGGCTACGGAACCATCACCGGCCAGGGCAACGGGCAGGGCGGCCGGGAGCACGGCCAGAAGTCGGACCTGCTGCCCGGCGGGCGCTCCATCATGAACGAGGAGCACCGCCGCCAGATCTGCCGGATCTGGGGCATCGAGGAGTCCGAGCTGCCGCTCGCCGGAACCTCCATGATGGAGATGGTCTGGCAGATGCAGCGCCAGGAGATCCGCGGCCTCATCGGGATCTGCAACAACCCGTTCGTGTCGCTGCCCAACTACGGCGCGGTCAAGAGCGGGTACGACACCCTCGAATTCCATGCCCAGTTCGACTTCTTCCTCTCCGAGACCGCCACCAACGCCCACGTCGTCTTCCCCGTCACCGTGTGGGCCGAGGACGAGGGCGTCATGGCCAACACCGAGGCCCGCGTCGTCAAGCACAACAAGGCGCAGGAGCCGCCCGCGGGGGTGCGCACCGACACCTGGGTGATGTGCGAACTCGCCCGCCGCCTGGGCGTCGGCGACAAGTTCGACTTCGCCGGCTCGCGCGAGGTGTTCGAGGAACTGCGCGTCGCCTCCGCCGGCACCGTCAACGACTACTACGGCATCACCTACGAACGCCTGGAGGAGACCGGCGGCATCGTGTGGCCGTGCCCGTCCACCGACCACCCGGGCACCCCACGGCTGTTCGAGGGCGGCAAGACCTACCACCCCGACGGGAAGGTCCACCTCCAGGTCGTCGAGTGGCACGCGCCGATGGACCCGTACACCGAGGAGTACCCGCTCTCCCTCACCACCGGACGCACCGTGGCGCACTTCCTGTCCGGGAACCAGACGCGCCGGCTGGGCGCCCTCGTGGAACAGACACCGAGGCCCTGGGTGGAGGTCCACCCCTCGCACGGTTTCCGCAACGGCGACCCGGTCCGGGTCGTCACCCGGCGCGGCAGCGAGGTCTTCCCGGCCCTGGTCACGGAGGCCATCCGCCCGGACACGGTGTTCATCCCCTACCACTGGCCCGTCCCGACGGCCGCGAACGCCCTGACCATCGACGCCCTCGACCCCCGCTCCAAGATCCCCGAGTACAAGGTGTGCGCCGCCCGCATCGAGCCCGCCGAACGGATCGACGAGGTTCCCGCGCCGCCCACGGCCCCCGGCCACGAGGCGTACCCGGAGACCCAGGTCTCCCGCACCGATCCCTTGCCGCCCACGTCCCCGCAGGGCCGTGGCACGGCCGAGAGGAGCTGACGCGCCATGATGGGACGCACGATCTTCATCGACCCGGGCCGCTGCATCGGCTGCCAGGCCTGCGTCTCCGCCTGCCGCGAATGCGATTCGCACCGCGGCAAGTCGATGATCCACCTGGACTACACCGACCCCGGTATCTCCGTCGCCTCCCTCCCGACCGTCTGCATGCACTGCGAGGACCCCGTCGCGCCCTGCGCCGAGGTCTGTCCCGCCGACGCGATCCTCGTCACCGCCGACGGTGTGGTCCAGCAGGCCGACACCACCCGCTGCATCGGCTGCGCCAACTGCGTCAACGCCTGTCCTTTCGGCGTTCCCAAGATCGACCTCCAGGCGAAGCTCCAGATGAAGTGCAACCTCTGCTACGACCGCACCGCGTACGGCCTGGCCCCCATGTGCGCCACGGTCTGCCCGACCGGGGCGCTCTTCTACGGAACGCTCGAAGAGCTCCGGGCCGAGCGGCCCGGAGTGCAGGTCGCCGACTCCTTCGTCTTCGGCGACGTCGTGGTCAGCACCGGCGTGGCGATGGTCGTACCCGCGGACAAGGTCCAGTGGCCCGTTCCCGGCGGTCTGCCCGTCGTCGAGATCAACGGAGTGGATGTCCGATGAGCGTGACCCAGCAGCCCTCACCCGGATCGGGATCGGGCCCCGAGTCCGACGGTGACGCCGCCGCCGACCAACTGCGCGACCGGATCAGCGCCGACTCCCTCACCACCCGCCGTGACTACCTGCGGATCGTCGCCACCGTCTCCGGAGGCCTGGCCATCGGCGGGGTCGGTGTCGCCGCCGGCATCCTGCACCGGCACGGCGACAGCGAGTCCCTGCCCGAGGCCAAGATGGTCACCGCCGACCTGCCCCCGGGCCGGTCCGTGGCCTTCCGCTTCCCCGGTGAGGACGACCGGGCCGTGGCCGTCCGCCTGTCCGACGGCAGCCTCGTCGGCTACTCCGCCGTCTGCACCCACCTGGCCTGCGGGGTGCTCTGGCGCGAGGACCGGGGCGCCGACGGCGAGCTGTACTGCCCCTGCCACGAAGGCGTCTTCGACGCCCGCACCGGTGAGGTGACGGCCGGCCCACCGCCCCGCCCCCTCCCCAGGATCATCCTGACCGAGCAGGCCGACGGCAGTGTCTGGGCCATCGCCACCGCCCGGTCGGGAGAGCCGACCCAGGAAGCCCTGTGCCGGCAGTTCGGCGAGTCCCGACCGGAGATGGCCCAACGCCTGGGCTGCCCCGTGGCGGACCGCTCCACCGCGACCGAGAGCGGACGGACGTGAGCGAACCATCCCTGCCCCCGCGCCCCGGCTACCGGCCCGGTAGTGCCGAGCCCCGACTGAACCGCCCGGTCCGCGAACGATATCCGCAGATCCGCCCCACGAGCGGCTACGGAGACCCGCGGATCCGGCACACCGGCCCCGGCCCCGGAGCCGGTACCGAACAGGAGCCGGAACGCTCCTCGAAGCTCAACGCGCGCCTCGCCCTGGCCCTGACCGTCGTCATCGGGCAGCTCTGGGCGCTGACCGTCACCGTCAACGAGTGGATGAAGGGAAACACCGGCACGGCCTGGTGGGGGGCGGGATTCCTCATCCTGTCCTTCCTCGTCGTGATCGGTCTGTGGCTCCTCGACCCGAAGGACCGATGACCATGTCCATACCCACGCCCACTCCGCCCACGGTGCGTTCGCACCGCGCGGAGACCTACAAGCCCGGCGCCACCATCGGGGACTGGCGGCCCGAGGACGACGGCTTCTGGCAGTCCACCGGCCGCAGGGTCGCCCAGCGCAATCTGTGGGTGTCGATCCCGGCGCTGATGCTCGGCTTCGTGGTCTGGCAGGTCTGGTCGGTGACCGTGGTCAACCTGAACAACGTCGGCTTCGGGTTCTCCAAGTCGCAACTGTTCTGGCTGACCGCCATCCCCGGCCTCACCGGCGGCACCTTCCGGATCCTGTACACCTTCATCGGGCCGATCTTCGGCGAACGCAAGTTCACCGCCTTCAGCACGATCATCCTGGTCGCCCCGATGCTGTGGCTGGGCTTCGCGCTCCAGGACACCGGAACGCCCTACTGGGAGCTGGCGCTCATCGCTGCCGTCTGCGGGATCGGCGGCGCGAACTTCGCCTCCTCGATGGCGAACATCGGCTTCTTCTTCCCCAAGCGGGAGAAGGGCAGCGCCAACGGCCTCAACGGAGGTCTCGGAAACCTCGGCGTGAGCGTGGTCCAGCTGGTCGCGCCGCTGGTGGTCACCGCCGCCGTCCTGGGCGCCCCCGCCGGCGGCCCGCAGCGCGACACCACGAACAACACCGACGTCTGGCTCCAGAACGGCGCGTTCCTCTGGGTGCCCCTGCTGGTGATCATGGCGGTGCTCGCCTGGTTCCTCATGAACGACCTCAAGGTGGCCTCGGCCCCCTTCAGCCAGCAGAAGATCATCTTCAAGCGCAAGCACAACTGGCTGATGACCTGGCTCTATGTCGGCACCTTCGGCTCGTTCATCGGGTTCGCCGCCGGCCTGCCCCTGCTGATCAAGGACAACTTCCAGTCCCAGGGCTACCAGGCCACCACCTATGCCTGGATCGGCCCGTTCATCGGCGCCCTCATGCGCTGGGCCGGCGGCTGGCTCTCCGACAAGATCGGCGGCGCCAGGGTCACCATGCTGTCCTTCGTGGGCATGGCGGCGGCCCTCGTGGTCGTGATCTTCGCGCTGCCGCACAGCGGCGACCAGGGCAGCTTCTGGGCCTTCTACATCGGCTTCCTGGTGGCCTTCGCCTTCTCCGGGCTGGGCAACGGCTCCACCTTCCGACAGATCCCGGTCATCTTCCGGGACCAGCACATGCGCCGGGCGGAAGGCCAGGGCCCCGAGGCGCAGGCGGCCGCCATGAAGCAGTCCGAGATGGAGTCGGGCGCCGTCACCGGCTTCTCCTCCGCCATCGCCGCGTACGGCTTCTTCTTCATCCCCGCGATGTTCGCCGCGATGGCCGTCACGCACGCCCTGTGGCTGTTCATCGGGTTCTACGCGACCTGCCTCGTCGTCTGCTGGTGGTTCTACGCCCGCAAGGGCGCCGAAGCCCCCAGCTGACCGCCGGCCGGACGGGTACGGCGACCATCGACATCGCACGCGGCGGGGGCGGCGGCCGGGACGGGGGCCGCCACCCGGGCGGCCGTACCCTTGAGGCATGAGCACCACCCCCGCCTCAGATCCGCAGCCTCCGCAGCCCGAGACCGGGGCGCGACCGGCGAAGCCCGAGCCGAAGCCGAAGCCCCGGCTGGTCTTCGACGACCCGCTGGACCAGCAGTCCCGCGATGACACGGACCGCGGCTGGGGCGACCGGGCCCCCGCCGGCGGAAGCACGGCCGACCTGACCCGCTTCCTCGACGAGAAGCCCCCGCACCACATCTGATCCGCCCGGGCGGTCAGAAGGCGTCGCGCGACCCCGGCGCCCCGGGGGCGCCACCGCCGTTCCCGGCACGCTGGGCGACGAGCGCGTCCCGGATCTCCTTGAGGACCTCCAGCTCGGTGATCTCCATGGTCTCCTGCACCCCCTCCTTGGCCTTGCGGCGCGCCTCCTGCTTGGCGAGGTACTTCGCCATCGGCAGCACCATCAGGAAGTAGACGACGGCCGCGGTGATCAGGAAGGTCAGCGTGGCGTTCAGGACCGAGCCCCAGAGGATCTCCACCCCTGTCGGCTGGCCGTCCTTGCCGATGGCGCACGGGTTCTTGATGCAGGTCTTGTAGACGTCCAGGTTCTTCGTGCCGATGGCGCCGATGACCGGGCTGATGATGCCCTTCACGAGCGAGTTCACGATGTTCGTGAACGCGGCGCCGATGACGACCGCCACCGCCAGGTCGACGACGTTGCCGCGCATCAGGAAGGCCTTGAAGCCCGCCAGGACGCTCTCCTTCTTCTTCTCGCTCACCACTGAGCCTTTCTTCGCATCTACGGAACTTGGAGCCAACGGTTCCGAAAGCTACGGCAGTCAAGGCCCGGCGTGTCCAATCGCTGCCCTCCTTGAGGTGACTTGACTGCTCGCCCGTGCGAATCCGCACCGAACGAGCCGGAGCGGAACCGCTCAGCACAGCGTCACCGCCAACCTCGCCACCGTGCCCGCACCGACGAGGGCCCGCGCGGTGTCCCGGGGGACCGACAGGACCACCAGGGCCCCGCCTTCCTCGACCTCCCCTTCCGCATGCGGGACTTCGGCCACCCGCGCCCCCGCGGCCACCACCCGGGGCGGACCCGTCCGCTCCGCCGCGACCACGTCCACCCGGTCGCCGGCGCGCAGCAGCCCCACCGTCGCCGCGTCCGCGATGCGCACCGGCGCCGACACCATGCGTACGGCCGCGGGCGGCGGTTTCACCTCGGGCGGCGGCGAACTCCGCGCCGCCCGGGCATCCGTACCGCCGACGACCAGCACGGCCGCCGTGACGGCCAACCCGGCCGAAGCGGCCCGCCGCCGGCGCCGCACCGCGCGCCGCAACCGTCCCCCGCCCCGCCCCACACGCAGGGGCGGAAAGAGCGGGACGGGGCGCGCCGGTGGACACGCGGAAGCCGGAGAACTCGCGAAGGCGGGCGGGCTCGCGAGGCCCGGCGGAGTCGCCGATGCGGGACGGCACGGCGGGGGAGGGGTCGAAAGGGCGGTCGGGAGGGAGGGGCGCGGGGTCGGGGGAGTGGTCCTGGACATGGTGAGCACCGCCGAACTGATCGGGTTCCGGTGTCGGGCGGACGCCCGAACACCCCTCACGATCCGCCCCGTCACCCGATCCCGCTTCGTCCTGTGGACGGTCCCCAGGGTGTGGAAAACCCCGTCACCCGCACGAGTGGGAGCCCCGGACCCCGCTCACGGTCGGACCGGCACCGTGCAGGCCTCGGCGAAGCCCTGGCTGGTCAGTCCGAAGGCGCTGTTCACGCGCGAGCGGAAGTTCTCCAGGGCGACCATGGCGGTGAGTTCGACGAACGCCTCCTCGCCCAGCAGACCGATCAGCCGCGCCGCCAGCTCGTCGGTCACCGCCGGCTCGGTGTCGGTCATGGCCTCGGCGTACTCCATGACGAGCAACTCGGTCGCCGTGAACACCTCGCGGGATTCCCGCCATTGCGGAACCCGCTCGATCTTCGCAGGCGCCAGACCCAGCCCGGTGGTGCCCTCCCAGTAGCCGAAGTCCATGCACCACGAGCAGTTGATCCGTGACGCGGTGGCCATCACCGCGAGGTGCTTCAGTCCGGCGTCGAGCTTGTTCCACTTCGCCGCCCGCTGTTCGAGCCGGACGTACGTGAGCAGCACGCGCGGGTTGTGCCCGTAGGCGAGGCCGGGTTCCAGCACCTTGCCGTAGGTGCGGCGCGAGTACCAGGTGGCGATCCGCATGAGGAGGGTGCGCGGCGGGGTGAGCGAGATGCGCGGCATGATCGGCCTCTTCCGGGTCGGGGGCGGCCCGTCGTGCCGCCCTTTCCCTTTGGGGACAAACGGGCGCCGCGGAACGTGACACCTCCCGCGCAACCGTTTCGCCGTACCTCCGCGGACGCGTTCCGCGTACCTCCGCGGAACCGCTTCCCCCACCGCCGGTCGGAACCGCTTCCCCCACCCCCGGCCGGAACCGTTCGCCGCGTCCTGCGGGCCCCACCGGGCCGGGACCCGCACCCGCACCGGCTACCCGCACCGGCCACCCCCACCGAGGCCGCCTCGACCCCGGCTACGGCAGTTCGATGCCCAGGTCCCAGCCGTCGTGGGCGTGGGTGCACAGGCAGTCCCGGGACTTCGTCCCGGGCAGCGCCGTCACCGCGTCGAAGAGGACCTCGCGCAACCGGCCGACGTTCTCGCCGAAGACCCGCAGGACCTCGGTGTGGGAGACGCCCTCGCCCGTCTCGGCGCCCGCGTCAAGGTCGGTGACCAGCGCCATCGAGGTGTAGCAGAGCCCCAGCTCGCGCGCGAGGACGGCCTCGGGGTGCCCGGTCATGCCGACGACCGCCCAGCCCGCGGCGGCGTGCCAGCGGGATTCGGCGCGGGTCGAGAAGCGGGGGCCCTCGACGACGACCATGGTGCCGCCGTCCACCGCCTCCCAGTCCCGCCCCCGGGCCGCGGCCAGTGCGACGGAGCGCCCGACGGGGCAGTACGGGTCCGCGAAGGTGGTGTGCACGACGTTGGGGACGGTGCCGTCGGGCAGCGGTTCCCCGTCGAAGAAGGTCTGGGCGCGGGACTTCGTGCGGTCCACCAGCTGGTCCGGGACGAGCAGCGTGCCCGGCCCGTACTCCGTCCGCAGCCCGCCCACCGCGCAGGGGCCCAGCACCTGGCGGACGCCGACCGAGCGCAGCGCCCACAGGTTGGCGCGGTAGTTGATCTTGTGCGGGGGCACGGTGTGGCTGCGCCCGTGCCGGGGCAGGAACGCCACCCGGCGCCCACCCAGCACGCCCAGGTGGAGGGAGTCGCTCGGGGGCCCGTACGGGGTCTCCACCCGGACCTCGGAGACGTCCTCAAGGAAGGAGTAGAAGCCCGATCCGCCGATTACACCGATCTCTGCATTCGCCATGGCGTCACCCTAACCGGGTACGCGCAAGGCCCCGCCGCCCACGGAGGGGCGACGGGGTCTTGCGGAAAACGTACGAGGTCAGGCGGCAGACGTGGAGCTGGAACCGGCGCTGCTGCCGGAGCCCGCCGACGCCGAGGAGGACGAAGCCGCAGGGGTCGCGGCGGGAGTCGACGTCGTCGACGCCGGCTTCGAGGCAGGCGTGCTGCTCGACGAGGCGCCGCGGCTGTCGTTCCGGTAGAAACCGGATCCCTTGAACACGATGCCGACCGCGGAGAACACCTTCTTCAGGCGTCCGTCACAGCTCGGGCACACGGTCAGTGCGTCATCGGTGAACTTCTGCACGGCCTCAAGGCCCTCACCGCACTCGGTGCACTGGTACTGGTAGGTCGGCACGAATTTCCTCCTGGCACTCTGACTCAATGAGTGCTAACGACGCTCCATGGTGACGTATTCCGGCGGATCAGTCCACCGTCACCGGCGTGCGGTGACCGATCCCACGCTCGTTCACCCGATTACGGGTGGTCGGCGCGGTGGCCGCGGGGGCGCTCGCGGTGCCCGTCGGGGACGAGTTCACGATCCGGCTCGGGGCCGTCGGCGCCAGCTTCGAGCGCAGCGCCAGCAGGGTGGCGAGCGCGACGGCGGTCGCCACGAGCGGCACGAGGAAGCCGTACGAGGACCCGTGCGCGTCCGTCAGGCGGCCCGCCAGGGTCACGGCGCCGGCCTGGCCGAACGCGACCGCGCCGGTGAGCCAGGTGAAGGCCTCGGTGCGCGAGGCGGCCGGGATCAGCTGCTCGATCATGGTGTAGCCGGTGATCAGCGCGGGAGCGATGCAGAGGCCGACGACCAGGCCGAGCGCGCCGAGCACGACCACCGAGTTGGCGGCCCACAGGACCGATGCGGCGGCGGTCAGGCCGACGTAGCCCAGGATCAGGCGGCGGCGCGGGCCGATCTTCCAGGCGATGGCGCCCATCGCGATGCCGGCGATCATGTTGCCCGCGGCGAAGACGCCGTAGAGCATGCCGTTCGCGCCGGGGTTGCCGATCTCGTTGGAGAAGGCGGCGAGGGAGACCTGCATGCCGCCGAAGACGGCGCCGATGCCGATGAACGCGACGATCAGGACGCGCAGCCCGGGGAAGGACAGGGCGGAGGCGTGCTTCTGGCCGTCCGCGAGTCGCGGGGCCGGCTTCGGCTCGGTGGAGCGCTGCGCGGCGAAGAACAGACCGCCGAGCAGGGTCAGCGCGGCCTCGGTGGCGAGACCCGCCGCCGGGTGGACGCCCGTGCACAGCGCGGTGGCGAGCACCGGGCCGACGACGAAGGTGAACTCGTCGGTGACGGACTCGAACGCGGCCGCGGTCGGCAGCAGCGGGGAGCCCTCCAGCTTGGCCGCCCAGCGGGACCGGACCATGGGGCCGACCTGCGGGACGGAGGCGCCGGCCGGGACGGCGGCCAGCGCGAGCGCCCACAGCGGGGCGCCGATCAGGGCGAGCGCGGTCAGCGCGCCCACGGCGGCGGCGTGCACGAGCACGGCCGGGACCAGGACGGCGCTCTGGCCGCGACGGTCGGTGAACTTGCCCATGACCGGCGCGAAGAGGGCCATGGAGACGCCGGTGACGGCGGCGACGATGCCGGCGTCACCGTAGGAGCCGGTGGAGTGCTGGACGAGCAGCAGGATGCTGATGGTCAGCATGCCGAACGGCAGACGGGCGGCGAAGCCGGGGAGGACGAAGGAGAGGGCGCCGGGTGTGCGCAGGAGCTGCCCGTAACCGGGACGGGCGGACGTGTCGGTCGTGACCGCGGATGTCACGGCCTGGCCTTTCCGCTGCCTGGTAGAACTCCCCGTCTGCGGACGATGCGCCGCTTTGTGAGCGGTCGCACCCGTACATGTGGGAGCCCCGAGAGCTGTCCTCTTGCGCAGAACCGAGTGATACCTGGGCGCCCACTGCGGGAGGGTGCCACGGCCGCTTTGCGGTCGCGCCAGCTCTGCGTCAGGCAGAGTTGGTTCGATCTGGTGTGCCTTCATCATACAGGGGAATGCGCTAGCACGCCCTGTGATTACGCTGACAAGGCATGACTTCACCTGCGATTAACCGGAACTTCGCATTCCCTGACCACCGATATAGGGGCAAGGGTGGTCACACGCCACTGAAATTGGCCGAATTAGAACGTCACTCTAAAGAAAAACGTTCACACGGGCCCCCGATCCGGACACCCTCCGCCACCTAGAGTGACGCCGCGCCACCGGTCCCGAGCCACCCCGCGAGCTTGCCGCCGCGGGCCACGGCGCGCAGTCGTGCCTCCGCCGCGTCCCGCACCGGGTCCGTGGCCACGACCAGCAACTCGTCGCCGTGCCGCAGCACGGTCGACGGCGCCGGTACGAAGCTCTTGGCGTCCCGGACCACCAGCGTGACGGAGGCCCCGGCGGGCAACCGCAGCTCGCTGACCTCGACCCCGTGCATCCGCGAGGCGGCCGGGATCGAGAAGGACAGCAGGTGCCCGCGCAGCTTCTCCAGCGGCGCCGACTCGATGCCGAGGTCCGAGGCGGCCTCGTCGGTGTCGCCGAGCTCCAGCTTCCGCGCCAGCCACGGCAGCGTCGGCCCCTGCACCAGGGTGTAGACGACGACCAGCACGAAGACGATGTTGAAGACCCGCTCGCTGCCCTCGATGCCCGACACCATCGGAATGGTCGCCAGGATGATGGGTACCGCGCCGCGCAGGCCGGCCCACGACATCAGGGCCTGCTCCTGCCAGGGCACCCGGAAGGGCACCAGGCTCACGAAGACCTCCAGCGGCCGTGCCACCATCGTCAGCACCAGTCCGATGATCACCGCCGGCCAGAAGTCGTGGACCAGCTCGTGCGGGGTGACCAGCAGACCGAGCAGCACGAACATGCCGATCTGGGCGATCCAGCCGAGCCCGTCCGCGAAGCCCCGGGTGGCCGGCCAGTGCGGCAGCTTGGCGTTGCCGAGCACCATGGCGGCCAGGTACACCGCGAGGAAGCCGGAGCCGTGCGCCATCGCGCCGGCGGCGTACGCGGTGATCGCGATGGCCATCACCGCGATCGGGTACAGGCCCGAGGCGGGCAGGGCCACGTGCCGCAGCCCGTACGAACCGAGGAAGCCGACCGTCAGGCCGATGGCGGCGCCGATCGCCAGCTCAAGCGCGATCTTGCCGAGCAGGACGTACCAGTCGTCGACCGGTCCGACCGTCGCGAAGGCGACGACCAGGATGACCACGGGGGCGTCGTTGAAGCCCGACTCGGCCTCCAGCACGCCCGTGATCCGGGACGGCAGCGGGACCTTGCGCAGCACCGAGAAGACGGCCGCCGCGTCGGTCGAGGAGACGACCGCGCCGATCAGCAGCGCCTGCCGCCATTCCAGTCCGACCAGGTAGTGCGCCCCGGCCGCCGTCACGCCGACGCTGATCGCGACGCCCACCAGCGACAGCGTGATCGCGGCCGGGAGGGCCGGTTTGATCTCTTTCCACTTGGTGCCCAGACCACCCTCGGCGAGGATCACGACGAGCGCGGCGTAGCCGATGACCTGCGTCAGCTCGGCGTTGTCGAAGACGACGTTCCCGATGCCGTCCTGGCCTATCGCGACGCCTATGCCGAGGTAGATGAGCAGGCTGGGAAGTCCGCTGCGCGACGAGACGCGCACCGCCGCCACGGCGACGAGCAGTACGAGCGAGCAGACCAGCAGGAGCTCATTGAGCGTGTGGACAGTCAGTGGGCGGCCCTTCCTGGAGGCGCCGCCCGGCGGATCGTTCCTCCCGACCGAGGGCGCATTTCGGCAAGTACTTCGTTACCTTACCTAATCTTTGACGCTTTCTTGACGCGCTCCTCACATTGTGAAACGCCGGATCGGCCTTGTCCTCAGCACCCGCGACCCCTCTTCCCCGTCGGGCCGGGCATCCCCCCGACCCCTGGCGGATCAACGAACCCGGGTCTGCGCCTATGGTTGCTCCCAGACTCAGGACCACCCTGCCCCTCTAAGGACAGCGATGCCCGCCAACGAATCCGGACCTTCCGTCAAGAAGAAGGGACGACGCGCACGCCTGCTCGTGCTCGTCATGGTCCTGGCGCTCTTGGCGGGCCTCGGCTACGGCGCGTACTGGAGCGCGGACACCGTACGCGCCTCGTTCCCGCAGACGACCGGCTCCCTCAAGGTCCCCGGCCTGACCGGGACCGTCGACGTGAAGCGCGACGAGCACGGGATCCCCCAGCTCTACGCCGACAACGACGAGGACCTCTTCCGCGCCCAGGGCTTCGTGCACGCCCAGGACCGGTTCTGGGAGATGGACGTACGCCGCCACATGACCTCCGGCCGTCTCTCCGAGATGTTCGGCTCCGGTCAGGTGGAGACCGACGCCTTCCTGCGCACCCTTGGCTGGCGTCAGGTCGCACAGGCCGAGTACGACACGAAGCTCTCGCCCGAGACCAAGAAGTACCTCCAGGCCTACGCCGACGGGGTCAACGCCTACCTGAACGGGAAGTCCGGCAAGGACCTCTCCGTCGAGCACGCCACCCTCAAGCTGAGCGAGGGCTACGCGCCGGAGAAGTGGTCGCCGGTGGACTCGGTGGCCTGGCTCAAGGCGATGGCCTGGGACCTGCGCGGCAACATGCAGGACGAGATCGACCGCTCGCTGATGGCCAACAAGCTCTCGCAGGCGCAGATCGACGAGCTCTACCCGCCGTACCCCTTCGACCGGAACAAGCCGATCGTCGAGGGCGGCTCGGTCACGGGCGGCAAGTACACCCCGCAGGGCACCGGTACGGGCACGGGTACCGGTACGGGCAACGGCACGGGTACGGGATCCGGCACGGGCACCGGCAACGGCACGGGCACGGGCACGGGATCCGGCACGGGTACGGGAACCGGCACCGGCACCGGCACCGGCACCGGCACCGGCACCGGCACGGGGACCGGCACCGGTTCGCAGGCCCTGCCCCAGGGCGGGAGCACCGCCTCCGGTCTCGCCGGCAACGCAACCGCCCAGGGCGCGACCGTCGGCCTGCGCACGCAGCTGACCTCCCTCGCCAAGACCCTGGACGAGATCCCGGCCATCCTCGGCCCCAACGGCAGCGGCATCGGATCGAACTCCTGGGTCATCTCGGGCAAGTACACGACCACCGGCAAGCCGCTCCTCGCGAACGACCCGCACCTGTCCCCGCAGCTGCCCTCGGTCTGGTACCAGATGGGTCTGCACTGCCGCGCGACCTCGCCCCAGTGCCAGTACGACGTCGCCGGATACAGCTTCTCCGGCATGCCCGGCGTGGTCATCGGCCACAACGCCGACATCGCCTGGGGCATGACCAACCTCGGCGCCGACGTCACCGACCTCTACCTGGAGCAGGTCCGCCCCGACGGCTACGTCTACGACAACAAGACGCTCCCCTTCACCGTCCGCGACGAGGTCATCAAGGTCGCCGGCGGCCCCAGCAAGAAGATCACCGTCCGCTCCACCAACAACGGACCGCTGATCTCGGACCGCAGCGACGACCTCGGCACGGTCGGCTCCCGCGCCCCCGTCCCCAGCTCCGCGCCCGACCGCGGCGACGGCTACGCCGTGGCCCTGCGCTGGACGGCCCTGGACCCGGGCAAGTCGATGGACGCGGTCTTCAAGCTGAACCGGGCCAAGGACTTCAACAGCTTCCGGGCCGCCGCCGCGGACTTCGAGGTCCCGTCCCAGAACCTGATCTACGCCGACAACAAGGGCGCCACCGGCAACATCGGCTACCAGGCCCCGGGCCGCATCCCGATCCGCACCCAGGGCGACGGCCGGCTCCCGGCCCCCGGCTGGGACCCCAAGTACGCCTGGAAGAGCGGGAACGCGGGCTACATCCCGCAGAACGAGATGCCGTGGGAGCTCAACCCGGCGCGCGGCTACGTCGTCACCGCCAACCAGGCGGTCATCGAGAGCGGCACCGGCGCGGGCAAGTACCCCTACCTGCTGACCAACGACTGGGGCTACGGCGCCCGCAGCCAGCGGATCAACGACCTCATCGAGGCGAAGATCAAGGACAGCGGCAAGATCTCCACCGACGACATGCGCACCATGCAGATGGACAACAGCAGTGAGATCGCCGCGCTGCTGACCCCGATGCTGGCCAAGATCCAGGTCGAGGACCCGGACGTGCGCTCGGCGCAGAAGCTGCTGGAGGGATGGAACTACACCCAGGAGCCCGACTCGGCCGCCGCGGCTTACTTCAACGCGGTCTGGCGCAACATCCTCAAGCTGTCCTTCGGCGACAAGATGCCCAAGGAACTGCGCATCGAGGGCAGTTGCGTGAACGTCCGGGACCAGACGAGCGGCCCCGCCGACGACCTCGCCGAGCTGGTCCGCGAATGCGGCACCCGCGGCCCCGACTCGGCCCAGCCCGACGGCGGTGACCGCTGGTTCGAGGTGGTCCGTCGCCTGGTCAAGGACGAGAAGTCGGCCTGGTGGAAGAGCCCCGCCGTCCGCGCGGACAAGGCGACCACCACCCGCGACGAGCTGTTCGCCCGGGCCATGCACGACGCCCGCTGGGAGCTCACCGCCAAGCTCGGCAAGGACCAGTCCACCTGGAGCTGGGGCCGCCTGCACCAGCTGACGCTCAAGAACCAGACCATCGGCACCGAGGGCCCCGGCTTCATGCAGTGGCTCCTCAACCGCGGCCCCTGGAACCTGGGCGGCGGCGAGGCCACCGTCAACGCCACCGGCTGGAACGCCTCCGGCGGGTACGGGGTCACCTGGGTCCCGTCGATGCGCATGGTCGTGAACCTCAACGACCTGGACAAGTCCCGCTGGATCAACCTGACCGGCGCCTCGGGGCACGCGTACCACGACAACTACACGGACCAGACGGACCTCTGGGCCAAGGGCGAACTGCTGGACTGGCCCTTCGGGAAGGCGGCCGTCGACAAGGCGACGGTCCACACCCTCACGTTGAAGCCGGCCGGCGCGAACTAGCCGAAGCGCACCACCCCCGAGGGGGTGGCGACCGCCCGGACGGGGTGGTCGTGCGGTTCCTCCGGGACCCGCGCGACCACCTCTTCGTCGTAGAGGAGCACCACCAGCGCCGGATGCGCCCCGGCCCGCTCCAGCCGCGCCAACACCCGGTCGTAGGAACCGCCGCCGCGCCCGAGCCGCATGCCGCGCCCGTCCACCGCGAGTCCGGGCAGCAGGACGGCGTCGGCCCCCGTCACCGCGTCCGGGCCGAGCGGCGGTCCGGCGGGCTCCAGCAGCCGCATCTTCCCCGGGTGCGCCGCCTCGACGAGGCCGTCGGGGCCCTCGTACACGGCCCAGTCGAGGTCGTTGTCCGGCAGTAGCAGGGGGAGCAGCACCCGTTTTCCGGCGGCCCGCAGCGCGTCCAGCAGGTCGCGGGTGCCCGGCTCGCCGCCGACGGAGACGTACGCGCCGACCGTTCGGGCGTCGGCGAGTTCGGGCAGCGCGAGGGCGGTGCGGGCGAGCGCGCGGGCCGCCGCCCGCCGTGCTTCGTCGGACCGGGCGCGACGGGCGGCGAGCAGATCCCGGCGCAAGGACCCCTTCTCGGGGAGGCGGGGTCCGTTTTCGGGCGGATTTTCTACCACAGTTGAGTCTCAATCCCTTGTTCATTCGGGCATATCGGGACTTTTTTACCGTAATCTCGCTGGGTGTTCGATCAGAGCCACTATCGTTCTGCCCATGACTCAGTTGCACCCCGTGATCAAAAAGGCCGTCATCCCGGCCGCGGGCCTCGGCACTCGGTTCCTTCCGGCGACCAAGGCGACCCCGAAGGAAATGCTCCCGGTCGTGGACAAACCGGCCATCCAGTACGTGGTGGAGGAAGCCGTCTCGGCCGGCCTGGACGACGTCCTCATGATCACAGGACGTAACAAGCGGGCGCTTGAGGACCACTTCGACCGGAACTACGAGCTGGAGTCGGCCCTCATCGCCAAGGGCGACGACGACCGGCTGAAGAAGGTTCAGGAGTCCAGCGACCTGGCCACCATGCACTACGTGCGCCAGGGCGACCCGCGCGGTCTCGGTCACGCCGTGCTCTGCGCCGAGCCCCACGTCGGCAACGAGCCGTTCGCCGTCCTCCTCGGCGACGACCTCATCGACCCCCGCGACCCGCTGCTGCGCCAGATGGTCGACGTCCACGCCCGCACCGGCGGCACCGTCGTCGCGCTCATGGAGGTCGACCCGGCCAACGTGCACCTCTACGGCTGCGCGGCCGTCGAGCCGACCGACGAGGCGGACGTCGTCCGCGTGACCGGTCTCGTGGAGAAGCCGGATGCCGCGGAGGCGCCCAGCAACTACGCGGTCATCGGACGCTACGTCCTGAACCCGGCGATCTTCGGCATACTGCGGGAGACCGAGCCGGGCCGCGGTGGGGAGATCCAGCTCACCGACGCCCTGCAGAAGCTGGCCGCCGACGAGACCGTGGGCGGCCCGGTGCACGGCGTGGTCTTCCGCGGCCGCCGCTACGACACCGGGGACCGGGGGGACTACCTGCGGGCCATCGTCCGACTCGCCTGCGAGCGTGAGGACCTGGGACCCGAGTTCCGCACCTGGCTTCACCGTTACGTCACGGAGGAGATGTAGCACCTTGAGCAGTTCCGCACCGCAGGACACCGGCCACCCTCGTCTGTGGTCCGTGGACGAGCACCTGGCGGACATCCTCGCGACCGTCCGGCCGCTGGAGCCCATCGAGCTCCAGCTGCTCGACGCCCAGGGCTGCGTCCTGGTCGAGGACGTCACCGTGCCCGTCGCCCTCCCGCCCTTCGACAACAGCTCCATGGACGGTTACGCCGTCCGCACGGCCGACGTCCAGGGTGCGAGCGAGGAGTTCCCCGCGGTGCTCACGGTGATCGGGGACGTGGCGGCGGGCAGCGGGGAGCTGCCCGACGTCGGCCCCGGTCAGGCCGCCCGCATCATGACCGGAGCTCCGCTGCCCCCCGGCGCGGAAGCCGTCGTACCGGTCGAGTGGACCGACGGCGGCACCGGTGGCGGGGCCGCCACCGGGATGACCCCCGCCGCCAGCGCGCCCGAGGGCGCGGGAGGCGAGGTCCGGGTCCACCGGTCCGCCGAGGCCCGGGCGCACGTCCGGGCCCGCGGCAGCGACGTACGGGCCGGGGACCTGGCGCTGGCCGCCGGCACCGTCCTCGGGCCGCCGCAGATCGCCCTGCTCGCCGCCATCGGTCGCGGCACGGTCCGGGTCCGACCGCGACCCCGGGTCGTCGTCATGTCCACCGGCAGCGAGTTGGTCCAGCCGGGTGAGGCGCTGGCCGCCGGCACGATCTACGACTCGAACAGCTTCGCGCTGGCCGCGGCCGCGCGGGACGCCGGGGCCATCGCCTACCGGGTCGGCGCCGTCGCGGACGACGCCGACACGCTGCGCTCCACCATCGAGGACCAGCTCATCCGGGCCGACCTCCTGGTCACCACGGGCGGGGTCAGCGTCGGCGCGTACGACGTGGTCAAGGAGGCCCTGACCTCGGTCTCCGCCGGTGACGACGCCGCCGAGGCGGGGAACGTCGACTTCCGCAAGCTCGCCATGCAGCCCGGCAAGCCCCAGGGCTTCGGCACCATCGGCCCCGACCACACCCCGCTCCTGGCGCTGCCCGGCAACCCGGTGTCCTCGTACGTCTCCTTCGAGCTGTTCGTGCGCCCCGCGATCCGGGCCCTGATGGGCCTGCCCGCGTCCGCGGTCGGCCGGCCGAGCGTGCGGGCCGTGCTCACGTGCGACAAGCCCCTCGGCTCACCGGCGGGCCGCCGGCAGTACCTGCGCGGCACGTACGACGCCGAGAACGGCACCGTCGCCCCGGTCGGCGGATCGGGCTCCCACCTGATCGCCGCGCTGGCCCACGCCGACTCCCTGATGGTCGTGCCGGAGGACGTCACCTCGGTGGAGTCCGGCACCGAGCTGGAAGTGATCCTGCTCGGCTGACCTGCCGCCGGTACGGGTAGCGTGTGTCGCACCACACAGGCCCCCTCGGGGCCCAGAGCGGAGCGGCACAGCATGAGTACCGAGAGCAGGCTCACCCACATCGACGAGGCCGGAGCGGCCCGGATGGTCGACGTCTCGGCGAAGGACGTCACCACCCGGACGGCCCGCGCCAGCGGACGCGTCCTCGTCTCCCCCCGGGTGATCGAGCTGCTGCGCGGTGAGGGCGTGCCGAAGGGCGACGCCCTCGCCACCGCGCGGATCGCCGGGATCATGGGGGCCAAGAAGACCCCCGACCTGATCCCGCTGTGCCATCCGCTGGCGGTGTCCGGGGTGAAGGTCGACCTGTCGGTCGCCGACGACGCCGTCGAGATCCTCGCCACGGTGCGGACGACCGACCGTACGGGCGTCGAGATGGAAGCCCTGACCGCCGTCGCGGTCGCCGGTCTGACCGTGATCGACATGGTCAAGGCCGTCGACAAGGGCGCGGTCATCACCGACGTCCGGGTGGAGGAGAAGACCGGCGGCAAGTCCGGCGACTGGAGCCGGGGATGAACACCCCTCGCGGCGGTGAGGTCCACGGCCACGTCCCGCCGGTGACCGGCGAGGCGTGGACGGCCCCCGCGCCCGACGGGGCCGCGGCCCCCGCGCCGCGGGCCCTGGTGGTCACCGCCTCCAACCGCGCGTCGCGCGGCGTCTACGCAGACAAGGGCGGCCCCCTGCTCGCCGAGGCGCTGGTGGAGCTCGGCTTCGAGGTGGACGGCCCGCGCGTGGTCCCCGACGGCGACCCCGTCGAGGCGGCGCTGCGCGAGGCCGTGGCCGCCGGGTACGACGTCGTCCTCACCACCGGGGGCACCGGCATCTCGCCGACCGACCGGACCCCGGACGCGACCGCCCGGGTACTGGACTACGAGATTCCCGGCATCCCGCAGGCCATCCGCGCCGAGGGCCTCGCCAAGGTGCCGACGGCGGCCCTGTCCCGGGGCCTGGCGGGCGTCGCGGGGCACACCCTCATCGTGAACCTGCCCGGCTCGACGGGCGGGGTGAGGGACGGCCTCGCCGTTCTGGCCCGGATCCTGCCGCACGCCGTCGACCAGATCCGGGGCGGCGACCACCCCAGACCCCCGGCGGACCCCGGGAGCCAGAGCTGAACGGCCCGTCATGGCCGGTGGCGTTGACGGACGGCGACGTCACGCTCCGGCCGATAAAGGTGCGGGACCAGCGTGCCTGGCGCGAGGTGAACCGGCGCAACCGCGAATGGCTGCGACCGTGGGAGGCGACCATTCCGCCGCCCGCGCCCTGGGGCCCCGTCATCCAACGGCCGACGTACCGGCAGATGGTCCGCCACCTGCGGGCGGAGGCGAACGCGGGCCGCATGCTGCCCTTCGTCATCGAGTACCAGGGGCGTCTCGTCGGCCAGTTGACGGTCGCCGGGATCACCTGGGGCTCGATGTGCGCCGCCCACGTGGGCTATTGGGTGGACCGGGACGTCGCGGGCCGCGGTGTGATGCCGACGGCCGTCGCGCTCGCCGTGGACCACTGCTTCGCCAAGGTCGGGCTGCACCGCATCGAGGTGTGCATCCGCCCGGAGAACGGTCCCAGCCGTCGGGTCGTGGAGAAGCTCGGATTCCGCTCGGAGGGGGTCCGTCCGAGGTACCTGCACATCGACGGCGCCTGGCGGGACCACCTCGTCTTCGCGCTGACGGTGGAGGAGGTCCCGGAGGGACTGCTGCGCCGGTGGCACCGCACCCGACCGCAGCCGCAGGAAAGGCCGCCGACGACGGCCTGAAAGCCGGTTATCGCAAATGCGTTCGAATTCTTGACCGGGTCGCCCATAACCTGATCCGAAGAATCACAAAAAAAGTCCGTGATATCAGCCTGATCGTGCGACACACCGACTCAATTGGCTGATCCCCCCGCCCGCGCCCCTTTACGGTGTGGGGTGTGAGCAGCAGCGGCCTCATCTACGCAGTCATCGTCGGGGCCTGGGCCGCCTACTTGGTGCCCATGTGGCTCCGGAGGCAGGACGAGCTGAACGAAGCGCGTCCGACGGAACGCTTCTCCACCGCCATCAGGCTGCTTTCCGGCCGAGCGGGAATGGAGCGCCGTTACGCCAAGGGGCTGCGTGAGCGCGGTGACGAACAGGCGGAGCCCCAGCCCCACGGGGACCCGGACGCCGCGACGGAGACGGTTGATTCCGTCGACGCCGACGCCCGGGCCTTCGACGTGCCCCCGACCAGGGCCGAGCCCAGGTTCGTCGAGGCCGAGCGGGCCCGGCGCCAGCAGCGCCTCCAGGTGCTCGCGCGCCGCCGGCGCACCACCGCGCTCCTCTTCCTGGTCTTCAGCGCCGGAGCGGTCGTCGCCGCGGTCGGCGGGCTCCACTACCTGTGGGCGCCGGCCGTCCCCGCCCTGCTGCTGAGCGCGTACATCGTGCACCTGCGGGTCCACGAGCGGAGGCGCTACGAGTTCACCATGGACCGCCGGCGCGCCGAGGCGGCCGCCCGCAACCTGCGGGAGAACCGGCCCCGCCGGCGGGCCGCCGAGGACCCCGCCGCCACGGGCGCCGAACCGGACCCCGCGCCACCGGTCTCCCCCCAGGAAGCCGGGCGCCGCGCCCTCGTCGAGCAGACCGACCACGCCGAGTGGGTGGACCAGCAGCGCGAGCGCGAGCGCGGTCCGGCGCGCGGCGACAGCTGGGAGCCGGTCCCGGTCCCGCTGCCGACGTACGTGACGGCCCCCGTCGCCCCCCGCGCCACCGGTCCGACCGCCCCCGACGCCTGGAGCGCGACCCGCTCCAGCACCGCCGAGCCGACCGAACCCCGACTGCGGGCGCAGCCCGGGGTGCCGAAGCCGGCGGCGGAGCCGAGGCCGGAGGCGCGGGCCGCGTCCGGTGCGGAGGCCGGTCCGGCCTCCAGGTCCGAGTCCCGGCCGGAGCCGGCGGCCCAGGCGACCACGCCGCGCCCCCGCGGCCGCGACCGGGGGCGCACCCCGCTCTTCGACCAGTACGAGGGCGAGGACCGGCCGCGCGCCGCGAACGAGTGACCGGCTGTCGGTGACCTGCGCGGACGCTCCGGGGAATCGGTTTTGGAGCACCCGCGAGGGGATGCTAATGTTTCACACGTCGCAAGGGCCTGTGGCGCAGTCTGGTAGCGCACCTCGTTCGCATCGAGGGGGTCTGGGGTTCAAATCCCCACAGGTCCACAAACGACAGTTCGCGGGTTGCTCCCGAGAACGTCATGAGATCCCGTCCGGTCGAAAGACCGGGCGGGATCTCGGCGTTTACGGGGTGGCGCCCGATCGGATCCCGAAAGGCCGGCCCGACGGGCCCTGGTCGGCGGGCGGTTCCGTGCCCTGCCCGTGCGTCCAGTCCCCGGGAACGGCCGTGCAGGCCGCGGTGAGGTGGGCCGGGGTCCGTCCCCGGGACGTGCAACCAGCTGCCGGCTCCCGTCCCGTCCTGCCGCAGCAGGAGCCCGGGAGCGGAGAACCGGACCGTGGCCGGCCGGCCACAACGCGGGGGAAGGGGCGGACCGGTGGGGGCGGGTCGGTAGGGTCCGCGCCCCGGCCGTGCGTTCCGACGGAGCCGCTGTCGGACGGGTCAGCGCGTCAGCTGCTTCGTCATGCAGCGGCTGGACTCGTGGAAGCGGTAGTAGCCGAACTTCTCCGACAGGGCGTAGCCCGAGGAGAGGTAGAGGGCGATGGCCTCCGGCTGCTGGTCGCCGGTTTCGAGGACCATGCGGCGGCGGCCCGCAGCGAGGGCGTCGGCCTCCAGCTCGGCCAGGATGCGGCGGGCCAGGCCCAGGCCGCGGGCCTCGGGGACCACGTACATGCGCTTCACCTCGGCGTCGCCGTCGGAGTAGCCCTCGTCGTTGCGGTCCTGGCAGCGCCAGGCCCCGCTGGCCACGGGGGCGTCCGAGGTGTCGTAGGCCAGCAGGTACAGGCCGTTCGGCGGGAGGAACATGCGGGGGTCGAGGAAGGTGGCGTCGCCCTCGCCCTGGTAGCGCCGCTGGTACTCCAGCTGGACCTGGGCGTCGAGCGTGACGGCGTCGGGGTGGTCGTAGGCGGCGGTGCGCAGGCGTATCCCGTGAGACATCAGGACATCGTACGGAAGGCTCCGGCTATGGTGCTGGGATGCTCACTGTGACCTCCGTGAATGTGAATGGGATCCGCGCCGCCGCCAAGAAGGGCTTCGGGGAGTGGCTCGCGGGATCCGACGCCGACGTCGTGTGCCTCCAGGAGGTACGGGCCGAGGAAGGGCAGATTCCGGAGGAGGTGCGCAAGCCCGAGGGGTGGCACACGGTGTTCGCGCCCGCCGCCGCCAAGGGGCGGGCCGGGGTCGCGCTGTACACGCGCCGGGAGCCGGAGCGGGTTCGGGTCGGCTTCGGGAGCGACGAGTTCGACGCCGCCGGCCGGTACCTGGAGATCGACCTGCCGGGCGTGACCGTCGCCAGCCTCTACCTGCCCTCCGGTGAGGCGGGGACCGAGAAGCAGGACGAGAAGTACCGGTTCATGGACGAGTTCCTCACCTACCTGACGGCGCTCCGGGCGCGGGCCGCCGCCGACGGCCGGGAGGTCGTGGTGTGCGGGGACTGGAACATCTGCCACCGGGAGGCCGACCTCAAGAACTGGAAGACCAACCGCAAGAACGCCGGCTTCCTACCGGAGGAGCGGGAGTGGCTGGGGAAGGTGTACGCGGAGGCCGGGTACGTCGACGTCGTGCGCGAGCTGCACCCCGACGCCGAGGGGCCGTACTCCTGGTGGTCCTACCGGGGCCGTGCCTTCGACAACGACGCCGGCTGGCGGATCGACCTCCAGGTGGCGACCCCGGGGCTGGCCGCGAAGGCCGTGAAGGCCTGGGTGGAGCGCGCCGAGACGCACCCGGAGCGCTGGTCGGACCACGCGCCGGTGTCGGTGGCCTACGCGCTCGGTTCCTGACCCGGGTCCGGGTCGACTTCCCGACCGGGGCCCCGGCCGGGCTCCTGGTGCGTGGCCAGCAGTCGGTCCATCGCCATGGTGAGCTCCGCCTCGACCACGCTCTTCGCGAGGGGGCGTAGGCGGGGCAGGGACTCCTCGGACAGGTGCGTGGAGATCAGCTCGGTGAACAGGGCCGCCATCGCGTCCGCGTGCGCGCGGACCCGGCGGCCGGTCTCCAGGACGGCGGCGAGCGGCACGCCCTCGCGGACCAGTGCCGAGGAGACGTCCAGCAGGCGGCGGCTGACGTGCACGATGACCTCGCCGTCGACGGCGAGGTAGCCGAGGTCGAGGGAGGCCGCGAGGTTCTCCGGGGTGACCTCGCCCTCGAAGTGGTCGGCGAGGGCCTCCGGGGTCAGTCGGACCGGGGTCTCCTCGGACCAGCCCATGCCGAGGAGCTCGCCGAGCTGCCCGACGTCGCGGCCGTGCTCGAACGCGGCGGTCAGTTCGGCGATGCCGCCCAGGGTGTGGCCGCGTTCCAGGAGCGCGGCGATGGTGCGCAGGCGGGCGAGGTGGTGGTCGTCGTACCAGGCGATGCGGCCTTCGCGGCGGGGCGGCGGGAGCAGCTTGCGCTCGCGGTAGAAGCGCAGGGTGCGCACCGGTATGCCGGCCGCGTCGGCCAGTTCCGCGGTCCGGTATTCGCGTGCCATCGCGGGCCCGTCCTCCGTCGTCGCTGCTGTCTCTTCGTGCGCCACACGCGCAGCCTAAGGGCTGTCCCGTGATCCCCGGCGGGCGCACGACGCCGGCCACGGCACCTCGCCGCGTTGTCGGAACGCCCGGATACGCCCGGTATGGGGACGCTCCTCCGCCTTGCGGGGCACCGCGTCCGACGCCGTGCGCCGATGCGCGGGGGATCACGGGACAGTCCTTGGGTCGTACCCGCAGTAACTTTCCGGGCGTGACCCCTACCCATGGGTACGGGGCTGCTCTACTCTCCCGATTGTGCCAGTGATTGCTGGCAGTGTTGCGGTGTGGTGGCTGGGACTGCGGAAGCGGAAGGCGGCGGGCATGGGCGGCATGGCAGAACGTGGGCGCGAGCACGTACGAGTGGCGGTGATCGGATCCGGATTCGGTGGGCTGGGGGCGGCCGTACGGCTGCGGCGCGAGGGGATCACCGACTTCGTCGTCCTGGAGCGGGCCGACTCCGTCGGCGGCACCTGGCGCGACAACAGCTATCCCGGATGCGCGTGCGACGTCCCCTCGCACCTGTACTCCTTCTCCTTCGCGCCCAATCCCGACTGGCCGCGGACCTTCTCCGGGCAGCCCGCCATCCGGGAGTACCTGGAACACGTCGCCGACGTCTTCGGACTGCGCCGCCACATCCGACTGAACCACGAGGTCGAGATGATGCGCTGGGACACCGAGGAGCTGCGCTGGGAGATCGAGACCTCCGGGGGAGCGCTCACCGCCGACGTGGTCGTGTCCGCGACCGGGCCGCTCTCGGAACCCAAGCTGCCGGAGATCCCCGGGCTCGCCGGGTTCCCGGGCAAGGTCTTCCACTCCGCCCGCTGGGACCACGACTACGACCTGCGCGGCAAGCGCGTCGCCATGATCGGGACCGGGGCCTCCGCGATCCAGATCGTCCCGGCGATCGCCCCCGAGGTGGAGCGCCTGACGCTCTTCCAGCGCACCCCACCGTGGGTCATGCCGCGCACCGACCGGGCCATCGGTCCGGTCGAGCGCTGGCTGCACCGCCAGCTGCCCTTCACCCGCGCCGCGCGCCGCGGCCTGCTGTGGGGGATCCGCGAGCTCCAGGTCAGTGCCTTCACCAAGCGGCCGAACCAGCTCGGGCTGGTCGAGTCGCTGGCGAAGGCCAACATGGCGCGTTCGATCAAGGACCCGGAGCTGCGGGCCAAGCTGACGCCCTCGTACCGGATCGGCTGCAAGCGGATCCTGCTGTCCAACGAGTACTACCCGGCGCTGGCCCGGCCCGACGTGGACGTCGTGGCCTCCGGGCTGACGGAGGTCCGCGGTTCGGTCCTGGTGGCGGCGGACGGGACCGAGACCGAGGTCGACGCGATCATCTTCGGCACCGGCTTCCACGTCACGGACATGCCGATCGCCGACCGGGTCGTGGGCGTGGAAGGGCGGACCCTCGCCGATACCTGGAAGGACGGGATGCAGTCGCTGCGCGGGGCGACCGCGGCCGGCTTCCCCAACTGGATGACGATCATCGGCCCGAACACGGGCCTCGGGAACAGTTCGATGATCCTGATGATCGAGTCGCAGCTGAACTACATGGCCGACTACATGCGTCAGCTCGGCGTCCTGGGCGGGCGCACCGCGCTGGCCGCCCGCCCCTCCGCGGTCAACCGGTGGAACCGGAACGTGCAGGCGCGGATGGAGCGGACCGTCTGGAACACCGGCGGCTGCACCAGCTGGTACCTGGACGCCCAGGGCCGCAACACGACCGTCTGGCCGGGCACGACCGGCGAGTTCCGCAAGGAGACGCGGACGGTCGACCTCTCCGAGTACGAGGTCATCCGCGTCCGGGACCGCGAGCGGGCCCCGGCCGTCGCCGTGGCCGTCACCGCGCCCGAGCCGGGCCGGGGCGGCGGGGCACCCGCGAAACCCGCCGCCGCGGGCCGCGCGGCGGCATCGGCCCCGACGACGGGACCCGCGCCGGCCGCGGCCGAGGAGGGGGCGGCGTGAACCGGCCCGCGCACGTCACCACCGGGCGCTGGGCGCCCCCCACCCCGGCCCGGGTGCCGGCCGTCACCTCCGCCGACGGGGCCCGCCTGCACGTGGAGGTGCACGGGCGGGAGGGCGCCCCGGCCGTGGTCCTGGCCCACGGCTGGACCTGCTCCACCGCCTTCTGGGCGGCGCAGGTGCGGGACCTGGCGAAGGACCACCGCGTCATCGTCTACGACCAGCGCGGCCACGGCCGCAGCCCCGCGTCCCGCGCCTACGGCACCGACCGCCTCGCCGACGATCTCGTCGCGGTACTGAAGGCCACCCTCGCCCCCGGCGAGCGGGCCGTCGTCGCCGGGCACTCCATGGGCGGCATGACCGTCATGGCCGCCGCCGGCCGGCCCGAGTTCGTGGAGCACGCCGCGGCCGCCCTGCTGTGCAGCACGGGCAGTTCCGGGCTGGTGGCGGGCTCGACCGTCCTGCCGCTGCGCCCCGGACCGCTGCGGACCCGCGTCACCCGGGCGGTGCTCGGCGCGCGGGCCCCCCTCGGGCCCGTCACGCCCGTCGCCCGCGCCCTGCTCAAGTACGCGACCATGAGCCCCGGATCGGCGCCGGACCGGGTGGAAGCCTGCGCCCGCATCGTGCACGGCTGCCCCGCCGGGGTCCGACACGCCTGGTCGCAGGTGCTGGCCGCCCTCGACCTCGACGCCGAACTGGCCCGGCTGACCGTGCCCACCGCGGTGATCGGCGGCACGGCCGACCGGCTCACCCCGATCGGGCACGCCCGGGCGCTGGCCGCGGCGCTGCCGAACTGCGTCGGCCTGACCGAACTCACCGGAGCGGGCCACATGACGCCCGTCGAGGCGCCGGAGGCCGTTTCGGCCGCCCTGCGCGATCTCACCGCCCGCCACCTGCCCGCACGACAGGCCGACCCGGCCGCGGGTGCCGCCCCGGCCGCAGAGGCCGAGAAGGAGAAGACGCCGTGAGCCGCAGCAGTCTGGAAGGACAGGTCGCCGTCGTCACCGGAGCCGCCCGCGGGGTGGGCGAACTGCTCGCCCGCAAGCTGTCCGCGCGCGGCGCCAAGGTGGCCCTGGTGGGGTTGGAACCCGAGGCGCTCAAGGAGGTCTCCGAGCGTCTGCACACCGACAGCGCCCACTGGCACGCCGACGTCACCGACCACGAGGCGATGGCGCGGGTCGCCCGGGAGGTCAAGGAACGCTTCGGCAAGGTGGACCTCGTCGTCGCCAACGCGGGGGTCGCCGCCGGCGGGCCGTTCGTCGACTCCGACCCGGTGGCCTGGCGGCGCGTGATCGAGGTCAACCTCATCGGCGGCGCCGTCACCGCCCGCGCCTTCCTGCCCGTCCTCACCGAGAGCCGCGGCTACTTCCTCCAGATCGCCTCGCTCGCCGCGATCACCCCGGCCCCGATGATGACGGCCTACTGCGCCTCCAAGTCGGGCGTCGAGGCCTTCGCGCACTGCCTGCGTGCAGAGGTCGGCCACAAGGGCGTCAAGGTCGGCGTCGGTTACCTGTCCTGGACCGACACCGACATGGTGCGCGGGGCCGACCAGGACGAGGTCATGCGCGACCTGCGGCGCAGCCTGCCGTGGCCCGCGAACCGCACCTACCCGCTCGGCCCGGCCGTCGACCGGATCGTGGCGGGCATCGAACGGCGCTCGGCGCACGTCTACGCGCAGTGGTGGCTGCGCGGCATGCAGGGCACGCGCGGCTACCTGCCGGGGATCATCGCGACGGTCGGGCAGCGGGAGATGCGACGGTTCGAGCCGCGCCTGTCCGGCGTCTCCACGGGGCTCGTCGGGGCCGGCGGTGCGGCCGACGAGAAGGAACGCACCCACCACGCATAGACCGTAATGCGAGGAACGTCCCTCCGTGCCAGGCTGGTCGGCATCACGCCCCACCCTTTCCAGGAGGGAACAGCATGGGTCTGAGGGACCAGTTCCAGGACAAGGCGAGACGGCTCGCGGAGCAGGCCGAGGCCAGGGCCGCGGCCCAGGGCACCGAGGCGGAGGCCGGCCGCGCCCCGGCCCCGGTGCAGGAGGTGGGCCCACGGACCGCCCAGGTCCGTGACGCCCTGGACGACGCGCTCGACAAGTAGCGCGTCACGACGCCGAGGGGCGCGGCCCGCACCACGCGGGCCGCGCCCCTTCCGCATGCGGGCTCCCGCGCGCCTACTCCCGCGGCGGCAGCTTCGGACGGCGCCGGTCCGGGACGTCCGTGTAGCCGGGCGGCACGGCCGCCGGGTCCTGCTCCAGCAGCTCCAGCGCCAGGTGCACGGCGTCGTCGAGCTGGGCGTGCCGGCCCTCCGCCCAGTCCAGCGGGGTGCGCAGGATCGAGAGGTCGGGCTCGACGCCGTGGTTCTCCACCGACCAGCCGTACTCCGGGAACCAGGCGGCGTTCATCGGCACCGTGATCACCGTCCCGTCGCCCAGGGTGTGCCGACCGGTCATGCCGACGACCCCGCCCCAGGTGCGCTGGCCCACCACCGGTCCCAGGCCGAGCAGTTTGAACGCGGCGGTGATCATGTCCCCGTCGGAGGAGGTCGCCTCGTCGGCCAGGGCGACGATCGGGCCGCGCGGCGCGTTCGAGGCGTACGAGACCGGTTGGGCGTCCCGGGTCAGGTCCCAGCCGAGGATCGAGCGGGTCAGCTTCTCCACGACCAGCTCGCTGATGTGGCCGCCCGCGTTGCCGCGCACGTCGACGATCAGGGCGGGCCTGGACATCTCCATCCGCAGGTCGCGGTTGAACTGCGCCCAGCCCGAGCCGCCCATGTCGGGGATGTGCAGGTAGCCGCAGCGGCCGCCGCTGACCTCGCGGACCACGGCCCGCCGCTTGGACACCCAGTCCTGGTAGCGCAGCGGCCGGTCGTCGACGAGCGGGACGACCGCCACCCGCCGGGCCCGACCGGACCCCTCGGCGGGCTCGAAGGTGAGCTCGACGGTGGTGCCGCCGGCCGCCGCGAGCAGCGGGTAGGGGCCGGTCACCGGGTCGACGGCGCGGCCGTCGACGTGGGTGAGCACGGCGCCCTCGCGGATTCCGGTGCCCGCGAGGGGGGAACGGGCCTTGGAGTCGGAGGACTCGCCGGGCAGGATCCGGGAGAGCATCCAGGCGCCGTCGCGGGGGACGAAGTTGGCGCCGAGCAGCCCGATGGCCCGCTGGTAGTGCGGCGGGCCCTCGTTGCGGCGGGCGGGGGAGACGTAGGCGTGCGAGGTGCCGAGTTCGCCGAGCACCTCGCGCATCAGGTCGGCGAACTCGTCGGGGGAGGCGACCCGTTCGACCAGCGGGCGGTACTGGCGCAGCACCGCGTCCCAGTCGATCCCGCACATGCCGGGATCCCAGAAGTAGGCGCGGATCAGCCGGCCCGCCTCCTCGAAGGCCTGACGCCACTCGGCCGCCGGGTCCACCTCGTGCAGGATGCGCCGCAGGTCCAGGTAGACCGTCGAGTCCCCGTCGCCCGGTTCGGTCGAGGGCACCGCGCGCAGGTCCCCGTCGTCGTTGACGACGAGCCGGGTGCCGTCGCCGCTGACCGCGAACCAGTCCAGTCCCGTGGCCAGTTCGGCCTTGCGGGCCTTGGTCATGTCGAAGTGTTCCAGCGTCGGCTTGCCGCTGGTGTCGGCCGGGTTCGCGAAGGTCTCGCCGAGCGCGCCCGAGATCGGCCAGCGCAGCCACACCAGTCCGCCGCCGCTCACCGGGTACAGGGCCGAGTACTTCGAGGCGGACACCGGGAAGGGGGTGACCCGGCTCTCCAGCCCCTCGACCTCCACGGTCACCGCGCCGTCGCCGGATTCGGAGTCCCCCTCGGCCGGATCGAACCCGCCCGCCGCCGGGCGTCCGTCGGGGGAGAACGCGAAGGGGGAGTTCGTCGCCGAGGACAGCGGCACCAGGTACGGGCGGCAGCCCAGCGGGAAGGACAGGTCGCCGGTGTGCACGTCGTAGACGGGGTCGAAGCCGCGCCAGGACAGGAAGGCGAGGTAGCGGCCGTCGCGGGTGAAGACCGGGTTCTCGTCCTCGAAGCGGCCGTTGGTGACGTCGACGACGGTGTGCGGGCCGGGTCCGGAGATCTTCGCCATCCGGATCTGTCGCAACGACCGCCCGATGCCGGGGTGGGACCAGGTCAGCCAGCAGCCGTCGGGGGAGAAGGCCAGGTCGGTGACGGGCCCGTTGATCGACCGGACCAGCTCGGTGACCTCGCCGTTGGACTCCTCCGTCGCGTCGAGGAGCAGGAGCCGTCCGTCGTTGGAGGCGATGGCGAGGCGTTCCCCGTCGGGATCGGACAGCAGCTCCAGTACGCGGCCCAGCGCGCCCGAGGCCAGCCGCCGGGGCTCGCGTTCCCCGGAGGCGCGGGGGAGGTAGGCGATCTCGATCGCGTCCTCGCCCTCGGCGTCGGTGACGTAGGCGACCTGCCCGCCGCTGCCGAGCATCTCGGGCAGCCGGACCCGGACGCCCGGGGTGTCGGCGATGGTGCGGGCGGGTCCGTCGCGGTGGGTCAGCCAGTAGAGGCTGCCCCGCACCACGACGGCGCTGGCCCGTCCGGTGGTGTCGACGGAGAGGGAGTCGACGTGGCTGGCGGCCGGCACCTGGTAGGTGCGGCGCCCCGCGCGCGGCCCGCCCAGGCGTACGTGGAGCTTGCGCGGGGAGGCGTCGGGGTCGAGGGAATCGACGAGCCAGATGTCGCCGCCGCACTGGTAGACGACCCGTGAGCCGTCGCTGGAGGCGTGGCGGGCGTAGAACTCGTCGTGGTCGGTGTGCCGGCGCAGGTCGGTGCCGTCGGGCAGGCAGGAGTAGAGGTTGCCGATGCCCTCGTGGTCGGAGAGGAAGGCGATCCGGCCGCCGACGAACACGGGGGAGTCGAGGTGCCCTTCGATGTCCTCCAGCAGCCGCTTCCCGTGCAGCCACAGTCGGCCGGTGGCCCCGCCCCGGTAGCGCTTCCAGGCGGCGGGCTCGTGCGGCGGCTTGCCGGTCAGCAGCAGGCTGCGCCGCTCACCGTCCGGCCCCTCCTGGACCTGGAGGTCGGAGACGGGTCCCCAGGGGAGGCGGCCGCCGGGGCTGCCGTCGGTGGGCAGGCTGTAGGCCCAGGCGAAGTACGAGAAGGGCTGGCCGTGCGAGGACACGGCCAGGATGTCGCTGCGTCCGTCCTCGTCGGGCGGTGTCCAGCCGCAGACGCGGGTGTCGGTGGCGCCCCAGTGGCTGAGTTGGCGGGCGGGACCGCCGTCCACGGGGACGAGGTGGATCTCGGGGTCGAGACTGCGCCAGGTGGTGAAGGCGATCTGTCGGCCGTCGGGGGAGAAGCGGGGGTGGCTGACCCGGGTCCGGTCGACGGTGATCCGCCAGGCCCGGCCGGGCCTGGCTCCTTCGGGGACGAGTGGGGCGACCCAGAGGTCGTCCTCGGAGGCGAAGCACAGCAGGTCGTCGTGCAGGTGCGGGAACCGGAGGTACGCGACGTCGTGACTCACCCCCCAATGCTTTCCGCGCCGGAGGGCCGCGGCAACTCGTACAAGTGATCCCCTTCGAGGGATTCGGGGCGTGCGGCGACCGGGTGACCGACGCCACTCCCTCAGCGAAACGGAACGGTTTCGTTCCCTTCGGGGGCGGGGTATCGTATTAACGGTACGGAACAGTTTCGCTCGGGCAGGGGGCACGGAGATGACCGAAGAGGCGTCGGAGACGTCGGCGCGGCGCAGCCGGATCACCCCCGAGCGACAGGCCGAACTCCATGAGGCGGTCCTCGACCTCCTCCGCGAGGTCGGCTACGAGGCGCTGACCATGGACGCGGTCGCCGCCCGTACGAAGTCCAGCAAGGCCACCCTCTACCGCCAGTGGGGGAGCAAGCCGGAGCTGGTCGCCAAGGCCCTGCGATGTACCCAGCCGGTCTCCCTGGGGGAGATCGACACGGGGACGCTGCGGGGGGACTTCGCGCTGATGGTGGCGCACTCCGATGACGCGCAGATGGCCAAGGACACCGCGCTGATGCGGGGTCTGGCCCATGCGGTCCACACGAGCCCGGAGCTCCACAAGGCGCTGCGGGACCTGCTGGTCGACCCGGAGATCAACGGCCTGCAGCGGATGTTGCAGCGCTCCGTCGACCGGGGCGAGATCCGTCGGGACTGTCCGGCCCTGGATTTCGTGCCGCACATGCTCATCGGAGCGTTCATCGCGCTCCCGCTGATCGAGGACCGGTCCGTCGACCAGGTCTTCCTCGGCGAATTCATCGACGCCGTGGTCTTCCCCGCCCTCGGCGTCTGACCCTCCCCACCAGCGTTCCGCACCGCCCGCTGCTCCTGACACGCCGCTCTCGTCGTCGGGCCGGCCTTCCACGCCCTGATCCGTCCCGGATCCATCCCACGACCTGAACGGGAGAACCACCCTCGTGGCCACCTTCCTCTACCGGCTCGGCCGCGGTGCCTTCCGGCACCGCCGGTTCGTCGCGCTCGCCTGGGTGGCGCTGCTGTTCGTCGCCGTCTTCGGCGCCGCGACGGCCTCCGCGCCCACCTCCGGCTCGTTCTCGATACCCGGCACCGAGGCCCAGCGGGCCTTCGACCTGCTGGACAAGAAGTTCCCGGGCATGTCCGCCGACGGCGCCACCGCCCGCATCGTCATCAAGGCCCCGGAGGGCGCCAAGGTCACCGACCCGGGCGTCAGGACCGAGGTCGAGAAGGTCATCTCCGGCCTGAAGACCGGCCCCGGCGCCGCCGAGGTCGCCACCGTCGACGACCCGTACAAGACGCAGGCAGTGAGCCAGGACGGCTCCACCACCTACATCAGCGTCAAGTACAAGGTCAGCGGCATGGAGCTGAAGGACGCCACCCGCGACGCGCTCAAGGAGTCCGGCAAGGACGCCCAGGCGCAGGGGCTCGGCGTCGAGATCGGCGGCGACGCCCTGATGGTGGCGCCCGAGACGGGCTCCGGCGAGATCATCGGCATCCTGGTCGCCGCGATCGTCCTCGTCATCACCTTCGGCTCGCTGATCGCGGCCGGCCTGCCGCTGCTGACCGCCCTGATCGGCGTGGGCATCGGCGTCTCCTCCATCACCGCGCTCGCGAACGTGCTGGACCTCGGCTCCACCACCTCCACCCTCGCGATGATGATCGGCCTCGCGGTCGGCATCGACTACGCCCTCTTCATCGTCTCCCGCTACCGCGCGGAGCTCGCCGACGGCCGTGCGCGGGACGAGGCTGCGGGCCGGGCCGCCGGAACGGCCGGCTCCGCCGTCGTCTTCGCCGGTCTGACCGTGGTCATCGCCCTGGTGGGCCTGGCCGTCGTCAACATCCCGATGCTGACCAAGATGGGCGTCGCGGCCGCGGGCACGGTGGTCATCGCGGTGCTCGTCGCCCTGACGCTGGTTCCGGCGATCCTCGGCTTCGCGGGCAAGAAGGTCCTGCCCGCCGGCGAGAAGAGCAAGCTGTTCGGCAAGGGCAAGGGGAAGAGCCCCGACGCGGACGCCAAGCCCAAGCCCAACGGCGGCACCCGCTGGGCCCGCTTCGTGCTCCGTCGCCCCGTGATGGTGCTGCTCGCCGGAGTCATCGGCCTCGGCATCATCGCCATCCCGGCGAGCAAGCTGGAGATGGGCCTGCCGGACGACGGCGCCCAGCCGGTGTCCACCACGCAGCGCAAGGCGTACGACCTGCTGTCCGACGGATTCGGCCCCGGCTTCAACGGCCCCCTGATGGTCGTCGTCGACGGCGACAAGGCGCTCGCCGACAGCACCGCCGAGCGGATCAAGGGCCTGCCCGGCGTGGCCATGGTGGCCCCGCCGATGCAGAACGAGGCCAAGGACGCGGCGATCGTCAGCGTCATCCCCAAGGACCGGCCCTCCTCGCACGCCACCGAGGAACTGGTCCGCGAGATCCGCGACGGCAGCGGGGACGACGTGCTCGTCAGCGGCCAGACCGCGATGAACATCGACTTCTCGCAGAAGATGAACGACGCGCTGCTGCCCTACCTGGCGCTCGTCGTCGGTCTCGCCTTCCTGCTGCTGATGCTCGTCTTCCGCTCGATCCTGGTTCCGCTGAAGGCCGCCCTCGGCTTCCTGCTGTCGGTCGTCGCGGCCCTCGGCGCGGTCGTCGCGGTGTTCCAGTGGGGCTGGCTCGGCTCGGTCTTCGGGGTGGAGCAGACCGGTCCGATCATGTCGATGATGCCGATCTTCATGGTGGGCGTCGTCTTCGGCCTGGCCATGGACTACGAGGTCTTCCTGGTCACCCGCATGCGGGAGGCGTACGTCCACGGCGAGCGCCCGGGCCAGGCCGTCGTCACCGGATTCCAGTACAGCGCCCGGGTGGTCGTGGCCGCCGCCGTCATCATGATCGCGGTGTTCGCCGGCTTCCTCGGAGCCAGCGACCAGATGGTCAAGATGATCGGCTTCGGCCTCGCCATCGCCGTCCTCTTCGACGCCTTCGTGGTCCGCATGGCCATCGTCCCGGCGGTGCTCGCGCTCCTCGGGCACAAGGCCTGGTGGCTGCCGAAGTGGCTCGACCGGATCCTGCCGAACGTCGATGTCGAGGGCGAGAGCCTGCGCAAGCACCTCGGCGAGGACTCCGGCCCCGCGGAGGGTCCGGACAAGGACCGCGAGCTGGTCAACGCCTGACCGGCGCACACGCGACGGCCCCGGCCCCGCACCCCTCCGGGGGTGCGGGGCCGGGGCCGTTCCGGTGCCCGGCCGCTGCGCCTAACGGGTGGCGGGGGCGGCCGGCGCGTACGTCCGACGCAGGAAGCGGCGCAGTGCGGCGATGTCGAACTGGACGACCGCGACCCCGTCGGGGGAGTGGAACTCGACGACCGCCTGCACGCGGCCGCACGGCCAGACGCGCACGTCCCCGGTTCCCGTCGGCGACGACAGGCCCGCCTCCAACAGGGCGCGGGGGAAGACCCACTCGTTGTCCGTGCCCTCGGGGGACAGCTCGGCGGGGAAGACGATCCGTACGGCCAGCGGTTCGTCGGGGGCGAAGCGCAGGGCCACCGGGATCGTCCGGTAGAGGGGGTCGTCGGTGATCACGCGGGCGCGCACCCGCTCCTCGACGGCGGTCGTGTCTGCGGTCGCTGCTGGATTGTCCGCGGTGGCTGACATCGACAGGGCTCCTCGAAATCGGAACATTTGCGTCCGTTTGTCCGTCCAGACTCGCACATTCCGACGAAAACGCGCGCCACTATTTGTGATGCGACCGCTCTTGCCAATGGTTTGCAACTGGGCACTATTCTTGAACGGTTAAAGATTTTGTGAGGTAAACAGGAAGCGGAGCCACTCCATGCATGTGCCCGACGGATTCATCAACGCACCCGTCTCGGTGGCCGCCGGAGTGGTGGCCGCGGCCGCCGTCGCCGTCAGCCTCCGCGGTGCCCGCCGCGAGCTCGACGAACGCACCGCGCCCCTCGCGGGCCTCGTCGCCGCCTTCATCTTCGCCGTGCAGATGCTGAACTTCCCGGTCGCCGCCGGCACCAGCGGCCACCTCCTCGGCGGCGCGCTCGCCGCCATACTCGTCGGCCCCTACACCGGCGTGCTGTGCGTGTCCGTCGTCCTGCTGATGCAGGGCATCCTCTTCGCCGACGGCGGCCTGACGGCCCTCGGCGTCAACATCACCGTCATGGGCGGCGTCACCGTCGTCGTCGCGTACGCCGTCTTCCGCGGCCTCCTCAAGGTGCTGCCCGCCACCCGCCGGTCCGTCACCGTCGCCGCCTTCACCGGCGCCCTGCTCTCCGTACCCGCCTCGGCGGCCGTCTTCACCGCCATCTACGCCATCGGCGGGACCACCGACGTCCCGATCGGCAAGGTGCTCACCGCGATGGTCGGCGTGCACGTCCTCATCGGCATCGGCGAGGCCCTGATCACCGCCGCGACCGTCGGCGCCGTCCTCGCCGTCCGGCCCGACCTCGTCCACGCCGCCGCCGGCCTGAGCACCCCGCTGAAGCTGCGCGTCGACGGCGAACTCGTCGACGCCCCGACGCCCGCGCCGGCCGCCCCCGCCGCCGGCCGCTCCACCCGCGCGGTGTGGCTGACCGGCCTCGCCACCGCCCTCGTCCTCGCCGGTGTCGTCTCCTTCTACGCCTCGGCCAACCCCGACGGACTGGAGAAGGTCGCCGCCGACAAGGGCATCGACGCCAAGGTGGAGGACCACGCCGCCGCGGACTCGCCGCTCGCCGACTACGGCGTCAAGGACGTCGAGAACGCCCGCCTCTCCGGCGGCCTCGCCGGTGTCATCGGCGTCGGCGTCACCGTCCTCGTCGGCACCGGCATCTTCTGGAGCGTGCGCCGCCGCCGCTCCGAGGACCTGACCGCCACCTCCACGGCCGCCCCCTCGGCCCACTGACATGGGAGCCGGGCACGCGCACAAGCTCTACCGGCACGGGCACTCGCCCGTGCACGCGCTGCCACCGCACTGCAAGATCGCCGCGGTCTTCGCCTTCGTGGTCGTCGTCGTCTCGACGCCGCGCGAGGCCATGTGGGCCTTCGGCGCGTACGCCGTCCTGGTCGCCGCCGTCGCGGCGGCGGCCCGGATCCCGGTCGGATTCCTGCTGCGGCGGCTGCTGATCGAGGTGCCGTTCGTGGCCTTCGCCGTCCTCATGCCGTTCGTGGCCGAGGGCGAGCGCGTGGAGGTGCTCGGCATGTCGCTGAGCGTCTCCGGACTCTGGGGCGCCTGGAACGTCCTGGCCAAGGGCACCCTCGGCGTGGCCGCCTCCGTGGTCCTCGCCTCGACCACCGAACTGCGGTCGCTGCTGCTGGGGCTCCAGCGGTTGAAGCTGCCGCCGCTGCTCGTCCAGATCGCCTCCTTCATGATCCGCTACGGCGACGTCATCAGCGGCGAGCTGCGGCGCATGTCCATCGCCCGCCGCTCCCGAGGCTTCGAGGCCCGCGGCGTCCGGCACTGGGGCGTCCTCGCGAAAACGGCCGGAGCCCTCTTCATCCGTTCCTACGAACGCGGCGAACGGGTCTACCTCGCGATGGTCAGCCGCGGCTACACCGGCTCCATGCCGGTGATCGACGAGGTGTCGGCCACCCGCGCCCAATGGGCGTACGCGGCCGTGCTGCCGGCGGCGGCCCTCGCCGTCTGCCTCATGGGATGGACGCTGTGACCCCGTCCGGCGGGACGGGCACCGCGACCCCGTCCGGTGCGCCGGGCACCCGACCGGTCTGATGGGATGGACACCGTGACCGCTGCCCCCGCTTCCCCCGCCCCGTCCTCCCCCGCGGCCGTGCCCTCCCTGGAGGTGTCCGGCGTCGCCTACGCCTACCCCGACGGCCACCAGGCCCTCTTCGGGGTCGACCTCACCGTCGGACACGGCGAACGGGTCGCGCTGCTCGGGCCCAACGGCGCGGGCAAGACCACCCTGGTCCTGCACCTCAACGGCATCCTGGGCGGTGGCGTCGGCACCGTCACCGTCGCCGGCCTGCCCGTCGAGAAGCGGCACCTCGCGGAGATCCGCCGCCGCGTCGGGATCGTCTTCCAGGACCCCGACGACCAGCTGTTCATGCCGACCGTGCGCGAGGACGTCGCCTTCGGGCCGGCCGCCGCCGGCATGCGCGGCGCCGAACTGGAGGCCCGGGTCCACGAGGCCCTCGACCAGGTCGGCATGACGGCCTTCGCCGACCGGCCGCCCCACCACCTGTCCTTCGGCCAGCGTCGCCGGGTGGCCGTGGCGACCGTCCTGGCGATGCGCCCGGAGATCCTCGTCCTCGACGAACCCTCCTCCAACCTCGACCCGGCCTCCCGCCGCGAGCTCGCCGACATCCTGCGTTCGCTGGACGTCACCGTCCTGATGGTCACCCACGACCTGCCCTACGCGCTGGAACTGTGCCCCCGCGCGGTGATCCTCAGCGAGGGCGTCATCGCGGCCGACGGCCCCACCCGCGACCTGCTCTGCGACGAGGAACTCATGGGCGCGCACCGCCTGGAACTCCCCTTCGGCTTCGACCCGCGCGCCACCGCCGCCCCCGGCCGTCGGACCCGCTGAACCCCGGCGCCCCGAGCCCCGGCGGGCGGGAAGCAGGACCGGCCGGGCGGCGTTGCATCCTGGTGGGCGGCCCCGCACGGGGGTCGTCGGAGCGGGCGAGCAGCACACGAGGAGTCGACGGTGGAGGTCCAGGGGACCGTGGCGGAGGGTTTCGAGGCCGTCCGGGAGGCGTTCGTACGCAACTTCGAGGTCCTCGGGGACCGTGGCGCCGCCGTCGCCGTCTACCGGGACGGCCGCCGGGTCGTCGACCTGTGGGGCGGCACGAAGGACGCCGACATCGACGCCGCGGACACAGGTGGAGCGGAGGCGTGGCTGGCCGGTACCGCCCAGGTGGTCCGCTCCGCGACCAAGGGGGTGGCGGCGGCCGTTCCGCTGCTGCTCCACCAGCGGGGCCTACTGGACCTGGACGCGCCGGTCGGGGCGTACTGGCCGGAGTTCAAGGCGGGCGGCAAGGAACACGTACGCGTACGCGACCTGCTCTCCCACCGGGCGGGCGTACCGGCGCTGGACCGGGGCCTGACCCCGGCGGAAGCGATCGACG
This sequence comes from Streptomyces sp. NPDC040432, assembly GCF_055595445.1. NCBI lineage: Bacteria > Bacillati > Actinomycetota > Actinomycetes > Kitasatosporales > Streptomycetaceae > Streptomyces > Streptomyces sp. NPDC040432. The sequence continues at coordinate 89,902 of NZ_JBVIVP010000005.1, read as the reverse complement.
GGGTGTCCGGGCCGCGTGCCGTCGCCGCGCAGGCCGCCCTGTGGGAGCCGGGCACCGCGCACGGCTACCACGCCCAGACCTACAGCTGGCTCCTCTCGGAGCTGGTCCTGCGGGTCACCGGCGCCTCCCTCGGGAACTGGCTCGCGGAGCAGGTCACCGGGCCGCTGGGGCTGGACTTCTGGATCGGCCTGCCGGAAGGCGCCGCGGACCGGGTGGGTCGCGTCGCCCCCGTCGACCCGCCCGAGCGTGCGGGCGGGCTGAAGGTCCGCCCCCGCAGAAACGTTTCCGAGGCCTACGCCGACCCGCACTCGCTCACCCGCCGCGCCTTCGCCGCGATCGACCCCCTGCCCGATGAGAACGCCCCCGCCTACCGGGCGGCCGAACTCCCGGCCTCCGCCGGCATCGGGACCGCCCGCGCCCTCGCCGGGTTCTACGCGGCGCTGATCGGCGACACCGAGGACGGCGCCCGCCTCTTCACCCCCGAAACGACCGCGCTCGCCGGTACCGAACTCTCCTCGGGCCCGGACCGGGTCCTCGTCGTCAACACCCGCTTCGGCCCCGGGCACATGCTGCACGGCCCGGCGTCACCGCTGCTGTCCCCGGCGTCCTTCGGCCACCCGGGGCGCGGCGGCTCGCTGGCGTTCGCGGACCCGGAGGCGGGCATCGGCTTCGGCTACGTCACCAACGGCCTCGCCAAGTCCGTCACCGCCGACCCGCGCGCGCAGGCCCTCGTACGGGCGGTGGGGGCGAGCCTGCCGGGCCGCCGGTGACGGAGCGCGGGTGACGGAGGGCGGGTGACGGACGGCGGGTGACGGTGGACCGGCGTGCGCCGGGGGTTCTCGTCAGTCGCGCGCGCGTTCGCGTACGTCGGCCACGGTGGCCCCCGCGTGCTCGATGAGCTCCTTCGGGGGCATCGGGAACACCGAGTGCGGGGTGCCGGCGGCCGCCCACACCACGTCGTGGGCCAGCAGCCCGGGGTCCGCCAGCACCCGGGTCCGGGTGCGGTGGCCGAAGGGCGGGACGCCGCCGATGGCGTAGCCGGTGGTCTCCCGGACCAGGGCCGCGTCCGCCCGCGTCACCTTCCCCGCGCCCAGCTCCCTCCGTACCGCCTCCATGTCGACCCGCGAGGAGCCGTCCATCAGCACCAGCACCGGGACCCCGTCGGCGGCGAAGATCAGCGACTTCACGATCTGGCCGAGGTCGCAGCCGATCGCGGCGGCGGCATCGGCCGCGGTCCGCGTCCCCTCGGGGAAGGTCCGGACGGGAAGGTCGAGGCCCAGCCGGGCCAGGGCCTCGGCGAAGAGGGGATGCGTCGTCGTCATGCGGGGACGCTAGCCCCGTCGAGGGGCCGGGGCGAGCACATTCCACCCCATGGACCGGACGGGTGAGCGGGCCGCGGGCCGTCCGTCCTCCCGGGCCCGCCCCTCCGCCACCGGGATGGGATTGCCGGGGCCCGGCCATCAGGCGGGGGGCCTCAGGAGTTGAGGACCCCGGCGACGATCCGGCCCGCCGCGTTGCCGCCGTGCCCTCCGCCCTCGACCATCGCGGCGGCGGCCAGGTCGCCGCTGAAGCCGGTGAACCAGCTGTCCGGGCTGCTCGCGCCGTCGACCTCCGCCGAGCCGGTCTTCGCGCCCTTGTCGGAGCCCCGGACCGAGGCCATCGCCTCGGCGGCGGTGCCGCCGGGGGAGGCCGTCTGCTTCATCATCCCCACCAGCTGCGCCGAGACGCCCGGCCGGAGCGGCCGCGAGGCCGTCGCCAGGGTGCGGCCGTCCAGGGAGGCCTTGACGACCACCGGCTGGCGGAACACCCCGGTCCGGGCCGTCGCGGTGATGGAGGCGAGGTTCAGCGGGTTCATCTGGATGGCGCCCTGGCCGATGTACTCCGCGGCCGCCGCCGGACCCGAGGTCACCGGGACGGAACCGTCCTGGGTGACGACGCCCGCCTTCCAGTCCAGACCGATGCCGAAGACGTCCTTCGCCTCGCGGGGGAGCGCGCCGTTGTCGTCGACCTGGTCGATCAGGCCGATGAAGGCGGTGTTGCAGGACCGGGCGAAGCTCGTGGAGAACGGCTTGCCCTGGAGGCTGAAGCCGTCCAGGTTGCGGAAGGGCTTCCCCTCCCACGACACGGTCGGCGGACACTCCGCCGGCCTGTCCGCCGCCACCAGGCCCTTCTCCAGCAGCATCGCCGCCGTCACGATCTTCATCGTCGAGCCGGGCGCGCGGCGGCCCTGGAGCGCCGCGTCGAAACCGTCCTTGCGGTGGTTGGCCACGGCCAGGACGTCACCGGTGCTCGGCTGGATCGCGACCACCGAGGCCTCGGCGTACGAGGTCACCGCCTTCTCCGCGGCGGCCTGCACATCGGCGTCCAGCACGGTCCTGATCTCCCCCGGCTTGCCCTCCACCAGCGTCAGCAGGCTCCGCCTGGGCGCCTCGGCGCCGGTCGGCTCGATCCACAGCTCGACGCCGGGGGTGCCGCCCGTCTTCTCCCCGTACGTCTTGCGCAGCTGGTCCAGCACCGTCCGCAGCGAGGGGTACAGCTCGGGCGTCAGCTCCTTGCCGTTGCGGTCGATCGCCTTGACCGGCGGGCTCGCGGGGGTGCCGGCGCGTAGCGCCTCGCCCTTCTGGAGCTGCGGGTGGACCACCGACTCCTGCCAGTCGACGAGCGGCTTCCCGGTGGTCACACCACGTACGACGGTCAGCCGGGAGTCGTAGACGAGGGGCTTGGTCGAGCCCTCGTACGTCACCTCCGCCTCGACCTTGAAGGGCACGGTGGTGCCTTCCGGCGTACCCGGGGTGATCACCGTTTTCGAGACGTACGCCTTGGTCCGGTAGTCCGCCACCGCCGTCCGCGCGGCCTGCGTGTTGTTCGTCAGCTCGGCCGCCGTGTGGTCGTCGCCCGCCGCCCACGCGGCGAGGAAGGCCTTCGCGGTGGCTGCGGCGTCCTTCTCCGTGACCGGTCCGGTCCCCTTGGGCGCGGGGGCGGCCTTGCCGCCCACCTCGGCGGCCTTGGCACCGCCGCTCTCGTCCCCCACCAGCGTGTAGGCGCCGTACCCGGCTCCGCCGACCATCGCGAGGAACACCCCGCCGATGATGGCGCCCTTTGCCGCCCCGTTCATCCTTCGTCCTCCCCCGTGTCCACAGTTCTCTGAACATGTTCAAAGAACCCCTGGTGCGGACCTTACTCTGAGCGAACGGGTGAGGTACGTGTTGTTACCCGACCGGAACATGGGTCGGGCGGGTGCGGGGGCGGGTACGGGCGCCGACCGGAGGCGGCGACGACCACGACGGGCCCGGCACCATCCGGTGCCGGGCCCGTCGTTTGCGCTGCTAGATCCAGGTGTCCAGCCACATCCTGTTGCGCCAGGAGTCCATCGGGAGGGTCTGGCCCGTGTAGATGGGCCAGAAGTAGATGAAGTTCCAGACGATCAGCAGGACGAGGACGCCCGCGCCGATCGCGCCCAGGGTCCGCCGGCGTTCGGACGAGCCCGCCGGGCCCAGGAGGGCCCCGATCATCATGGCCACCGCCAGACACAGGTACGGCACGAAGACGACCGCGTAGAAGTAGAAGATCGTCCGCTCCTGGTAGTTGAACCAGGGCAGCAGACCGGCGGCCAGCGCGCAGGCGATGGCGCCCGCCCGCCAGTCGCGGCGGAAGAACCAGCGCCACAGCACGTACAGCAACGCGAAGCAGCCCGCCCACCACAGCAACGGCGTGCCGAGCGCCAGCACCTCGCGGGCGCACTTGCCCGCCTCGGTCGCCGGGCAGCCGTCGGTGCCGGGGTCGGGGGACTCGTAGAAGAAGGAGACGGGACGGCCCAGGACCAGCCAGCTCCACGGGTTGGACTCGTAGGTGTGGCCGGAGGTCAGGCCGACGTGGAACTTGTAGACCTCCGTCTCGTAGTGCCACAGGCTGCGCAGCCACTCCGGGAGGAAGGACAGCGAGCTGCCCTGGTCGTTCTTGGCGGCCCAGTCACGGAAGTAGCCGCCCTTGCCGTTGTCGGGGCTCAGGATCCAGCCCAGCCAGGAGGTCAGGTAGACCCCGATGGCCACCGGAACCGTCGACACGAAGGCGGGCAGCGCGTCGCGGCGCAGCATCGCCGCGTACGGGGAACCCGCGCCGGCGGTGCGGCGGGCGGCGGCGTCCCACACGACGGTGAGGATCCCGAAGAACGCCAGCACCACGAGGCCGTTCCACTTCGTGCCGAACGCCAGACCGAGGCAGACGCCGGCCAGGATCCGGTACGGGCGCACACCCAGCCGCAAGGTCTCGGCGATCTTGAGGTCGGGCCGGGTGCGGCCCTCCTCGTCCACCGGGAGGGCCGCCGCCAGTCGGGCCCGCGCCCGGTCCCGGTCGATGAGCAGCGCCCCGAAGGCCGCCAGCACGAAGAACATCAGGACCAGGTCGAGGAGCGCGGTGCGGCTCATCACCAGGTGCAGGCCGTCCACGGCGAGCAGGGCGCCCGCCAGGCAGCCGAGGAACGTCGAGCGGAACAGCCGGCGGCCGATCCGGCACAGCATCAGCACCGACAGCGTGCCGAGGACCGCCGTCAGGAAGCGCCAGCCGAACGGGTCGAAGCCGAACATCCACTCGCCGAGGCCGATCACCCATTTGCCGACCGGCGGGTGCACGACGTAGCCCGGATCCGTGGGCAGCGGGACGCCGTCGGGGTTGGCGAGGATCGACTTGTCGATGTCCTTCGGCCAACTCGCCTCGTAGCCCTGCCGGATCGTGGCCCAGGCGTCCTTGGCGTAGTACGTCTCGTCGAATATCACCGCCTTCGGGCTGCCGAGGTGCGTGAACCGCAGCACCCCCGCCACCAGCGTCACCAGCAGCGGTCCGGCCCAGGCCATGACCCGCTGCCAGGTCTCCCTCGCCGACGGCTGCACGCCGAGCGCCGTCCACAACTGCTCGGACGGCCGTGCGTAGGGGGGCACGAGCCGCGTACGGACGTCCGCGCGCGCCCCGCCCGGGGCGCTGCGCGGCGCGTATCCGAAGCCGCGCAGACGGCGCAGCCAGACGGGCTGCCCCTCTTCGGGGTCGCGGTCGCCCGTCGGCTCGGGCGGGGCCCCCGCGGGGCTGGGCGGCGGCGTCGCGGTACTGGTCACCGGGTCATCGTAGGGAACGCCCCTGTGCGCGCCCCAGCCCCCACATGCGCGGCTCCGCCCGAACCCACCCGAAACTCCCGTCCCGTCCGCACCGTCCGCGGCTCCGGGCGCGGTCGCGGTCGCCGTCCGCGCCCCGGGGGAGGAGGGACCCAATGAGAGGATGGTGCGGTGACTGATCAGCCCCGTTCTGCCGATGCCCCCTCCTCCGCAGGCGTTCTCGTCCTCGCCGGTACGCCCATCGGGGACCTCGCCGATGCCCCGCCACGGCTGGGCGCCGAGCTGGAGCGGGCCGATGTGATCGCCGCCGAGGACACCCGGCGGCTGCGCCGGCTGACCCAGGGGCTCGGCGTGCACACCACCGGGCGGGTGCTGTCGTACTTCGAGGGCAACGAGTCCGCCCGCACCCCGGAACTGGTCGAGGCCCTGGAGGCCGGCAAGCGGGTCCTGCTGGTCACGGACGCCGGGATGCCGTCGGTGTCCGACCCCGGCTACCGGCTGGTCGCCGCGGCCGTGGAGAAGGACATCAAGGTGACGGCCGTGCCCGGGCCGTCCGCCGTGCTCACCGCGCTGGCCCTGTCGGGGCTGCCGGTGGACCGGTTCTGCTTCGAGGGCTTCCTGCCGCGCAAGGCCGGTGAGCGGCTGGGCAAGCTCCGCGAGGTGGAGGGCGAGCGGCGCACGCTCGTCTACTTCGAGGCGCCGCACCGGCTGGACGACACCCTGGCGGCCATGGCCGAGGTGTTCGGGGCGGACCGGCGGGCGGCCGTCTGCCGCGAGCTGACGAAGACCTACGAGGAGGTCAAGCGCGGCGGGCTCGGCGCGCTGGCGCTCTGGGCGGCCGAAGGCGTGCGCGGGGAGATCACGATCGTGGTCGAGGGCGCCCCGGCGGCGGTTCCCGGCGACGTGGACGCCGAGGAGCTCGTACGTCGCGTGCGGGTGCGCGAGGAGGCCGGGGAGCGCCGCAAGGAGGCCATCGCGGCGGTCGCGGCGGAGATCGGCCTACCCAAGCGCGAGGTGTTCGACGCGGTGGTGGCGGCAAAGAATGCGGCACAAAAGGTGCCGTAAGTCGGTAAAGAGCTAACCTGAAAGGCAAAGCTCAGACCGCGCACCGGGCGCTTTGGGCATTGACTCGCCCAAGGACCGTCCAACACTCGACAGGGCCTGATGCGCTCCCGCCCGAAGAGGCGTCCACTGGCAGTGGCACCAGTGGAACAAGAGGAGCTGGCATGAGTGAGATCGCAGACACCCCGGCAGCCGCCCCCGCGCACGTCCCGGCCGCACCGACCGTGCCGACCGTGCACGAGGCGTACTCCTTCGCCTGCATGAAGTGCGGGTACGGCTGGGAGCAGGCGTACGAGATAGAACACCACGTCGACGGCAGGGGCGAGGCGTTCATCGTCTACCGGGCGAACGGCGAACGGGTCCCCTCACCGCTGTCCAACCCGACCTGCTTGAACTGCGGCGGTCACATCGTGCGCATCATGCGGGAGGGCCAGGTCTCCTCGGTGACCGGGATGCTCGACAAGCTCTACCACCACCCCGTGGCCCCCGGCATCGCCGGACCGGTTCCGGCGGGTGCCTCCGTGCCGCGCACGCCCCGGCCGCGCAAGGCGAGGCAATCGAAGGGATCCGCCGCGCCGACGCACGACGCACCCGGGCCCGTCGCCGTCGATCCGGCCGAGGAGCGGCGCGGACCGATCGCCCGGCTGATGGGGTTGTTCCGCCGGTCATAGGATCGGACGCATGAGCCCGAGCCCTTCCTCCGCCTCCTCCGCCGTCGCCAAGGACACCCCGCCCCCGCTGCCCGAACCGCTCCGGGTGGCGGTGGCGGATTCGCACACCCACCTCGACATGCAGTCCGGCACCGTCGAGGAGGGCCTCGCGAAGGCCGCCTCGGTGGGCGTGACCACGGTCGTCCAGGTGGGTTGCGACGTGAAGGGCTCCCGCTGGGCCGCCGAGACCGCGGCGGCGTACGCCAACGTCCACGCCGCGGTGGCCCTGCATCCGAACGAAGCCCCCCGGATCGTCCACGGCGACCCGGACGGTTGGTCCCGGCAGGGTGCCCGACCCGGTGGCGGCGACGCGGCCCTGGACGACGCCCTCGCCGAGATCGAGGCGCTGGCCGCGCTGGACCACGTGAAGGCGGTCGGTGAGACCGGCCTCGACTTCTTCCGCACCGGTCCCGAGGGCATGGCCGCGCAGGAGCGTTCCTTCCGCGCCCACATCGAGATCGCCAAGCGGACCGGCAAGGCCCTGGTCATCCACGACCGCGAAGCCCACGCCGACGTGCTGCGCGTGCTGCGCGAGGAGGGCGCGCCCGATCGGACGGTCTTCCACTGCTACTCCGGGGACGCCGACATGGCCCGCGAGTGCGCGGCCGCCGGCTACTACATGTCCTTCGCCGGAACGGTCACCTTCAAGAACGCCGCACCGCTGCGCGAGGCGCTCGCGGTGGCCCCCCTGGAGCTCGTGCTGGTGGAGACGGACGCCCCGTTCCTCACCCCGGCGCCGTACCGCGGCCGGCCCAACGCGCCGTACCTCATTCCGCTGACGGTCCGGGCCATGGCCGCCGTCCGCGGCCTCGACGAGGACGCCATGGCGACGGCCCTGGCGGCGAACACGGCCCGCGCCTTCGGGTACTGAGGCGCCCCCGACACCCTCCGGCCCACGCCCGACACCCTCCGGCGCGCCTCCGCACCGCCCTCGCACGCCCGTTCGTTCGACACGCTGAGTGGTCGAACGACTTTGAAGCGTGACGTCCGCTCCGGCTAGGGTGCCCTGCCCCGACCAGCAGGGGCCGGACCAGTGGAGCGAGCGACGTGAGCGAAACACAGGGCAGTCACCGCCGTGTCTCCTGGCCGGGGACCGAACCGGACGCCGGTACGGCCCCGGCCACCGACCTGGCCCTCGACCCCGAGCTCGACCTCCCCCTCGACCCCGAACTCGACTTCGCCCCGGACCCCCACCCGGACCCCGTCCCGGGATTCGACCCCGCCCCGTACCCCACCGCCGACGCCGATCCCGACGCCGCATTCGACCTCGACCTCGGCGCCGAGGCCGACCTCGACGCGGAGCTCGACCTCGCCACCGCGCTCGGCCTCGTCCCCGATCAGGGCCCCGACGCGGGGGTCCCGGCCCCCCGGGGCGAAGGCCGCAGGGCCTCCCGGCGGCGGGCCGCGCCGGCCGGCCCGGCCCCGGGGATCACCGCGCGCCCCACCGGCCGCCGCCGGGCCGCGGACCCGGTACCGCCGCCCCCGCTGCCGGGCCCGGACGCGGAGGCCCCCTCCGCCGGCCGTGCCGCGGGCCGTCGCCGGGCCGCGGGCCCCGCCCCGGCGTCCGCGTCGCCGTCACCGTCGTCGGGAGGCGACCCCGCCACCCGTCGCCCCACCGGCCGCCGCCGGGCCGCGGATCCCGAGCCGCCGCCCCCGCTGTCGGGTCCGGACGCGCCGCCCGGCGGGCGCAGGCGGGCCGCCGTCCCGGCCCAGGGCGGTGCGCCCGACGGCGGGGGCGGGCACGGCGACGGGACCGGCCGACGCGCCGCCGGCCGGGGCCGCAAGGGCGCGACGGCCCGCGACAGCTGGCGGCTCATCGTCCCGCAGGCCCTCGTCGTGGCGGTCCTGGCGGGCGGCACCACGGCCTTCGTCGCCGCCGACAAATCGGTCCGGCTCACCGTCGACGGCGTGCCCCGCAGCCTCCACACCTTCGCCGGCAGCGTCGACGCCCTGCTCGCGGCCGAAGGCCTCGGCGTCGGCCCGCACGACCTCGTCGTCCCCGCCCGGGGTTCAGCCCTCGGCGACGGCGAGGAGATCGTCGTCCGCTACGGCCGCCCGCTGGAACTGACCCTCGACGGCCGGACCCGCCGACTGTGGACCACCGCCCGCACCGTCGAGGACGCCCTGCGCCGGCTCGGCGTCCGCGTCGAGGGCGCCTTCCTCACACTGCCCCGCACCGCCACCGTCCCCCGCGCCGGCCTGACGCTCGGCGTGCGCACGGAACGCGGCGTCACCTTCATGGCCGACGGCCGCGAACGCACCATCCGCACCAACGCCGCCACCGTCCAGGAGGCCCTGGACCAGGCCGGCATCACCCTGGGAGGCCAGGACACCACCTCCGTCCCGCCCGGCGAGTTCCCCCGCGACGGCCAGGTCGTCACGGTGCTGCGCATCACCGGCACCCGCGAGGTCCGCGAGGAGCGCATCCCCTTCACGACCGAGCGGGTCGAGGACGCCGACCTGTTCGCCGGGACCGAGGTCGTGGAGCGGGCCGGGCGGCCCGGCGCGCGCCGGGTCACGTACAGCCTGCGCACCGTCAACGGGGTCCGGCAGCAGCCCCGGAGGATCGCCGAGGAGGTGGTCCGGGAGCCCGTCGGTCAACTCGTGAAGGTCGGCACGAAGCGGCTCCCGAACTCCGTGGCCGGTGCGGACGGCCTCGACTGGGGCGCGCTGGCCCACTGCGAGTCCGGCGGTCGGGCCTCGGCCACCGACCCCTCGGGGACCTACGGCGGCCTCTACCAGTTCGACGTCCGCACCTGGCAGGGCCTCGGCGGCAGCGGTCGCCCGCAGGACGCGTCGGGCTCCGAGCAGACCTACCGGGCCAAGAAGCTCTACGTGCAGCGGGGGGCGAGTCCGTGGCCGCACTGCGGCCGTAGGCTTTACCGGTGAGCACCGCAGAGCAGCAGCCCCACGAGACCCCTTCCGACGCCCTCCTCGGCCCGGCCGACATCCGGGAACTGGCCGCCGTACTCGGCGTACGGCCGACGAAGCAGAAGGGCCAGAACTTCGTCATCGACGCCAACACGGTCCGCCGCATCGTCCGCACCGCCGAGGTGCGTCCGGACGACGTGGTCGTCGAGGTCGGTCCGGGACTCGGCTCGCTGACGCTCGCACTGCTGGAGGCCGCCGACCGGGTCGTCGCCGTCGAGATCGACGACATCCTGGCCGCCGCCCTGCCCGCCACCATCGAGGCCAGGATGCCCGCGAAGGCCGACCGCTTCGCGCTCGTCCACTCCGACGCCATGCTGGTCAAGGAGCTGCCCGGCCCGCCGCCGACCGCGCTCGTCGCGAACCTCCCGTACAACGTGGCCGTTCCGGTGCTGCTGACCATGCTGGACCGGTTCCCGACCATCGAGCGGACCCTCGTCATGGTCCAGGCCGAGGTCGCCGACCGGCTCGCAGCCGAGCCCGGCAACAAGGTGTACGGGGTCCCCTCCGTCAAGGCGAACTGGTACGCGCACGTCAAGCGCGCCGGGTCCATCGGCCGCAAGGTGTTCTGGCCCGCGCCGAACGTCGACTCGGGACTGGTGTCCCTGGTGCGCCGCACCGAGCCGGTGAAGACGACCGCCTCCAAGGCCGAGGTCTTCGCGGTCGTCGACGCCGCCTTCGCGCAGCGCCGCAAGACCCTGCGCGCCGCCCTGGCCGGCTGGGCCGGTTCGGCGGCGGGCGCCGAGGCGGCGCTCGTCGCCGCCGGCGTCTCCCCGCAGGCGCGCGGCGAGTCCCTCACGGTGGAGGAGTTCGCCGCCATCGCCGAGCACAAGCCCGCCGCGGAGAGGCCCGCCCTGTGAGCGTGACCGTACGGGTCCCCGCGAAGGTCAACGTGCAGCTCGGGGTGGGCGCGGCCCGCCCCGACGGCTTCCACGCCCTCGCGACGGTCTTCCTCGCCGTCTCCCTGTTCGACGAGGTGACGGCCACCCCCGCCGGGGAACCGACCGTCACCTGTGAGGGACCGGACGCCGACCAGGTGCCCCTGGACGGCACCAACCTGGCCGTGCGGGCCGCGCGGGCCCTCGCCGCCCGGGCGGGCATCGAGCCCGCCGTCCACCTCCACATCGCGAAGAACATTCCCGTCGCGGGCGGCATGGCGGGCGGCAGCGCCGACGGCGCTGCCGCGCTCCTCGCCTGCGACACGCTGTGGGGGTTGGACACCCCTCGTGCGGAACTCCTCGCCATCTGCGCCGAACTGGGCAGCGACGTCCCCTTCAGCCTGCTCGGCGGCGCGGCCCTCGGGACGGGCCGGGGCGAGCTGCTCACCCCGGTCGACGCGGGCTCCTTCCACTGGGTGTTCGCGGTGGCCGACGGCGGCCTGTCCACCCCGGCCGTGTTCCGCGAGTTCGACCGGCTGACCGCGGGTACCACCGTCCCGGAACCGGAGCCCTCCCCGGAACTCCTCGCGGCGCTCGCGTCGGGGGATCCCGACCGGCTCGCTCCCGCCCTGTCCAACGGCCTCCAGGCCGCCTCGCTGTCGCTGCGCCCGGCGCTGGCCGACACCTTCGAGGCGGGCATCGGAGCCGGCGCCCTGGCCGCGCTGGTCTCCGGCTCCGGCCCGACGACGGCCTTCCTGGTCCGGGACGCGGAGGGCGCCGCCAAGGTCGCCGCCGCGTTGGAGGCGTCGGGCACCTGCCGCACCACCCGTACCGCCTCGGGACCCGTTCCCGGTGCCACGGTGCTGCCGGCCTGACCGCCCCCGGCGGCAGGGCGGTCGTGGTACTCGGCGCGATCTGAGTATCCGTACCCTGTCGCCGCGGTCGCCCGCCCGCGACCGTGGTGGACATGACAGTCACCGCACGCGACCTGGCCGCCGCGACCCCCGCGACCCGGGACCGCTACGTCGACCTGCTCCGGGTCGCCTCCCTCGGCACGGTCGTGCTCGGCCACTGGCTGATGGCGGCCGTCGCCGGTGACGGCATCGGGAACCTGCTCGCCCTCGTGCCCCCGCTCCAGGTGCTCACCTGGGGACTCCAGATCATGCCGGTGTTCTTCTTCGTCGGCGGGTTCGCGCACGCCCTCTCGTACCGCTCCCTCGCCCGCAGGGCCGACGGGCCCGTCTACGCCGCCTTCCTGAGGGCCCGCCTCCAGCGGTTGCTGCGGCCCACCCTCGTCTTCGTCCTGGTGTGGACCGCCCTCGCGCTGGCCGTCCAACTCGCCGGCCTCGACGGCGGACGGCTGACCGGCGCCGCGCTGCGGCTGGTCACGCAGCCGCTGTGGTTCATCGGGATCTACCTCGCGATGGTCGCCTTCACCCCGCCCCTGCTCAAGCTCCACGAGCGCCACGGCTGGGCCGCCTTCGCCGGGCTCGCCGGGGCGGCCGCCCTGGTGGACGTCCTGCGCTTCGCGTTCGGCGTCCCGTACGTGGAGTTCCTGAACTTCGTCTTCGTCTGGCTGGCCGTGCACCAGCTCGGCTTCCTGCGCGCCGACGGGCGCCTCACCCGCCCGGTCGTCCTGGCCGCCGCCGGCCTCGCCGGGGCCGTCCTGCTCGTCGCCGTGGGACCGTATCCGCTGTCCATGGTCGGGATGCCCGGGGAGAAGGTGTCCAACATGGCCCCGCCCACCCTCGCCCTGCTGTGCCACGGCCTGTGGCTCGTCGGCGCCGTGCAACTGTGCGCGCGGCCCGCCACGGTCTGGCTGGAGCGGCCGCGCGTCTGGCGTCGCGTCGTCGCCGCCAACGGCGTCGCCATGACCGCGTTCCTCTGGCACCTCACCGCCATGCTCGGCGTGTACGCCGCCCAGCTGGCCCTCGGCCTCGCGCTGCCCGAACCGGCCACCGCCGCCTGGTGGGCCCAGGTCCCGCCCCGGATCCTGCTCGCGGGCCTGGCCACGGCCCTGCTCGTCGCCTGCTTCCGCCGCTTCGAGGCCCCCGTGGCGGCCGCGCCGACGCCCGGGAGCGGGCCCGTCGCCGCCCTCGGGATCACCCTCGGGCTGCTCGGGATCCTCGGCCTCTCCATGACCGGCCTCGGCGGAATCCTGGAGGGCCACAGCGCCACCCTGATCGCCCTGCCCCTGACCGCGCCCGCCGCCATCGGCATGGCCCTCGCGGGCGCCCTTCTGGTGGATCGGTCGGGGTCGGCCCGGAGGGTTAGGCTGAGGGGCTGATCCACACCCCTTCCCTGGAGCGCGTCTGATGGCCGTCAATCTGGTCAATGTCGAGGCAGTCAGCAAGGTGTACGGCACCCGTACCCTGCTCGACGGCATCTCCCTCGGCGTGTCCGAGGGGGACCGGATCGGTGTCGTCGGCCGCAACGGCGACGGCAAGACCACCCTCATCCGGATGCTCGCCAAGCTGGAGGAACCCGACACCGGCCGGGTCACCCAGAACAGCGGACTGCGCATGGGCGTCCTCACCCAGCACGATTCGCTCGACCCCTCCGCCACCATTCGACACGAGATCATCCGTGACATGGCCGACCACGAGTGGGCCGGCAACGCGAAGATCCGCGACGTGCTCACCGGCCTGTTCGGCGGGCTCGACCTGCCCGGCTTCGGCCAGGGCCTCGACACCGTCATCGGCCCGCTCTCCGGCGGCGAGCGCCGCCGGATCGCGCTCGCCCAGCTGCTCATCGCCGACCAGGACCTCCTCGTCCTCGACGAGCCCACCAACCACCTCGACGTCGAGGGCATCTCCTGGCTGGCCAAGCACCTCCAGGAACGCCGTTCCGCGCTCGTCTGCGTGACCCACGACCGCTGGTTCCTGGACCAGGTCTGCACCCGGATGTGGGACGTCCAGCGCGGTGACGTCCACGAGTACGAGGGCGGCTACAGCGACTACGTCTTCGCCCGCGCGGAGCGCGACAGGATCGCCGCCACCGAGGAGTCCAAGCGGCAGAACCTGATGCGCAAGGAGCTGGCCTGGCTGCGCCGCGGCGCGCCCGCCCGGACCTCCAAGCCGCGCTACCGCATCGAGGCGGCCAACGAGCTCATCGCCGACGTGCCGCCGCCGCGCGACACCTCCGAGCTGATGAAGTTCGCCAACGCCCGTCTGGGCAAGACGGTCTTCGACCTGGAGGACGTGACGGTCCAGGCCGGCCCCAAGACCCTCCTCAAGCACCTCACCTGGCACCTCGGCCCGGGCGACCGCGTCGGCCTCGTCGGCGTCAACGGCGCCGGCAAGACCTCCCTGCTGCGCGCGCTCGCCGAGGCGGCCCGCACCCAGGGCGACGTCCAGCCCGCCGCGGGCAAGGTCATCGTCGGCAAGACGGTCAAGCTGGCCTACCTGTCGCAGGAGGTCGGCGAGCTCGACCCCTCGCTGCGCGTCCTGGAAGCCGTCCAGCGGGTCCGCGACCGCGTCGACCTGGGCAAGGGCCGGGAGATGACCGCGGGCCAGCTGTGCGAGCAGTTCGGCTTCACCAAGGAGAAGCAGTGGACCCCGGTCGGGGACCTGTCCGGTGGTGAGCGGCGCCGGCTGCAGATCCTGCGGCTGCTGATGGACGAGCCCAACGTCCTGTTCCTCGACGAGCCCACCAACGACCTCGACATCGAGACCCTGACCCAGCTGGAGGACCTCCTCGACGGCTGGCCGGGCTCGATGATCGTGATCTCCCACGACCGGTTCTTCATCGAGCGCACCACCGACACGGTGATGGCGCTGCTGGGCGACGCCTCCCTGCGGATGCTGCCGCGCGGCCTCGACGAGTACCTGGAGCGCCGGCAGCGGATGATCGAGGCGGCCGCCCCGGCGACGCCGGCCCCGGCCGCGAAGTCCACCGCGTCGGGGGACTCGCGCGCCGCGAAGAAGGAGCTCCAGAAGATCGAGCGGCAGCTCAACAAGATGTCCGACCGCGAGTCGAACCTGCACGCGCAGATCGCCGAGAACTCCACGGACTACGACAAGGTCGCCAAGCTCGACGCCGAGCTCAGGGAACTGATTTCCGAGCGCGACGACTTGGAGATGCGCTGGCTGGAACTGGCTGAAGACGCCTGATTCCGGACAGATTTGAGTACGACCCGGTCGGATAACGACCACGTCACGGGCCGGTCCTCCCTTGGGAACAGGGGTCGGACCGGCCCGTCGTATGTCGGCCACGAGTGATAGAAAGGGTCGTTCTACCGACCGACCAACCGCCTGACGCCGAAGGTATGCGCTGATGACCGAGCCGCCCCAGCCGCCGAACCAGCCGCCGTCACCTTCCGGTTACGGCCACCTGCCGGGCCCCCCGCAGCCGGGTTACGGATTCCCGCCGCAGGGGCCGAACCCGTACGCCCAGCAGCCGCCGACCGTCCCGCAGCCGCACGTGCAGAACGGCGGATACGGATTCCCGCCCCCGCCCGGCATGCCCCCCGTGCCGCCGCCGGGCCGGAGGAAGGCCACGGTCCTGATCGCGGCCGCCGTCGCCGGGGTGCTCGTCCTGGGCGCCGGCGGCTGGTTCCTCCTCGCGGGGGACGACGAGAAGGCCGTCAAGGAACCCGTCGCGCAGGGCTCCGCGCCCGTCGACGACAAGCCCTCCCCCTCGGCCTCCGTGGACAAGGGCGACGGCAACGGCACCGGCGGCTCGTTCCCGACCGACCTCAACTCCGGCCGCAAGAGCGGCGAGGACAAGGCCCTCTGGCTCAAGACCGTCAAGATGGAGGGCCCCGGCGCCGGCATCCCGACGAAGGCCCAGTGGGTGGTCGGTGACGCGGTCGTCAAGACCGTCGACAAGTCCGTCGTGGCGTACGCGGTGGCCGACGGCAAGGAGAAGTGGAAGCTCGACCTCCGTACGGAGATCTGCGGATTCACCGGTCAGACCACCCCCGACGGCCGGACCGTCATGGTGGTCAAGAACGACGACGACTCCAACTGCAACCAGATGAAGCTCGTCGACCTCAAGGCCGGCAAGGAAGTCTGGAACAAGGAAATCGTCATGGAGGGTCTCTTCAAGTCCGCCGTCGACACCACCGTCACCTTCACCGGGGACACCGTCGCCATCGGCTGGATGGGCGGCCAGGGCGCCTACCGCCTGAGTACCGGCGACAAGCTCTTCTCCGACGCGGGCCCCGAGGGCTGCAAGCCCACGGACTACGCCGCGGGCAACGGCAGGATGATCGCCGTGGCCACGTGCCTGGACGCCGACAAGACCGTCGAGATCCAGGACGCCGACCCGAACACCGGCAAGAAGACCTGGAGCTACAAGCTCCCCAAGGGCTTCCAGGTCAAGGCCGTCTACTCCGTCAGCCCGACCGTCATCGACGCCCAGAACCGCGACACCAAGCAGCGCGGCATCATCGTCCTCGACGATGATGGACAGAAGCGCAACTCCCTCTCCGGTGACGGAAACTTCGTGATCAACTGCGGCGGCAGCAGCAGTAGCGACGGCCTCCAGAACTGCGGGAGCTCCGTCGTCGACGGCGACACCGTCTACCTGGGCAGCGGTGCGGAGCTGGACACCGCGAGCGCGGAGATCGTCGCCTTCGACCTCAACACCGGCAAGACCAAGTGGCGCACCAAGGCGGGCGACAAGAAGACCTTCGTCCCGCTCAAGGCCGCGGGCGGCCAGCTGATCGCCTACCGCAGGGGCGCCCTCGACGAGCCCGGCGAGATCGTGTCGCTCCCGGCCGGCAGCGGCACGCCCAAGGTGCTCCTGAAGCTGCCCTCGGGCCCCGCCGCGAAGATCGAGGGCTCCTTCTCGTTCTCCCGGGCCGCCTACGAGGACGGCCGCTTCTTCCTGTCCGTCACCAGCCTGGTGGGCGACGGCAAGGACGAGAAGCTCCTGATGGCCTTCGGCAAGTGAACGAGTCCACCGAGCCGCCCACCGAGAGGCAGTAGCACGCCATGAGTACCCCGCCGCCCCCGCAGCAGCCCCCGTCGGGAGGCTTCGGCGCGCCCCAGCCGGTCCCGCCGCCCCCGTCGGCGCCCCCGACCGTCCCGCAGCAGCCCGCCCAGCAGCCCGGGTACGGGTACCCGCAGCAGCAGCCCGGATACGGCTACCCGCAGGCCCAGCCCGGCTACGGCCACCCGCAGCAGCCGGTCACGGTGCAGGCCCCGGCCGCGTCCCCCGCGGGCGGCGGCAACGTGGTCCGCACCCAACTGATGATCGTCGGCGCCGCGCTGGTGGCGATGGCCCTCATCATCGGCGGCGGCTTCTGGTACGTCTCCGGTGACGGAGAGGGCGGCGGCACCACCACCGCCGACGGCGGAACCCCCAGCGGCTCGGCCGACCCGAAGGCCCCCGCGGCCCCGGGCGGCACCGAGAAGGTCCCGTCCAACATCAAGTCGAAGACGCTGCTGAACGTCCCGAGCCCGAAGCCCGAGGACGTCATCTCCGTCGACGGGTCCTGGCTGACCGACTCCACCTACGTCAAGTCCGACGTGGCCAAGGTGGTCGGCTACAACCTGGTCGACGGCGGCAAGAAGTGGGAGCTGCCGCTCCCCGCCCACGTCTGCGGCGCGACCAAGCACGTCAGCGACAACAAGTCGGCCATCCTCTTCCAGGAGGCCATGCCGTCCGCCGAGAAGAAGTACCCGCAGTGCAACCAGGTCGGCGTCATCGACCTGAACACCGGCAAGCTGCTGTGGTCCGGCAACGCCAAGTCCTCCACCGGCGGCGACAAGCCCGTGGCCTTCAGCGAGGTCACCATCAGCGGCCAGACGGTCGCCGCGGGCGGCCTCAGCGGCGGCGCCGCCTGGAACCTCGCCGACGGCAAGTCCCTGTGGACGCCCAAGGTGGACTCCGAGGGCTGCTACGACCTCGGCTACGCGGGCGGCGAGGCCCTCGCGGTCCTGCGCAAGTGCGGCCGGATCCCCAACCAGAGCCTGCTCGCGCAGGTCCTCGACCCGGTCACCGGCGCGCCGAAGTCCTCGTACAAGCTGTCCCCGGGCATCGAGTGGGCGGGCATCATCTCCACGAAGCCGCTCGTCGTCGCCGCGGACGTCGGTGACACGGCCAAGAACGCCACCGGCGTCAGCGACCTCTTCGTCGTCGACGACGCGGGCCAGCTCAAGAGCCGCATCTCGCTCGCCGCCGGCACCTGGGCGCCCGAGTGCCCCGCCACCGAGGTCGAGCAGTGCTCGAAGATGGTCGTCGGCAACGGCAAGGTCTACCTGCCGACCTACGAGCACCAGGGCTCGGGCTCCTCCGTCGGCCGCACCAACGAGCTCGTCTCCTTCGACCTGGAGACCGGCAAGGCCACCTCGGACCGGGCCGACGCGGGCGAGAGCTACACCATCACCCCGCTGCGCATGGACGGGTCCAACGTGCTGGCCTACAAGTCGCCCCCCTACAACAAGGGCGGCCAGATCGTCAGCATCGACAGCAAGACCATGAAGGAGACCGTCCTCATGGAGAACCCGCCGGAGAAGACGGGCCAGCGGGCCGAGGCCCAGTTCTCGGCGGACCACTCCGAGTTCCGGTACGGCAACGGCAAGTTCTTCATCTCGCGCACGACGGTCCGCAAGCCGTACTCGGAGAAGGCCGACCCGGAATACCTCTTCGTGTCCTTCACCGCGAGCTGATCGGGAACCGACCGCGAACGATCGCCGCGGTCCGCCGCGCGCCGCGCGCAGAAGCCCCCGGAAGGGCCGCCCTTCCGGGGGCTTCTGCGCGGTATCGGGCACGCCCCGTCGAACAAGCGTGTAGCTTGCCGGGTCAGAAGGATCTGGGGTGGGAGCCTTGATGGGCGTACGGGTCGTGGTGGTCGACGAGCACCGGCTGCTGGCCGAGGCGCTCGCCTCGGCGCTCAAACTGCGCGGGCACCGGGTGCTCGCGGCCGCCGCGCCGACGGCCGGAGCGGCGGAGCTGGTCATCGGCCGCGCCCCGGAGGTCTGCCTGTTCGGCACCGCCACCCCCGCCGACCCCGGGATCTTCGAACCCGTCGCCCGGATCAAGCGCGAGCGCCCGCAGATCGCCGTGGTCGTCCTGGGCCCGGTACCCAGCCCGCGCGGGATCGCCGCCGCCTTCGCCGCCGGCGCCTCCGGCTACGTACGCCACGACGAGCGCATCGAGGGGGTGGAGCGGGCCCTGGCCAAGGCCCGGTCCGGGGAGGTGGCGATCGCCCCGCAACTGCTCCAGGGGGCCTTCGCCGAGCTCCTGAACCCCGCGGCCCAGCCCGACGACGAGGGCAGCCGACTGCTGCGCCTGCTCACGCCGCGCGAGGTGGAGGTGCTGGTCCGGGTCGCCGAGGGCGAGGACACCCGGCTCATCGCCGCCGGCATGGCCATCGCGCCGAGCACGGCCCGTACGCACGTCCAGCGGGTGCTGATGAAGCTGGGCGTGGGATCGCGGCTGGAGGCGGCCGCGCTGGCCGCGCGCACCGGCCTGCTCGACCGGGCCGCGCTGCTCCCGTCGCCCCGGTCCGCCGCGGAATGAGGCCCGCCGGCCGGCGACGATTTCCCCGGACGCGCGGAATCCGGTAAGCCAGAGACCAGCACGCGCGTACGCGTGCGTCCGCGAGAGGTTGGAGTGCGAGTGAGTAAGTACCTGGTCACCGGTGGCGCCGGATATGTGGGCAGCGTGGTCGCCGCCCGACTCCTGGAAACCGGCCACGAGGTAACGGTCCTCGACAACTTCTCCACCGGCTTCGGCGCGGGGGTTCCCGCCGGCGCCACCCTGATCGACGGCCGGATCCAGGACGCCGCCCAGCACCTGGACGCCTCCTACGACGCGGTCCTGCACTTCGCGGCCTCCTCGCAGGTGGGCGAGTCCGTCGTCAATCCCGGCAAGTACTGGGACAACAACGTCGGCGGCACCCTCGCCCTCCTCGACGCGATGCGCGGGGCCGGCGTCCGCAAGCTCATCTTCTCCTCGACCGCCGCGACCTACGGCGAGCCGGCCGAAGGCGCGTTGACCGAGGACTCGGTGACCGCCCCGACCAACCCGTACGGCGCCTCCAAGCTGGCCGTCGACCACATGATCGCGGGGGAGTGCACGGCGCACGGCCTCGCGGCGGTCTCGCTGCGCTACTTCAACGTGGCCGGCGCCTACCGGGAGTTCGGGGAGCGGCACGACCCCGAGACCCACCTGATCCCGCTGGTGCTCCAGGTCGCCCTGGGCGAGCGCGAGTCCATCTCGGTCTTCGGCGAGGACTACCCGACCCCGGACGGCACCTGCGTGCGCGACTACATCCACGTCGCGGACCTGGCGGAGGCCCACCTGTCGGCGCTGGACGTGGCGGCGGACGGCGAGCACCTGATCTGCAACCTGGGCAACGGCAGCGGATTCTCCGTCCGCGAGGTGATCGAGACCGTCCGCAAGGTCACCGGTCGGGACATTCCCGAGGTCGTCGCGCCCCGCCGCGCCGGCGACCCCGCGGTGCTCGTCGCCTCGGCGCGCGCGGCGCACGAGCGCCTCGGCTGGACCCCGACCCGCTCGGACCTCACCAACATCGTGACGGACGCCTGGAACTTCGCCCGCGAGCAGCGTGCCTGACCCGTACCGCCCCGACGCACCGCGCCCCGCACGCCCCTCGCACCCCACCGGTGCGGGGGGGGCGTGCGCGTGCGCGCCGAGCGCGGTGGACGGGCGCTCTGCGCGGGCGCCCGGCGTGCGTACGCCGGGTGAAAGGCCCCCCGTGCAACTGCCGATGGCACACTCCGGTCGGGAAATCAGCTTCCGTGCCCCCGGGACCGTCGAAAACAAGCCACGGTGAACGCCGTGCGGGACCGCCCCGCCGGAAAATCGCTCGAAAAACTTCTGCTATTCGGCCAACCGCGAGACGGCCCCGGGCCTACGCTGATGCGTGACACCGGTGGGGGCCGGTGTTGATTCAGGGGTCGAGACACGCCGGGTACGGCGTCCGGTCCGGGGTAGTGCACAGAAGTCACGGCGGCGGCTGCGACGGCCTGTGGACCTCCTGGTCCGGGCGTCGTACCCGCAGTCGTCCGTTCCCCGACCCTTGGGGGTTTTGTGGTTCGCATCCGGGTTCTGGTGGTCGACGACCACCGCATCTTCGCCGAGTCCCTCGCCGCCGCGCTCGCGGCCGAGCCGGACGTGGACGTGTCCGCGGCCGGCAGCGGTCCCGCGGCCGCGCGCTGCCTCGAACGCGCGGTGGCGGAAGGCCGCCGCTTCGACGTCATGCTCGTCGACGCCGACCTCGGCGCCGCCGCCGGGACCCTGCCCGTCCAGCGGGAACAGGGCTCCGGACCACCGTCCGGACCGGACGGGATCGCGCTGGTCGCCGGGGTGCGCGTCACCCATCCCGGGGTCCGCACCGTGGTCCTCGCCGAACGGGACGATCCCCGCAGGGCCGCGCTGGCCCTCCAGGCGGGCGCTTCCGGGTGGGTGGCGAAGGACTGCTCGCTGTCCCGGCTGCTCGCCGTCATCCGGGGGGTGCTGCGCGAGGAGACCCACCTGCCGCCCGCGCTGCTCACCGGAGTGTTGCGGGAGCTCACCGCCGCCCGCAAGCACCGCACGGACAGCGAACGGCTCGTCGAGTCGCTCACCCCGAGGGAGCACGAGGTGCTCCGCTGCATGGTGGCGGGGCTGGGCCGCAAGGACGTGGCGGCCAGGCTGTTCCTGTCCCCGCACACCGTCCGCACCCACATGCAGAACGTGCTGGGCAAGCTGGGCGTGCACTCCACGCTGGCGGCCGTGGCCCTGGCCAGGCGGGCGGGCGTACGGCCCGCCGAACTGGCCGGTCTACCCGGGGACGTTGTCGAACGGAGCGGTCAACTGGCGTAGCAGCCCGGCGAGGTCGCCGCGCTGCGCCGTCGAGAGCTGGGCCAGGATCGCCCGTTCCTGGGCCAGCAGACCCGCGAGGGACTGGTCGGCGCGGTCGCGCCCCTCCGGCGTCAGCCGCACCAGTACGCCCCGACGGTCGTTGGGGTCGGGGAGCCGTTCGACGAGGCCCTTCTTGGCGAGCCGGTCGATGCGGTTGGTCATGGTGCCCGAGGTGACGAGCGTCTGCGTCAGGAGTTGCCCGGGGGACAGCTGGTAGGGCGCGCCCGCGCGCCGCAGCGATGTCAGCACGTCGAACTCCCACGGCTCCAGCCCGTGCTCGGCGAAGGCCAGCCTGCGGGCGCGGTCGAGGTGGCGCGCGAGCCGGCTGACCCGACTGAGCACCTCAAGTGGTTCCACGTCGAGGTCAGGGCGCTCTCGCCGCCATGCCGCGACCAGTCGGTCGACCTCGTCCTCCATGCGGATCAGTGTAAGGGGTCTGTCGATATGAAGTCTCTTGAAATCAAGAATCTTGACTTCGAGATATATTCTGGCCGACCATGGGGCATGGAGGTGGCCGGAACGGCTTCCGCTTCCACTCGCCCCACCAGTAGGGAGGCTTCGAACATGCATTCCGACATCGCGCCGGCCGTGCGCCCCCCGGCCCTGGACGGTTCCACCCCGTCCGCACCCACCTGGGACCCCCAGCAATACCTCCGGCACGCGGGACACCGAACCCGCCCCTTCCTCGACCTGCTGACGCGCATATCCGAGCTGCCCACGCCTCCCGCGAAGTCCGACGAGAGCCCCGGCCTGCGCATCGCCGACCTCGGCTGCGGCCCCGGCAACGTCACCGCCCTCCTCGCCGAACGCTGGCCCGAGGCCCGGATCACCGGCTTCGACCTGTCGCCCGAGATGCTCGCCCGCGCCACGGCGGAGTACGCCGGTCCCACCGCGGGCGGCGGCCGGCTCGACTTCCGGCACGGCGACATCGCCGACTGGATGCCCGAGGAGACCTACGACCTGATCGTTTCCAACGCGGCCCTGCAATGGGTGCCCAGCCACCCCGGGTCCTTCGCGGCCTGGATCCACGGGCTGCGGCCCGGCGGCACCTTCGCCTTCCAGATCCCCGGCAACTTCGGCGCCCCCAGCCACCGGCTGCTGGCCGAACTGTGCGACACCCCGCGCTGGCACTCGCGCCTCGCCGGGCACGGCGCCCGCTACGTCCACCTCCTCGAACCCGCCGAGTACCTCGCCCGATTCACCGAGCTCGGGTGCGCCGTCGACGTGTGGGAGACCACCTACCACCAGCTGCTGCAAGGACCCGACCCGGTGCTCGACTGGGTCAAGGGCACCGCCCTGAGGCCCGTCCTGACCGCCCTGGGCGACGACCGGGAGGCCGTCGAGACCTTCCTCGCCGAATACCGCGAGGCGCTGCGCCAGGCCTACCCGCCCGGCCCCCGCGGCACCGTCTTCCCCTTCCGCCGCATCTTCGCCATCGCCCGCAAGGAGGCCTGACCGTGCTGACCGCCGTCGACCACGTGCAACTCGCGGCGCCCCCCGACTCCGAGGACGCGCTGCGCGCCTACTACGCGGGCGTCCTCGGCATGACGGAGCTGACCAAACCACCCGTCCTCGCCGCCCGGGGCGGCTGCTGGTTCGCCGTCGGCGCCGTCCAGCTGCACCTCGGGGTGGAGGAGGACTTCCGTCCCGCCCGCAAGGCGCACCCGGGCCTGCGGGTGACCGGCATCGAGGAGTACGCGCGCCGGCTCCGCGAGCGCGGGGCGCGGGTGGTGTGGGACGACGACCTGCCGGGCCACAAGCGCTTCTACTCCGAGGACCCGGTGGGCAACCGGCTGGAGTTCCTTGAGGCGCACGACCCGGCCGAGCGGGGACCGTCCGGACCCCGCTCGTAGCAACCCGACGCGACGGCGCCCCGCCACCGGATCTTCCGGTGACGGGGCGCCGTCGCCGGTTCCGCCGCTCAGTTCTTGCGGTGTCCCACGAGCCTGGGTCTGGCCTCCAGGTTCTCCAGCCCGTGCCAGGACAGGTTCACCAGGTGCGCGGCGACCTCGGCCTTCTTCGGCTGCCGGGTCTCCAGCCACCACTGGCCCGTCAGCGCCACCATCCCGACGAGCGCCTGCGCGTACAGCGGCGCCAGCTTCGGATCGAACCCGCGGGCCTTGAACTCCAACCCCAGGATGTCCTCGACCTGCGTGGCGATGTCGCTGATCAGCGAGGCGAAGGTGCCCGTCGACTGGGCCACGGGCGAATCCCGGACCAGGATCCGGAAGCCGTCCGTATAGCTCTCGATGTAGTCGAGCAGGGCGAACGCGGCCTGTTCCAGGAGCTCCCGCGGATGCCCGGCGGTCAGGGCCCCCGTCACCCCGTCCAGCAGTTGGCGCATCTCGCGGTCGACCACCACCGCGTACAGGCCCTCCTTGCCGCCGAAGTGCTCGTACACCACCGGCTTGGACACCCCGGCCTTGGCCGCGATCTCCTCCACCGACGTGCCCTCGAAGCCCTTCTCCGCGAACAGGGTGCGGCCGATGTCCAGCAGTTGCTGACGCCTCTCGGCGCCCGTCATCCGGACCCGACGGCCTCGCCGGGGCTTGTCGCTGCTGGAACTGCTGCCGTCGATCGCCACGTCCCCCATCATGCCGGGTTCGTCATCTTTTCCTGGCGTCGGGCGGCGATCCGGTCGGCCGAGGGCCACCGCACGTCCGACGCCCATCCCAGCTGCTCGAACCAGCGGATCAGCCGCGCGCTCGAATCGACCTGCCCGCGCAGCACGCCGTGCCGCGCCGACGTCGGGTCGGCGTGGTGCAGGTTGTGCCAGGACTCCCCGCAGGACAGCACCGCCAGCCACCACACGTTGCCGCTGCGGTCCCGGGACCTGAACGGCCGCTTGCCCACGGCGTGACAGATCGAGTTGATCGACCAGGTCACGTGGTGGAGCAGCGCCACGCGCACCAGCGAACCCCAGAAGAACGCCGTGAACGCGCCCCACCAGGACATCGTCACCAGACCGCCCACCAGCGGCGGGATCGCCAGCGAGAACATCGTCCAGTAGATGAAGTCGCGCGAGATCCGTCGGATCGCCGGGTCCTTGATCAGGTCCGGGGCGTACTTCTGCTGGTCCGTCTGCTCCTCGTCGAAGAGCCATCCGATGTGCGCCCACCACAGGCCCTTCATCAGGGCCGGCAGCGTCTCGCCGAACCGCCACGGCGAATGCGGGTCGCCCTCGTGGTCGGAGTACTTGTGGTGCTTGCGGTGGTCCGCGACCCAGCGCACCAGCGGACCCTCCACCGCCATCGACCCCATGATCGCCAGGGCGATCCGCAGGGGCCGCTTCGCCTTGAAGGAACCGTGCGTGAAGTACCGGTGGAAGCCGATGGTGATGCCGTGGCAGGCGAGGAAGTACATGAACACCATCAGGCCGACGTCCAGCCAGCTCACCCCCCAGCCCCAGGCCAGCGGGATCGCCGCCAGCAGCGCGAGGAAGGGGACGGTGATGAACAGCAGCAGGGCGATCTGCTCGATGGACCGCTTGTTCTCCCCGCCGAGCGTGGCGGACGGTTCGGACGGGGTACCGCTTCCGCGCGCGGAGGACGAGGGCGCGTCCTCGATCAGGTCCGGACTGGTGGTCATGGGGGTTCCCCCGGGGGGTGAGGAGTCGGCAGGCGCCGGGCGCGGACCTACGGGTCCGTAACCTACGGCGTCGTAAGTATGGCAAAGGTCCCGCATCCGGCAAGAGGAGCACGCCCGCGACCTCCCCCGGGCGCCGCGTCGCGGCGCCGCGCCCGTCCACTGGACGGGCACCCTGACCGGGCAGCGGCACGGGCCACCTATCCTGTTCTCGTCGGACAGCGCGGTCCGCACGGGCAGCCCGAGCTGCGCATCAGGACGCGGCACCGCCGCGCGCACCCGGGCAGCCCCCCGCCCAGTAGCGCTCGAACACTGCAAGGAGCCGCACCTGTGAGCAGTGCTGACCAGGCCCCCGCCACCCCCGTATCCGCCAACGCCGCGGACACGGCCAACGCCGAGCTGCGCGCGGACATCCGCCGCCTCGGCGACCTCCTCGGGGAGACCCTCGTACGCCAGGAGGGCCAGGACCTCCTCGACCTCGTCGAACGCGTCCGCGCGCTGACGCGCACCGACGGCGAAGCCGCGGCCACCCTCCTCGGCGACACCGACCTGGAGACCGCCGCCAAGCTGGTGCGCGCCTTCTCCACCTACTTCCACCTCGCCAACGTCACCGAGCAGGTCCACCGCGGCAAGGAGCTCCGGGCCCACCGCGCCGCCGAGGGCGGGCTCCTCGCCCGCACCGCCGACATGCTCAAGGACGCGGACCCCGAGCACCTGCGGCAGACGGTCAAGAACCTCAACGTCCGGCCCGTCTTCACCGCGCACCCCACCGAGGCGGCCCGCCGCAGCGTCCTGAACAAGCTGCGCCGCATCGCCGCGCTCCTGGAGGAGCCCGTCTCGGGCGCCGGCGAGCGCCGCCGCCACGACCTGCGGCTCGCCGAGAACATCGACCTCGTCTGGCAGACCGACGAACTGCGCGTGGTCCGTCCCGAGCCCGCGGACGAGGCCCGCAACGCCATCTACTACCTCGACGAGCTGCACGCGGGCGCCGTCGGCGACGTCCTGGAGGACCTCGCCGCCGAGCTCCAGCGCGTCGGCGTCGAGATCCCCGCGGGCACCCGCCCGCTCACCTTCGGCACCTGGATCGGTGGCGACCGCGACGGCAACCCCAACGTCACGCCCGACGTCACCCGCGACGTCCTGATCCTCCAGCACGAGCACGGCATCTCCGACGCCCTGGAGCTGATCGACTTCCTGCGCGGTCTGCTGTCCAACTCCATCCGCTACACCGGCGCCACCGAGGAACTCCTCACCTCCCTCCAGGCCGACCTGGAACGCCTCCCCGAGATCAGCCCCCGCTACAAGCGGCTGAACGCCGAGGAGCCGTACCGCCTGAAGGCCACCTGCATCCGGCAGAAGCTGGTCAACACCCGCGACCGCCTCGCCAAGGGCACCGCGCACGAGGAGGGTCGCGACTACCTCGGCACCGCCGAGCTGCTCACCGACCTCACCCTCATCCAGACCTCGCTGCGCGAGCACCGGGGCGCGCTCTTCGCCGACGGCCGGATGGACCGCACCATCCGCACGCTGGCCGCCTTCGGCCTCCAGCTGGCGACCATGGACGTGCGCGAACACGCCGACGCCCACCACCACGCCCTCGGCCAGCTCTTCGACCGGCTCGGCGAGGAGTCCTGGCGCTACGCCGACATGCCGCGCGACTACCGGCAGAAGCTCCTCGCCAAGGAGCTGCGCTCGCGACGGCCGCTGGCCCCCACCCCGGCACCGCTCGACGCGGCCGGGCAGAAGACCCTCGGCGTCTTCGGCGCGATCAAGGACGCCTTCGAGAAGTTCGGCCCCGAGGTCATCGAGTCCTACATCATCTCGATGTGCCAGGGCGCCGACGACGTCTTCGCCGCGGCCGTCCTCGCCCGCGAGGCCGGCCTCCTCGACCTCCACGGCGGCTGGGCCAAGATCGGCATCGTCCCGCTCCTGGAGACCACCGACGAGCTCCGCGCCGCCGACGTCATCCTCGACGAGATGCTCGCCGACCCCTCCTACCGGCGCCTCGTCTCCCTGCGCGGCGACGTCCAGGAGGTCATGCTCGGCTACTCCGACTCCTCCAAGTTCGGCGGCATCACCACCTCCCAGTGGGAGATCCACCGCGCCCAGCGCCGGCTCCGCGACGTCGCGCACCGCTACGGCGTGCGCCTGCGCCTCTTCCACGGCCGCGGCGGCACCGTCGGCCGCGGTGGCGGCCCCTCGCACGACGCGATCCTCGCGCAGCCCTGGGGCACCCTCGAAGGCGAGATCAAGGTCACCGAGCAGGGCGAGGTCATCTCCGACAAGTACCTCGTCCCCTCGCTGGCCCGCGAGAACCTGGAACTGACCGTCGCGGCCACCCTGCAGGCCTCCGCCCTGCACACCGCGCCCCGCCAGTCCGACGAGGCCCTCGCCCGCTGGGACGCGGCCATGGACATCGTGTCCGACGCCGCGCACGGCGCCTACCGGGCGCTCGTCGAGGACCCGGACCTGCCCTCGTACTTCTTCGCGGCCACCCCCGTGGACCAGCTCGCCGACCTGCACCTGGGGTCCCGTCCCTCCCGCCGCCCCGACTCCGGCGCCGGCCTCGACGGACTGCGCGCCATCCCGTGGGTGTTCGGCTGGACCCAGTCCCGCCAGATCGTCCCCGGTTGGTACGGCGTCGGCTCCGGCCTCAAGGCGCTGCGCGAGGCCGGCCAGGACGCGGCCCTCGGCGAGATGGGGGAGCGCTGGCACTTCTTCCGCAACTTCCTCTCCAACGTCGAGATGACCCTCGCCAAGACCGACCTGCGCATCGCGCGGCACTACGTCGACACGCTCGTCCCGGAGAACCTCAAGCACGTGTTCGCCCGCATCGAGGCCGAGCACGAGCTGACCGTCCGCGAGGTGCTGCGCATCACCGGCGGCAAGGAGCTCCTGGACTCCAACCCGGTCCTCCAGCAGACCTTCGCCGTCCGCGACGCCTACCTGGACCCGATCTCCTACCTCCAGGTCTCCCTGCTGGCCCGCCAGCGCGCGGCCGTCGCACGCGGCGAGGAGGCGGACCCGCTGCTGGCCCGCGCCCTGCTGCTCACCGTCAACGGCGTCGCCGCCGGCCTGCGCAACACCGGCTGACCCGCGCCCGCACGCGGGAAGGGCCCCCGTCACCGGATTCCTCCGGTGACGGGGGCCCTTCCCGTACGCCCTACGAGTTGTACGTGGACTGGGCCCGCTCCAGGCCCTCCTGGATCAGGCTCTCCACGGCGTCGGCGGACCGGTCCACGAACCAGTCCAGTTCCTTGCGCTCCGTCGAGGAGAAGTCCTTCAGCACGAAGTCGGCGACCTGCATCCGACCGGGCGGCCTGCCGATGCCGCAGCGGACCCGGTGGTAGTCCGGGCCCATCGCCTTCGTCATCGATTTCAGGCCGTTGTGCCCGTTGTCGCCGCCGCCCAGTTTCAGGCGCAGCGTCGGATAGTCGATGTCCAACTCGTCGTGGATCGCGATGATCCGCTCGGTCGGGACCTTGTAGAAGTCGCGCAGGGCCGTCACCGGGCCGCCCGACAGGTTCATGAACGACATCGGCTTCGCCAGCACCACCCGGCGGTTCGCCGGGCCCGGCGGGCCGATGCGGCCCTCGACCACCTGGGCCCGGGCCTTGTGCGCCTTGAACCTGCCGCCGATCCGCTCGGCCAGCAGGTCGGCCACCATGAACCCGATGTTGTGGCGGTTGCCCGCGTACTCCGGCCCGGGGTTGCCCAGGCCGACGACCAGCCAGGGCGCCGCGTCGTCCGACATCAAAAGCTCCTTACGCGTTGAGCCCGTACACGAGAACGACCGCCGTCCCGCTCCAGTGGAGCCGGACGGCGGTCGGTCAGCAACTGCTGAGGGGGTGGGGCGAGGCTCAGGCCTCGGTGCCCTCGGCCTCGGCGGCCGGCTCCTCGGCCTGCGGGGCCACGACCTGGAGGACGGCGATGTCGCCGTCGACGGCCAGGGTGGTGCCCTTCGGGAGGACCAGGTCCTTGGCGTGGATGGTGTCGCCGGCCTCAAGGCCCGCGATGGAGACGGTGACCTCGGTCGGGATGTGGGTGGCCTCGGCCTCGACGGAGATGGTGTTCTGGAGGGTCTCCAGCATGTTGCCGCCGGCGGCCAGCTCGCCCTCGGTGACGATCGCGACGTCGACGGTGACCTTCTCGCCCTTCTTGACGATCAGGAAGTCGACGTGCGAGATCGAGCGCTTCAGCGGGTGCTTCTGCACGGCCTTCGGGATGACCAGCTCGGTGCCGGCGTCGCCCAGGTCCAGGGAGAGCAGGACGTTCGGGGTGCGCAGCGCCAGCTGGAGGGCGTGGGCGTCGACGTTGACGTGCTTCGGCTCGGTGCCGTGGCCGTAGATGACACCGGGGGTCAGGGCGTCGCGACGGGCCTGGCGGGCGGAGCCCTTGCCGAAGGTGTCACGGATCTTGGCGGAAAGCTTGACCTCGGACATGCTCACTCCTCGTGGGGTGACGGAAATGGACGACAGTCACCCGGCCGGAACGGCCTGCTACGAAGAGCGCGTCGATAACGGAGCGTCCGAACCCGAAACGGGTGCGGCCTCCCTCGCCGAGCAACTCGTGGAGTGTACCCGGGCGGGGGAGGCCGCACCAAAAGGATCTAACCGAGGAACGGTTACTGCTGCTCCTCGAAGAGGCTCGTCACCGAACCGTCCTCGAAGACCTCGCGCACCGCGCGGGCGATCATCGGGGCGATCGACAGCACGGTGATCTTGTCGAGCTCCAGGTCGGACGGGTCCGGCAGGGTGTTCGTGAACACGAACTCGCTGACCTTGGAGTTCTTCAGCCGGTCGGCGGCCGGGCCCGACAGGATGCCGTGCGTGGCCGTCACGATGACGTCCTCGGCGCCGTGCGCGAACAGCGCGTCGGCGGCGGCGCAGATGGTGCCACCGGTGTCGATCATGTCGTCGACCAGGACGCAGACGCGGCCCCGGACCTCACCGACGACCTCGTGGACGGTCACCTGGTTGGCGACGTCCTTGTCGCGGCGCTTGTGCACGATCGCCAGCGGCGCGTCCAGGCGGTCGCACCAGCGGTCGGCGACGCGCACGCGGCCGGCGTCCGGGGAGACGATCGTCAGCTTGGTGCGGTCCACCTTGGCGCCGACGTAGTCCGCGAGGACCGAGAGGGCCGACAGGTGGTCGACCGGGCCGTCGAAGAAGCCCTGGATCTGGTCGGTGTGCAGGTCGACCGTGAGGATGCGGTCCGCACCCGCGGTCTTCAGCAGGTCCGCGACCAGACGGGCCGAGATCGGCTCGCGACCCTTGTGCTTCTTGTCCTGACGGGCGTAGCCGTAGGACGGGACGATCACGGTGATGGAGCGGGCCGACGCGCGCTTGAGCGCGTCGATCATGATCAGCTGCTCCATGATCCACTTGTTGATCGGAGCCGTGTGGCTCTGGATCAGGAAGCAGTCCGCGCCGCGCGCCGACTCCTGGAAGCGGACGTAGATCTCACCGTTCGCGAAGTCGAAAGCCTTGGTCGGCACGAGGCCGACTCCCAGCTGGTGTGCGACCTCCTCGGCCAGCTCGGGGTGGGCGCGGCCGGAGAAGAGCATCAGCTTCTTCTCGCCGGTCGTCTTGATCCCGGTCACAGCACAGTCTCCTCAGACGTCTGAAAGCTGCTCGCCCCCGTGCGCGTCCGTCCCGCACACGGTGAGCCAGCCGAATTGCGTGCACCTATCACGGTACGCCGTCGCGGGCGCACCTGTTTCCGGCCAGTTCACCTCACGGGCGGCCGGGGTCCTTGTCCGCGGTCGACTGCGCGGCCGTCGCCGCCGCGCTGCCGGGACGCTTGCGGGCCACCCAGCCCTCGATATTCCGCTGCTGGCCGCGGGCCACGGCCAGGGCGCCGGGCGGCACGTCCTTGGTGATCACCGAGCCGGCGGCCGTGTAGGCGCCGTCCCCGATGGTGATGGGAGCCACAAACATGTTGTCGGATCCCGTCTTGCAGTGTGAGCCGACGGTCGTGTGGTGCTTGTGCTCGCCGTCGTAGTTCACGAACACGCTGGCCGCGCCGATGTTCGTGTGGTCGCCGATCGTCGCGTCGCCGACGTACGACAGGTGCGGCACCTTGGTGCCCTCGCCGATCGTCGCGTTCTTCATCTCGACGTACGTGCCGGCCTTGGCCCTGGGGCCGAGGTTCGTGCCCGGTCGCAGGTATGCGAACGGGCCGACGCTCGCCGATTCCCCGATCACGGCCGTGTCCGCGACCGTGTTGTCCACGCGCGCCCGCGGACCCACCCGGGTGTCCTTCAGGCGGGTGTTGGGGCCGACCTCGGCACCCTCGGCCACGTGCGTGTTCCCGAGCAGCTGGGTGCCCGGGTGGATCAGGGCGTCCTGCCCGAAGGTCACCGACACGTCGATGAAGGTGCTCGCCGGGTCCACGACCGTCACGCCGGCGAGCATGGCCCGCTCCAGCAGGCGCGCGTTCAGCAGCGCACGGGCCTCGGCCAGCTGGACCCGGTTGTTGATCCCGAGGATCTGCCGGTGGTCCGCGCCGACGGCCGCGCCGACGCGGTGTCCGGCCTCGCGCAGGATGCCGAGGACGTCGGTGAGGTACTCCTCGCCCTGGCTGTTGTCCGTGCGGACCTTGCCGAGGGCGTCGGACAGCAGGGCCCCGTCGAAGGCGAAGACGCCGGAGTTGATCTCACGGATCGCGCGCTGGGCGTCGGTGGCGTCCTTGTGCTCGACGATCGCGGTGACGGCGCCGGTGCCCGCGTCGCGGACGATGCGCCCGTAGCCGGTGGAGTCCGGCACCTCGGCCGTGAGCACGGTGACGGCGTTGCCGTCCGCCTCGTGCGTGGCGACCAGGGCGCCGAGGGTCCTGCCGGTCAGCAGCGGGGTGTCGCCGCAGACCACGACCACGGTCCCGTCGACCGGTCCGCCGAGCTCCTCCAGCGCCATCCGGACGGCGTGCCCGGTGCCGTTCTGCTCGTACTGGACGGCGGTGCGCACGTCGGCGTCGATCGCGGCGAGGTGCTCGGTGACCTGCTCGCGGGCGTGACCCACGACGACCACGAGGTGGGTGGGGTCCAGTTCGCGGGATGCGGCGACCACGTGACCGACGAGCGAGCGCCCGCTGATCTCGTGCAGAACCTTGGGAGTGGCCGACTTCATGCGGGTGCCTTCACCCGCTGCGAGTACGACGACGGCTGCCGGGCGGGTTGCGCTCACGGGTGTGCCCTTCGGCTTCGGGTGGTGGACCCGTGAAGGATAGCCGGGCCCCAACATCCACAAACGAAGCCGGGTCCCGACCGTGGAGGTCGGGACCCGAACGTGCGAAGCTCCCCCGCCAGGACTCGAACCCGGACATAAGGCACCAAAAGCCTCAGTGCTGCCAATTACACCACAGGGGAATATCCCTATCGAACCGGACGGTAACACCCGCCGGTTGATTCGACGGCACCTACTATGCCGCAACACCACGCCTCGACGCGACGGAATGGATCAGCGCCTCGTCGTACGCGCGCCGTGCCCGCGCCCGCGGAAATCGGCTCGCCCGGGCGCGGGACCCCCTGCGTACGCTGGTCGGCATGACCGGTACGGGGGAAGAACGGGGCGGGGCCGAGCGGGACGGGCCCTGGTGGTGGGAGCGGCGGCGGGGTGCCGTCCTGGACGTGGGGCTGGGGGTGGTGTCCGCCGTCGAGTGCGCCCTGGAAGGGGTGCCGACCGCCCGCGAGGCGGGCGTGCCCGTGGTCGTCGGGGTGCTGTTCGGGCTGGTGGTGGGGTCCACGCTGGTGCTGAGGCGCCGCTGGCCCATCGCGGTGGCCCTGGTGGGCATCGCCGTGACCCCGGCGATGATGGGCTTCCTGCTGGGGGTGGTCGGGCTCTACACGCTCGCCGCGTCCGAGGTGCCGCGGCGGATCGTGGCGACGCTCGCCCCGATGGCACTCGCAGGGACGTTCGTCGTGACATACCTGCGCACCCGGGGCGACGTCGAGGCCGACAGCACGCTCGTGTTCGTGCTGTCCGCGTTCATGGCGGTGGCGCTGACCGTGCCGCCCGTGCTCCTCGGCCTGTACGTGGGCGCCCGACGCCGACTGATGGAGAGCCTCCAGGAGCGCGCCGACTCGCTGGAGCGCGAGCTGTCGCTGCTGGCGGACCGGGCGGAGGAGCGGGCCGAATGGGCCCGTACGGAGGAACGGACGCGGATCGCGCGCGAGATGCACGACGTCGTGGCGCACCGGGTGTCCCTGATGGTCGTGCACGCCGCGGCCCTCCAGGCCGTCGCCGCGAAGGATCCCGCGAAGGCGGCGCGCAACGCCGCGCTGGTCGGGGACATGGGCCGGCAGGCCCTCACGGAACTGCGGGAGATGCTCGGCGTGCTGCGGTCCGGGTCCTCGAAGCCGGTGGCGCCCCCGCCTGCGGCGTGCCCGCCCGCGGGGGGATTCGACGAAGGGCCCTCGCTGGAGGAGTTGGAGGCGCTCATCGGGCAGTCCCGGACGGCCGGGATGGTCGTCGAGCTGCTGGTGCAGGGGGAGGGGCGGGAGGTCACGTACCCGGCGGAGGTGGAGCAGACCGCCTACCGCGTGGTGCAGGAGGCCTTGACCAACTGCCACAAGCACGCGCCGGGCGCGCGGGTCGTCGTACGGCTGGCGCACCGGGACGGGGAGGTCGCCATGCAGGTGGAGAACGGGCCCTGCGCGGCCGACGTGACCCGGCCCGGGCTGCCGAGCGGGGGCAACGGGCTCGTCGGGATGCGCGAGCGGGTCGTGGGCCTCGGCGGCGTGTTCGTGTCGGGGCCGACGGACGCCGGTGGCTTCCGGGTCTCGGCGGTGTTGCCGCGCGTGCGGCCGGCGTAGGGTCCCGCCGGCGGGACGGGGCGGGGGGCCGGGTCACCGGATTCCCCGCCCGCGGCCGTGTCCGGGGTCGGTGGCGGGGGCTCAGGGCTCCGTGCTCAGGCGGACCGGTTGGAGGCCCGTCAGGAGCAGGGTCAGGGCCTCGTCGAGGCCGGCGCCCAGGTACCAGTCGCCCGTGTGGTCGATGCCGTAGACGCGGCCCTCGCGGTCGATCGCCAGGTGGGACGCGCCGTCGGAGTCCACCCCGAGCGGGCAGAGCCGGGTCGACAGGGCCCGGCCGAGGTCGGCGAAGGTGCGGGCCAGGTGCAGGCCGGTGAGCGGGTCGAGACGGATCGGGGTCGGGGCTATCTGGCGGCCGGTCCCGGGTGCGGCCACGATGAGCCCGCCGAACTCCGCCCAGGCCTCGACGGCCGCGGGGAAGACGGTGTGGCGGTGGCCGGCCGGGGTGGTGTGGTCGCGCAGCGCGTCGGCCCAGTACTCGGCCTGCTTGATGTCCCAGCGGCCGGGCTCCCAGCCGGCGGTGCGCAGCGCGGAGTCCACGGGACCCGGGAAACGGGTGGCCGAGGAGCGGTCGTAGGAGGCTGAGGAGGCGGTCATGGTGGCTACTCGGGGTGGGTGAGGTCGACGGGGCGTACGCCGAAGTGGTTGAGGAGCGGGTCGCAGGAGCGGCAGGGCGGTGCGTAGCTGCCGTGCAGCGGGTCGCCGTCCTCCCGGATGCGGCGGGCGGTGATCCGGGAGTGCTTGAGGGACCGGCGGGCCTCGCCGGCGGTCAGGGGCTTGCGGGAGGCGCGCCTGCTGCGGGCGCCTTCCACGGCGGCGAGGTGGCGGGAGATCAGGATCGCCTCCGGGCACCGGCCGGTGAAGCGTTCGCGCTGGCCGCTGGTGAGGGTGTCGAGGAAGTCCTGGACGAGCGGGTGGAGCACGGGAGGCTGGTCGGCCTTGCCGGCGGTGCCCGTCAGGGTCTCGCCGCGCACGGAGAGCGCGGCGGCGACGGTGGGCAGGATTCCGTCCCGGCGGAAGCGCAGGACGGGCGGTGCGGCGCCGTCGGTGCTGCTCCAGCGCAGGCGGGGATCGCCGGTGGCGCCGGCGTCCGTCGGTTCCGCGTGGTCGGTGCGGGTTGCCGTGTTTCCTGGTGTCGCGGTCTGCATGGTCGCGCCTTCCCTCCCGTGGCGGCGGTGGTGGCCGCTGTCGCGCACGCCCCCGTGCTGCGGGGACAGCCTGTCAAATGTCACCTGCCGTGTGGAAGCGGGGTCGAATATTCGTATCAATTCGGATGTTCCTGCCTGGTGCGCGTGCGCACTGGGTAGGGACGGGTGCCGGTCTTGCCCGAACGCTTAGGCTGTGGCGAACCAGCCAGATCCAGCAGGGGGCTACCGCCATGACGACAGGTCGGCTCGGGCAGCAGGCCGCGCCACCCAACGCCGCTTACTCGGGGCAGGTCGTGCACTTCCCGGACCCGGTCCGGGCCGCCCGCCATCCCCATGGAGTGCGGATGGACGGGGACGGTCATCCCGATTTCTCGCGCTACGCGCGTGCCGCGGTGGAGATCGCCGAGCCCCCGGAGGGCTTCGGCGTCGACGAGCTGCGCCTGACGGACTGCGTCTCCGCGAACGCGGCGATGCGCGCGGCGGGCCACGAGCTGTGGGACACCGTCGGACCCGTGGCGACCCCGCACGGCTGGACCTGGCACCACGTCGCCGGGACGCGCCGGATGGAGCTGGTCCCCGTCGAGGTCAAGGCGCTGCTGCGGCACCACGCCGGTCTCGCGACGGCCCCGGTCGACCACGACAAGCGCGGTACGCGTCCCCTCCAGGAAGTGCGCCCGGCGCACCTGGAACTGCCCAAGACGCTGGTGTCGGTGTCCGAGCAGCAGGTGCAGGGCGTCGAGGAGGACCTCGGCTACCGGCTGCCCGAGGCGTACCGGTCCTTCCTCAAGGCGGCGGGCGGCTGCGCCCCCGTGGGAGCCGGCCTGTTCGTGGAACTGGGCCTGCTCGTCGACCAGCCGTTCTTCACGGTGCGCGACGAGGCGGCGATCAACGACCTCGTCTACGTCAACAAGTGCCTGCGCGACCACCTGACGAAGGACTACCTGAGCGTGGCCTTCGTACAGGGCGGATTGATCGCGGTGAAGGTGAAGGGCCAGGCGATCGGTTCCGTCTGGTTCTCCCCGTTCGACGACGCGCGCGACCGGGACGGTTGGTCGGTGCAGGAACGGGTGGATCAGTTGCTGCTGCCGTGCGGTGCCGATTTCGATGCCTTCCTGGAGCGCCTGGCGGGCAACCCGCCGGAGCTGGAGACGGTGGCCGGTCTGATGGTGGACGGCGGATTCGCACGTTCGGTTCCGGTGCTGAGTCCGGGCATGGAGGGTTGATCGCACTGTGGTGACGTTTGCGCAGGCGCAGGAACGCGCCGAGGAGTGGATCAACGGGGACGTCCCCGCCTACCAGCACCGGGAGGTGCGCGTACGCGAGTTCGGTCTCGGGTTCGTCGTGTGGGCCGAGGACCGGCCCACCGGTCCGGTGTCCGGCGGCGGCCGGCAGCGGCTGGTCATCGCGCGGGACAGCGGCGAGGTGACGCTGTGGCCGGGGCTGCCGGTCGGCGAGGTCATCAGGCGGTACGAGGAGGAATACGGCGCCGCGGCCGCGACGGCCCCCGCCGAACCCTCGGTGCCGCAACCGCGGATCGACTCCGAGATGACCTCGTTCATGCTGAGCCCGCCGGAGTGGCTCCAGGAGGCGGCCGACCGGGCGGGGATCCCGCGGAGCGGGGGCTCCTCCTCGGCACCGGCCTCTCCGTCGCCGGTGTCGCCCGCCCCGCCCGCTCCGGTCGTCCCGGCCCCCGAGCCCGCGCCGGCTCCCGGCGCCGCCGGCGAGCCGGTCCCGCTGCGGCGCGGGGGCGAGGTCCCGTACGAGCCGACCGCGAACGACGGGGTACCGACCGGGGCCACGCCCTGGGCCGGGACCGACGTGAACTCAGGCGCCGACGAGGCCTCCGTGCCCCTCCCCGCGACGGTGTTCGCGCCGCCGCTCTCCGGATCGGACCTGGAGGAAGCGCCCTCGTCCACCGGTGTGGCTCCGGAGGCGCGGACCACGCTGATGCCCGGTGGCAGCCAACTGCCGAGGACGGCCGTCGTACCCGCGGTGGGGCCGCGCCCGGAGGCGGCGGACATCGCCGACGCCCCGACCAGCAAGGCCCAGGTCTCCCGGCCGGGTGGCCCCGCGGGCGGCTCCGCCGGTGGGGCGGCCGGCGTGGCGGGTGCGGCCGGCGCGGCCGGTGGGCCCCCGCAGCCGCCCGGTGCTCCCGGCGCTCCCGGTGCGGGGCAGCCGCCTGCGCCTCCCGGTGCTCCCGGTGGGTCCGTCGGGGGCGGGCTCGATCATGCCGCGACGATGTTGGCGGGTCCGGCGGTGGGTCGGCCTCCGACGCCGCCCGGTCCGCCCGGCGCTCCCGGCGCTCCCGGCGCTCCTGGCGCGGGGCAGCCGCCTGCGCCTCCCGGTGCTCCCGGTGGGTCCGTCGGGGGCGGGCTCGATCATGCCGCGACGATGTTGGCGGGTCCGGCGGTGGGTA